>NZ_JAGGMM010000001.1:743897-1115846 GCF_017875315.1 Methanomicrobium sp. W14
AAATCCGTGTTCGTGCAATGAAATTTGAGGACGGTCAGGTTCAGGCTGAACTTGCCGAAGAGTGAAATGAAAGAGACAATCGACTTCGCTGGCGACGAAAATATAGGCGTTTATACACGCGTATTCGAGGATTTTGCATTCGTTCCGCTTAATGCTCCCGAAGAATACGTCAAAAGCATTGAAGAGAGATTTGGTATTGAAGTAGTCCAGACTACAATACAGGGAAGCTCGATTATAGGCTCACTTCTTGTCGGGAACAGCAACGGAATAATTGCAAGCGGTCTTGCAACAACCGAAGAATCGGAACTGCTGAAGAAATATGGAAATGTCATGTTTCTTGGCAGAACCATGAACGCTGCAGGAAACATCATTCTTGCAAATGACAGCATAGCAGTTGTCCATCCACGTCTCCCCGACAAGTACGCAGAGAAAATCTCAAAATTTCTTGATGTTCCTGTTGTTATGATGACAATCGGAGGTATCCCCACAGTTGGAATGGCAGCGGTTGCCACCAACAGGGGAATACTCGTAAGTCCCGGTGTAACGGCCCAGGAAATAAGGGAAATTGAAAACATAACAGACCTGCCAGTTGGTACAGGAACTATAAATATGGGAAGCAGCCTCGTCGGGACAGGGCTTATTGCGAACAGCAGGTCCTATATGGCAGGGATTTCTACAAGCGGATATGAGCTTGGAAGAATAGAAGAAGTATTTGGCTTTGATTAAAGGAGTTATTAAAATGGCAGACCAGAAATTTGAAGTGCAGGGAAACTTTAAAAATGGCTATGACTATCAGCCATTCAAAAAAGTTATCACTGCACCAAACGAAAAACAGGCTTCAGAGAAGATCTACATGATCCTGGGAAGCAAACACCGTTTAAAGAGAAACTACATAAATATTGACGGAATCAAACTTATCGATGGTGAGTAACTTGGAAAAGGTTGACCCTCGTGAAGTACAGATGCTCCAGCAGTACCTAAACGAGTTTGGACAGGAGATAGAGGCATACTCCGCTCAGCTTCAGATGATTGAGCAGCGCAGACTTGAATCCCTGACTGCGGTTGACACAATTAACACAATTAAGGAAAATCCCGAAAACCCTGTCCTGCTTCAGTTGGGAGGAGGGGCATCGATTAAGGTAAAGCCGGTCGAAAATGATAAAGTCCTTCTCAATATAGGATCTGACATAGTAGTCAAGCATACATGCGACTACTCTGCATCCTACCTCAATGACCGCGCTAAGGAAATGGAAGCTCTTGAGAAGAAAATAACAGAATCAATCTCACAGATGCAAAAAAAAGCAAACGATATCGCAAAAAAGCTTGATGCTGCATACAAGCAGATGAAGGCTTAAAAATTGCAGCAGAATATGAGCTCTGATCTGTTATGTTCAAATCTCTTAAAGATAAACTCAAGGGTGTTTCCAAAAAGTTCGGCTCAAAGATAGACGAAAAAATTGAGAACAGCGATTCTTCGGGGAGTCCTGAAATCAGGTCAACCCCAAAGAATACAAAAGAGCCCTCAAGTCAGACAAAACCCTCTTCTGAAGTGTTTATACCGGATGAAAAAACCGAATCGCCTGAAACTTTAAATAAACCTAAAAAGGCATCTTTTGCAGAAAAAGTCCGGGTACTTGTTACTGAAAGAGAAATACTCCTGTCCGAAAAAGACATAAAGGAGCCTCTGGAAGAGCTTGAAATGATTCTTCTTGAAAATGATGTCGCTTTTGATGCAGTTGATGAAATCATTTCCCACATGAAAGACGAACTTGTAGGACAGAAGAAAAAAATAAGAACTTCTTCTGAGGACTTCGTTACAGATGCATTAAAAAATGCCCTTCTGGATGTCCTCGGTGAAGGTTTCTCGCTGACCGGCTATATCCATTCACATGAAAAGCCTGTAAAAGTCCTTTTTACCGGAGTTAACGGCGCCGGGAAAACCACGACTGTTGCAAAGATTGCCCATTTCCTTAAGAAAAACGGGTACTCGGTGGTAATAGGCTCAGGTGACACTTTCAGGGCAGGCGCCAACGAGCAGATGAAAACCCATGCCGAAAGGATAGGCGTGAAGGTTATCAGCCACCAGGAGGGAGCCGACCCTTCAGCAGTCCTCTTTGATGCTGTAAGTTATGCCAAAGCCCACAACATTGACGTTGTCCTCGCGGACACAGCGGGAAGATTTCACAACCGCTCAAACCTGATGAACCAGCTTGAGAAGATTAAAAGAGTTATGAAACCCGACATTGTTGCCTACGTTGACGAGGCTGTCGCCGGAAACGACGCGGTTATCCGTGCAGAGGAGTTCAACAATACTGTCGGGACAGATACTGTGGTTCTCACAAAAGCGGATATGGATACGAAAGGCGGCGCTGCAATCTCAATTACCCATACAATCAAAAAACCTGTCATGTTTCTCGGGGTCGGACAGGGTTACGATGATGTAATACCCTTTGAACCGGAAACTATAGTCAATGAACTTCTTGGAGCTGATGTCTGATGCTTGACAGACTCGGGTCAGGACTAAAGGACGCCATGAGAAAGCTTGCCGGTAAAACAGTCATCGACAAAGCTGCAGTGGACGAACTCGTAAAAGACCTCCAGAGAGTACTCCTACAGTCAGATGTAAATGTAAAGCTTGTAATGGGCCTTTCAAAGTCCATCAAAGAGCGGGCTTTAAACGAAGAACCTCCCAAGGGGATGAGCGTAAGAGAGCACGTCCTCCGGATAGTCTACCAGGAGCTTGTGCGCCTGATGGGTAATGAGTGCGGGATCACACTCGGCCCGCAGACAATCCTTATGGCAGGTCTCCAGGGCAGCGGAAAGACAACTACAACCGGAAAACTCGCAAGATATTTCCAGAAGAAAGGTCTGCGTGTAGGTGTCATCTGCGCCGATGTCTTCAGACCGGGTGCATATGACCAGTTGAAAACCCTGTGCGACAAAGTAAATGTTCCGTGCTATGGGAAATCCGGTGAAAAGGACGCCGTAAAGATTGTCCGGGACGGCCTTAAAGAACTCAAAAATTCTGAAGTTCTTTTAATTGATACACAGGGCCGCCACGCACTTGAAGACGAGCTTATTGACGAGATAATAGCATTAAACCGGCTCACAAAGGCAACACACAGGTGGCTTGTAATTGACGCCGCACTTGGCCAGCAGGCACGTGAACAGGCGGCAAGGTTTCACGAGGCAATCAGTATTGACGGTGTAATAATTACCAAAATGGACGGGACCGCAAAGGGAGGCGGTGCCCTGTCGGCTGTCGCTGAAACAGGTTCGGGTATTGTATTCATAGGAAGCGGAGAGACAATAGAGGATCTTGAGCGCTTCGATCCTGACAGCTTCATATCCCGTCTTCTCGGAATGGGAGACCTGCACGCATTAATGGAACGTGCGGAAGAGGCCATGGGTGACCAGGAACTGGATGTAAACTCGATGATGAAGGGTAAATTCACCCTCAGGGACATGTACAAACAGCTTGAGTCACTCAAAAAAATGGGCCCCCTAAAGCAGGTCATGTCAATGCTTCCTCTCGGTGGAATTGAAATCCCCCAGGACGCATTTGATGTAACCGGAAAAAAGATGGAGCGCTATAAGGTCATAATGGACTCAATGACAAACGAAGAGCTTGACAACCCTTCTGTTATAAGCGGCTCAAGAGTGCAGAGAATTTCAACCGGCGCAGGAGCGGCGCCTGAGGAAGTAAGGGAGCTTCTGAAATATTACAAGACAATGCAGCGTACCCTCAAAGGATTCAGAGGAATGGGCGGCGGTAAATTCAATATGCAGCGCATGCTCAAGAAATTCGGCGGGATGAAAAATTGATTAAGCGGTTTCTTGTAATCGGGCATAACGCCGTAACAGCAGGTAACTTTTCACTCAATGACATGCCCGGAGGCGCCGGAAGAATGGACATCCTGTGCAGTTGCATAAACTCCTGCTTTTTTCTGTCTCATTCACTGAGAGATGATGTCGAATGCTACCTTCTCCTTCTTGGAGAGCCAATGCCTCCAAAAACGATTTTGATTAAGGGCGACGAGGTCAGATATCTCAATCCTGACGAAAGAAGCACCGGATCACTTCTGAAAAAGGCATTAGACCTACCTTGCGGGGAAAAATTCCGTGAGTCAACAAAAGGGATATACGTCAAAAGAAGAGGTCTCAAATGCCTTCTGAAAGACTATGAATTCTCGGTTCTCGACGAAAACGGCAGTGATATAAGAGAGACAGAAAATGCACCCTGCTCGTATATTCTTTCGGATAATCATAATTTTACCGGGGAAGAAGAAGATATGCTAAAAGACCTTCCCAGAGTATCGGCAGGTCCCAAAGTCCTGCACGCCGATCACACAATTACAGTAATTCTCAACGAACTTGACAGGAGGGGATTATGAAAGATATCCTGGAAGTAACAGAAAAAATCCTTGAATACGGACCAATATGCGATCACTGCCTCGGAAGAATGTACGGGAAAAGCTCGCACGGACTTCTGAACACGCAAAGAGGCAGTGCAATGAGAATAGCCCTTGCACTGGAAAAAAACGTTCCTTACGAAAAAGAGGAGGATACCTGCTGGATTTGCGGCAACCTCTTCGACAAAACAGAGAGTTGGGCCGAAAAAATTAAAACCGCTATAGAGCCATACGAGCATGAGACAATCCTTGTAGGGTGCAGGGTCCCTCCGCTTATGTCGGAGAGCGAAGAGATGATCTGGACGGATCTCTCGCTCACAAATCCCGAACCCCTGAAAGCTGAATTCAACAGGGAAACCGGAAAAGCCGTAAGTGCCCTTACCAAAAGCCAGGTTGACTTCAAGCGCCCCGATATTGTTATAATCTGCAACCTTTCAACGGAAGAAGTTGAAGTAGAAGTCAATTCACTTTATATCTACGGCAGATATATGAAGTACGAGCGTGGGATACCACAGACACGCTGGTTCTGCAGGGAATGCAAGGGTAAAGGTTGCGAAAGGTGCAACTTCACGGGCAAAATGTATCAGGACTCTGTTGAGGAGCTTATAGGGCGCCCGATAATCAAAGCATGCGAAGCTTCCGATGCAATACTTCATGGTGCAGGAAGAGAGGATATAGACGCAAGAATGATTGGTACAGGAAGACCGTTTGTTCTTGAAATAGTCAAACCAAGAAAAAGAAGCGTCCCGCTAAATGAACTTGAAGCGCTTGTGAACAAATCCGCAGAAAACAGGGTATCTGTAACGTTTGATCACGTAAGTGACAGACATGAGGTGGAAACCCTTAAATCAGGAAAAGCGCATAAAAAGTACAGTATTCTGGTAAAAGTCGAAGGCGATTTTTCCGTAAATGAGATTAATTCCGCTCTTAACGGCCTGAAAGGAGTGACAATAAACCAGCGCACCCCTGACAGAGTTTCCCACAGAAGAGCAGATCTTATCAGAAAACGCCAGTGTCTTGATATAGAGTGCAGCGGGATGGAAGACGGTATTTTCCGGATAACAGTTCTCGGGGATGCCGGGCTTTACATCAAAGAGCTCATATCAGGTGATAACGACAGGACAAAACCGAGTCTGTCAGAGATACTCGGTTGCCCGGCTCAGGTTACCAGTCTTGATGTTATAATGGTTGAAGGAGTTGTTCCCGAAAACCGGAATGAAATGGAGAGTTAAAAATGGCACATCATAATGGTCAGAGAAAAAAAACACGCTATAAATACCAAAAAGATCTCAGAAAACGTGGCCTCGCACCTGTAACAACTGTTATTCAGCAGTTTGAAGAGGGACAGAAGGTCCATATTGTTGTTGACCCGAGTGTTCAGTGCGGGATGCCACACAGAAGATTCCACGGGAAAACCGGAACAATTATCGGCAGACAGGGACGCGCATGGATGCTTGAGATTAGAGACGGCAATTCAACAAAAGTTGTTATCTCAAGACCGCAACACCTAAAGCCACAGGAAATATAATCATTTTTCAATAGTGATTGGCATGAAAGTAAAAGGAGTATTAGACGAAGAGAGGATTACACTGCCGGTGTTACGTGAAGAGTTGCTGAAAGTAGAGGCAGCCAGGCTTGAGTCAGGGAAGGAGATGTCTTACGAACTGCGCAGAAGCATTGAACATGCCAATCACCTCTCCAAAACAAGCGCTGAAAAATCAAGGGCTCTGGTAGAAAGCCTTCTTGCTCTTGAAAAAATTAAACCCGACATTGCATTTAGAATAGCTACCGTTATGCCCAAATCAAGGGATGAACTTCGTGCTATATATGCAAAGGAGCGCTTCACTCTTTCAGGTGAGGAACTCGATGAGATTCTCGACCTTGTAATAGCTCACTTCTAAATCAAAGGGGGGGTTTCTTTGATGAAGACCGATAAAACAGATAAAAAAGAGCTTTATGCAGTTATTATCGATGTCCTTCCAATGACCGGTATGAGTGAATCACACCGTCCGCAGTTCAAAAAGGAGCCTATTGTTCAGGCTATGGGCATCGAGCAGTTTAAACTTCTTGAACTTGTCCCAAAGGTTTCAACTCTCCAGGCAAACGACAGGGTATACATAGGGGACAAAGAAAGGGATCAGATCGAGAGAGTCAAACGCCGCATCAGCTACAGCGATCTGACACAGACTGCAAAACTGGAACTTCCATACGCAGTGGAAAGTATAGTTATGGGAAATCAAAAGAAATTTGTTGATTTTTTCAACAAAGCTGTTCCAATTACATCAAAACAGCATATGCTTCATTTACTGCCAGGTATCGGGAAGAAACTCCTTTGGGAAATTCTGGATGAACGCGGAAAAAAGCCTTTCGAAAGCTTCGAAGACATAAGTGAACGCATCAAGGCAATCCCGCATCCGGAACAGATGATTATTAAAAGGATTCTGGAAGAGATAGAAGACCCAGGTGTAAAGTATCACCTGTTTACATCAAAATGAGAGCTCTGCATGACCAGCATTTCCTTTGCGATGATGATGCTGTAAAAAAGATCTCTGAGTTTACTGATGTTAAAGGTGTCAAGGTCCTTGAAATCGGCCCGGGGAGAGGTGTATTAACAAAGGCTCTTCTTGACAGGGGAGCAGAAGTGACCGCAATAGAGCTTGACGGAACACTGATACCCTGTCTGGAAATTTTTTTTAAAAAGGAGATTGAGTCCGGCAGACTTAAAATAATTCACGGTGACGCAGCAAAATGCGTACTTCCCGAATTTGATAAAGTCGTCGCAAATCTTCCGTATTCCGTGTCTTCAAAGATAACATTCAGACTGCTGGGAAAAAAATTTTCAGAAGCGGTTCTTATGTACCAGAAAGAATTTGCGGAAAGAATGATTGCTCTTCCGGGAACGGCAGACTGCGGAAG
Organism: Methanomicrobium sp. W14; assembly: GCF_017875315.1. Classification (NCBI taxonomy): domain Archaea; kingdom Methanobacteriati; phylum Methanobacteriota; class Methanomicrobia; order Methanomicrobiales; family Methanomicrobiaceae; genus Methanomicrobium; species Methanomicrobium sp. W14. The sequence goes on from NZ_JAGGMM010000001.1 coordinate 751,226, forward strand.
GCTTTCCGTAATGGTCCAGACATACGCAAAAGTCATGCCCCTTTTAGAGCTTAAACCCGGTTCTTTTTCGCCGCCACCTGAAGTCGATTCGTGGGTTGTAAGGATTACCCCTAAAAAAGAGCTCACCTACCAGATTGATGACAAAGAATTTTATTCAGACCTTGTAAGGGAGCTTTTTTCACTCAGGAGAAAGACAATACGGAAGGCACTTAAAATATCCTCAAAAAAACTGGGTGAAAAAAATGTCGAAAGGATATTTGAAAACATCCCGGAAGAACTCCTGCAAAAGCGTCCCGAAGAACTTACGCTGAAGGAATTTTCGTTTATGTCAAACATTGCAAAAATAGCAAAATAAAAAGGTGGTTCTTAAAATTCGTCAGGGAAAACTTCTTTTCCTGTAACAGCATCAATGTACACTGTCCTTTCCTCGTATCCGCTTGCAGCGGTCACCCTGAACATGGGGTAATAAAATGTATAATAATCCGTAATCTCGGATGTCGGTTCTACAACTTTAAGAACCGTCCTCATGTCACTCTCCTCAACAGTCCTCTTCTCTGTAGTCCCTTCTTCAAGATGACCCATCCGAAGGTTCATTTTGACTTCTTTTGGTTTTACCACCGGGAGGGAGTCTGACACAAGAGGCACATATACAGGTTCTTCCGACTCGCCTATAGTCTCTGAACGGGTAATAAGCCTCTTTTTTTCAAGAGAAGAAATAGATCTTTCAACGGTTTTTTTATCCAGACCGCTTTGCGCTTCAATACCTGCCAAGGTGTCACCCTTTATCGGCAGAAGGCTTAAAATGACTACAGAGGATTCATCAAGTCCTACATATTCTGAAAAAAAAGACCTGAAACTAAGACCACGGGATAAGTTAACGCCTGCACCGTTTCTTCCGTCTATTAAAAAAGAAGCTTTTCTGGTTGATTTTTTGAGAATTCCACCGATATATTTTATTGAAACTTTCACAATCGGGATATAAACCAAATCTGCCGACAACAGCTTTTCACCGGAGCCCAAACCCAATCTGCTTTTTTTAAGCTTTTTAGATGCTGTTTTCAGTGCTTCATCTCTTTCTACCACAGGAATAACAGCTTCTTTCTTTATTTTTTCAGCAACTAAAGCCTTTTTTTTCTTTGCCTGACTTCCTTTTTGGGATGCTGTTTTTTTTGCAGGAGACGAAACATGGCCAAGGCTTTTTACGGCGATTGCTTCAGTCACTCTGTCCGTGTCTGTTTCATTTTCAGTAAAGACGTCATTTTCTTTATTACCTGAGGATACACTATAGTCACCGTCATTTAAATCGTCAATAATATCCACTTCAGGCTCTTCCTGCTCACCAGAATCGTTATCATCAGAGATCTCCCTGTACTCAAGAACCGGAGTCAGACCACGGTGCTGCGTCTCACGTTTCCCGAACCTCATCTTCGTTTTTTCACGCACGAGATTTCCCATAACAAAGAAATCACCGGGGTTCAGTGTCGTAAGTTCCTCGACTTCCTGTTTTGAACTGAAAAAAAGACCGACTGCCTTAAGATCATTTTCTATAGAGAGCTTTCCTATTATCTGGTTATTGCACTGGGAGAGAACATTTTTTGTAACTATAGCAGGCCTCTGAGTTGCAACCATCATTCCAAGACCTCTTTTTCTCCCCCTTCGTGATATTTCCTCTATTTTTTTTATTGAGTCCTTTGACTGCGGTATAAATTTGTCAGACTCTTCAACGATCAAAAGGTACGGTTTTCTCTGCTCTGTTGCAACGTCATAAAGTGCATGGACCATCTTTGTGACACGCGGGATCATTTCAACTTCCGAGACATCGTAAATTACAGGACGGCTCTCCGAAACCGCCCTTTGAAGAATATGCTGGATGTTGACCTTCTCAATATCATAGTCCATAGTTATTCCGTCACACTCGGAATCCCCGCCTTCCGCACCAATCCACCAGATATTATCGTATTTTTCCTTTAGCGAATAATATTCCCCTTCTGTATCGATTAAGCAGAACCCTATATTGTTTCTGCACATTTTTTCACATAAAACTGCAATACTCCAGCTCTTTCCGGCGCCTGACTGGGCTATTATACAGGTCCTGCCGGTAACAAGCTCCTGGGCATCAATATAAAAATCCCGTCCCCCGGCTTTTCCTATTTTCAATTCCATATATTCTCGTCTCTCGATAATTAGATTCTAAAGCTTTTAACAATATTTGTTTACATAAACTTTTAGACAATATACACCGACTGACAGAAAATGCATCAAAAACCTTTCCCCCAAAAGGAAAAATTTCTGTTATGTCTCAGTTATATAATTAAAGACCATAAATGTAAGCATAGTAAAGACCGGCGTTAACCAAAGTAATTCCTGGTGCTTAAAATAAAGACGATTCAGGATTAAGAGATGACAGATTACAAAGAACAGGTATATCAGCCCGAAGAAGATACTTACCTTCTTCTGGAATGCGCCTTAAAAGAGGCACGTCCCTGTGAAAATATAATTGAAGTCGGTACCGGAAGCGGCAAAATAGCGGGAGAGATAAAAAAAATCTCAGAGAACACATTTGCTATAGATATAAATCCTTATGCATGCACAGCCTCAAAAAAGAAAGGTATAGAGGTCATAAGAGGCGATCTTTTATCCTGCATAAATAAAAGATTTGACCTGATTATCTTCAATCCTCCATACCTTCCGACACAGCCCGGTGAGAGAATTGATGACTGGCTGGAATATGCTCTTGACGGAGGAATAAGCGGGCGGAATACTATAGAAAGATTTGCCGGTATGCTTGAGAAAGCAATGACAGACAACGGAAGGTGCCTTCTTTTGATCTCATCCCTTACGGGGAAAGATGAGGTTCTGGCAGATCTTTCATCACTTGAATTAAATGTGTGCGTAATATCAGAGCGGTGCATCGAAGATGAAAAACTCTATGTTTTAAAAATAACACCCGGCGCATCCAGAAAGAAAAAATGACGATCATCTATGCACATCATATATTTTCATGCACTCACAGGATAATAATACATACAAACAGATAATTTCTATAAAAAATCAAAATTAAGACATTTTTTTTCCAAAAAAAGTTAGAAATTTATATATATTATAAATCAGGAATTTAAATTGGAGGTCTAAAATGGACGAAGTGGTAGTAATTGACAGTGAATTTTCACCGGTAAACTGGTGGGTATTCCTGCTTCAGGGACTGATAGCAATTATATTCGGTGCAATTGCGCTTGTATGGGCACCTTACGTTGTGGATCTGTTTGCCTATTTCATAGGCGCCCTGATTATTATTTACAGTATTTCTACTATTATCAAAGGTATTGTCAAAAAAGATTCGACTAAATCAAAAGCAGTTCTTGTAATTATAGGGATAATAGGTTTAATTATAGGAATACTTGCTGTGCTTAATGTTCTTGTTTTATGGCTTACGATAGCTGTCCTTATTGCAATATGGGCCCTCATCACAGGATTCGGAGATCTGTGGCTAGGCCTTACTGCGGAAAAGGAAAACGGATGGTATCGTCTGCTCCTTTCAATAACAGGAATTATAGGGATAGCTCTTGGTATAGTTCTTATAATTTTCCCGCTTCTCGGGACTGTTGTAATTGTTCAGGTCATCGGTGTATTTGCAATAGCAATCGGAATAGTTGACCTGATAACAGGATTCATGGTGCAGGGAAAACTCAGTTCAAACTAAATATACCTATTTTTAGAGGCATCAGCTTCTCATAAACAGTGAATCCAGTCTAGTTCTTGTGAAGACGAGCATAGTAGGTCTTCCATGGGGGCATGTATAAGGAAGCTCGGTTTTCGAAAGCTGGTTCAAAAGGCGGTTCATCTGTTCTTTGGTCAGTACAGAACCGGCCTTTATTGCCGCACGACATGCTATTGTCGAAGTAATTTTTTCTTTCTTGGAATCCAGAGATTTAAGATTTTCATCCAGAAGATCAGAAATGATATCCTTAAGAATCTCTGTACCTATCCGTTTTCCAAGGACCATAGGGACTGTCCTGACAGCAAACGTGTTTTTGCCAAACTCTTCAATAACAAACCCTTCCTCTGCAAGAAGTGAAAGATTGGAGCTCAGTGTTTCAGCTTCTTTTTCCTTAAAGGTCATTATAACCGGTACTAAAAGCTCCTGGGACTTATTTCCTGAATCACGGATTTTTATAACCTGATCATAAAGAATTCTTTCATGAGCTGCATGCTGGTCGACTACGACTAGCTCATCACCCTTTGAATTCCTCATATTCGCAATAATATAAGACGCATCATACTGTCCTATAACCTCCATTGCCGGAAGTTTCGATTCATTTTCTGATTCATCAAAATTTTCGGTGAGTCTCAACTGACTGTCGGTCGCACTAAATCTCGGATGATAACCAAAGTCCGGTTTTCCAGAAAGCTCCGGTTCACTGTCCCCTAAGTCATATGTGCCAGCTGGAGATTCAACCTTAAACAAAGGTTTTTGCAGGCTTTCTTCGGCAGATATTTCTTTAAAAGTATTTTTTTCACCTGATGAAAAGTCCAGCTGAACATTCCCTGATTTCAGTGCCTTTTTAACTGCAGATGAAATTTCCTCAAATATCTCCTTTTCGCGTGACAGTCTTACTTCCCTCTTTGTAGGGTGGACATTTACATCTACTATACTTCTGTCAATTATAATGTTTAGAAAAACGGCAGGATAGCGGTCTTTTGCCAGAAGAGTTCCGTAACCACTTTTTATTGCCTTCATCAGAACAGGAGAGGCAACTACACGGTTATTTATTGACAATAAAACATGTTTCGAGTCCGGGTAATTGAGATTCTGAACTGAACAGAACCCCTCTGTTCTCATAAATGAATTCACTGACTCTACATCAAACATTTTATCCGAAATATCTTTCCCGTAAATATATGATATAGTTTCGATGAGAGAATCCGTCTTCAGTGTGGATATTTTTTCCTTTCCGTTGTGAACCAGCCTGAATGAGACCGAAGGATTCGCTATTGCAATACGTTCGATTACGGTGTAGATATGATTGAATTCAGTCTGCCTGGACTTGAGGAATTTTTTCCTTGCCGGTGTATTGAAAAAAAGATTTTCCACTATTACAGTTGTCCCGTCAGGAGAGCCTGTCTCTCCTATATCAATTACATTTCCCCCCTCGGCGATAATCTTTGTTCCAGATAATACCTTCGATGAATGCGTCTTTGTTATAACTGTCAGCCTTGAAACCCCGGAGATACTTGCGAGGGCCTCACCTCTGAACCCCATAGTCTCAATATTTGAAATGTCTGACACATCTTCTATTTTGCTTGTTGCATGGCGCTTTAAAGAAAGCAGGGCCGAATCCCGGTTCATGCCGCATCCGTTGTCCACAACCATCATCCTGAAAATTCCGCCTGAATCAGAACCTATATCAACAGTCACTGAATCCGCGCCTGAATCAAGAGAATTTTCTACAAGCTCTTTTACCACCGACGCTGGCCGCTCTACGACCTCTCCGGCAGCAATTTTATTGACTGTAGCCTCGTCAAGTACATGTATAGTGCGTGTGTTTTCAGAATCGTTCAATTATTATCATCTCCGGCCTCTTTTTTCAGTTCATACAGCAGTGCAAGTGCTTCTCTAGGATTAACAGAGTTTGGATCGATGCTTTTCAGTTTTTTCAGGACTGGGTCTTCCTTTCGCGGTGAAGATACAGGTTCGGGGTTGTCAATCAGCAGAAGCTGTGTATACCGTGGCATTTTTCTGCCGCTTTTTGGATCATACTGTTTCTCCTGTTCTTCCTTTAGAATAATTTCTGACCTTTTAATTACTTTGGACGGTATTCCGGCAAGTTTTGCCACGTGAATACCATAGCTCCTGTCGGTTGCACCGGGAATCAGTTTTCTCAAAAACACCACATCGTCCCCTGTCTCCCTGACAGCAAAATGGTAATTCCTTACTCTTTTCAAATCGGCCTCTATTTCTACCATTTCATGGAAATGTGTTGCAAACAGAGTCCTGGGCCCCTCCTGTTTAGTCCCGTGAAGAAACTCAAGGACTGCCTTTGCAATGGAAAAACCGTCCAGGGTACTTGTCCCCCTGCCAATTTCATCAAGAATGACAAGACTTTCAGGTGTTACATTATTCAGTATATTGGCAAGTTCAAGCATTTCCACCATAAATGTACTCTGCCCGCTTGCCAGGTCATCAAAAGCTCCGACTCTTGTAAAAATCCTGTCTACAATTCCGATGACAGCAGTATCTGCAGGAACAAAACACCCCGTCTGGGCCATTATGCATATAAGTGCAACCTCACGCATATACGTGGATTTTCCAGCCATATTCGCCCCTGTAATTATCAGTATCTGGTTGTCTGATGAATCAAGATCAGCATCATTGGGGACAAAGTTCTGGATGTTTCTTTCTACGACCGGATGCCTCCCGTTGTTTATCAGAAGGCGCTTTGAATCTTCTATAACCGGCCGGATGTAATTTCTTGAATGGGATATTGCGGCAAGGTTTGCATATACATCCAGAAGACCGATATTTCTTGCAGTTGTCTGTATTGTTTCAACGTATGGCTTTATCTTTTCAATTAATTCCTGATATATTTCATATTCAAGTGCAGACACCTTCTCCTCCGCATTTGCAATAAGCGATTCTTTCTCCTGCAGGACCGGAAGAGTATACCTTTCGCCGTTTACTGTGGTCTGCTTTCTGACATATTCAGGCGGAACGTTTTTTGAATTTGATTTTGTAACCTCAATAAAATATCCAAAAACCTTGTTGTACCCCACTTTCAGTGACTTTATGCCTGTCCTTTCACGTTCGGACTGCTGAAAGGAGGCTATCCAGTCTTTGCCGGATACTGAGATATCTCTCAGCTCGTCAAGAGAGAGAGCATAACCTTCACGGATAACTCCTCCCACACGGGCATTGACAGGAGGTTCGTCGCACACTGCTTTTGCAATAAGCTTTCTGATATCCTCCATATCACTGATTTTTCTAAGTGACTCTGTAACAAGATATGGAATTTCAGACGGTGAGGAGTCAAAATCACTTTTTATATCCGTTATTTTTTCAAGTGAGTCTTTTAATGCGTTTAAATCACGGGGACCTGCATTTCCGTATGATATACGACTTGCTATTCTTTCTATATCATAGAATTTGTGAAGGTGTTCCCTGAGAGATGAGCGTATCATAGGTAGATCATAAAAATACCCTACTGAGTCCAGACGCCTGTCAATTTCAGCCTTGCTGACAAGTGGTGAGGTGATGAATTTTTTAAGTATTCTGCTGCCCATGGGAGTTTTTGTCTCATTCAGAATACCAAAAAGCGATGAGTCCGGACCGCCGGATTTAATATTCTCAAGAATTTCAAGATTTCTGAGTGTGACGGCATCAAGGATCATATTATTTGAAGAGATTTTTGTCGAAAAATTTCTGATGTAATTAAGATCTGTCATCTGCGTCTCGCACGCATAGGAAAGACATGCACCGGCGGCACAGATAGATGAATCCATACCAAGGCACCCGTAACCCTCAAGCGAGGAGACATGGAAATGATTTTTCAGGTAATCACCGGCAAACTTCAAATCGAATGCAGAATCACTGTAGGAAGTTACAATTACACCGAGTTTTTTTAGATTTTCAGAGAGACCTGAAGATGACGAAACAGGTATTATGCATTCGGCAGGCTGGTATTTTGATATTTCGGAATTCAGGTCCGAAAAGCCTGATGAGGCATTACACGAAGATATAAAGAATTCTCCAGTTGAGATATCCAGAAATGCAATTCCGTATTCCTTATTTTTTTTATCCGGAAAAACCGACATAAGATATGAAGACCCGGAGTTTCCAAGCATTTCGGAGTCGATTATAGTCCCGGGTGTGATTATTCTGACAACATCGCGCTTTACGATGCCCTTCGCTTTTTTCGGGTCTTCTACCTGATCGCATATGGCTACCCTGTAGCCTTTGCGGACAAGGCGTGCAATATACATCTCCCCTGCATGTATAGGTACTCCGGCCAGAGGCATTTTTTCGCCGTTGACGTCTCTGCCCCTGGATGTGAGCGTTATTTCAAGTTCCCGTGATACTACTTCTGCATCTTCACCGAAAGTTTCATAGAAATCACCCATCTGGAAAAAAAGAACTGTATCCGGGTATTTCTTCTTCATCTCGTAAAACTGCCTCATTGCCGGTGTTGGTCCTTCTTTGCTCATCCGTGTATTATCTTTGTTTTCGTAGGGATATGATTGTTTTGAGAACAAATACGATCAATTTACCCGATAAACCATATGTTGCTAAACAATTTTCTCAAAGGTGTAAAGTCCAACATCAATATCATTATATTTTTTGATTTCCCTAACACATAGGTAAAGTATAGCATCATATGGTTTATTGAATATATGTTTCAAGTATCAAGAAAACGAAAAAGGTGAAATTCAGTGAATAAATTAATAAAACCAGAATATATAACAGATTCAAAAGGAATTTCTTAAAAAACTACCAGGCAGGACAACATTAGTTAATCTAAAAGAAACAAAAGCCTCAGTTCATAAAGCAGTAACCAACATATTAATCTGATTTAACGGATGCTCCCGCGTAGGAAAACCATCCCCACGATGTAACACCTATTGAAACCAACTGTTTAATCCGGTAAAGCAGGCACCTCCTGCCTGAGCTCTGAATAATCATAAATAATCTTAGATATACTTTGAATAAACAGTTTTTTTGGTATTTCTTACGAAATCTCCACGTACCACGGATTACAATTCCAAAAAAAGTATGAGAGGGTCACTAAAACTAAAACAAAAATAGATTGGCCTTAAAAAGTTGCAACTTGAATTGGTGCAGGTCTGGTTTTTGCCAAAATCAGTTATACGAAATTTTAGTGCAGACCAAAATAACGTTTAAACCTTATTTATCAGGACTAATATCCTTTCCAAAACCTTCCAATTTCCTAAACATGGTTTTTAAGACACTCTTGATGAGTCATTATTCAATTCGCTATTTCTGAGCGATTAGCATAGAATAATCATCCTCTTAAGACCCATAGAAAACAACTTACAACAAGGGGTTACTATGAATCCAGGAATTTTTTTTGACCAGCCGCCAGACTGCAGGGACACTATAACTTGAACACATTATTATTGTGTAATGAAGAAAACCTGTGTGACATATATTTTTGCGCAGAATGTATATTCTACGCAAAACTTATTTACATAGAGTTATCAATAAAATAGCAATGAAAAAGGATTCTTTTTCTGAATGGATAAAACGCTTCAGTTATCACCTGAAAATGAGGAATTATTCGCCCCGGACAATCAAAAGTTATGAAGACGGCATAAAGAGATTCGGGCATTATATGTGGATAAGACGAAACAAAGGCGAGGACGACATTGAAGCATACTGGACTGACCGGAAAAATGCAGAAAATGACACAAAAATAGAGGTATCTCCTGTATTTGTAAATGATTTCCTGCTTTTTATTTCGCTACAGAACAATTACAAACCGGCAACGCTGCAGAGAATAATATCCTCATTAAGTTCATTCTACAGGTTCTGCTATGCACAGGGTGCAGTTGAGGCAAACCCCATGATCGGAATAGACAGGCCGAAAATCAAGGAAAAGGAGATTAGGTACCTCAAACATAACCAAGTCTTAAAGCTCCTGGAATCTATTCAGGATGAAAGAGACCGCCTTATAATCAGGACGATATACGCAACAGGAGTACGTGTGTCCGAACTCTGCGGAATTGATATTGAAAATATAGATTTTGAAGACCATACAATCAGAGTTAAGGGAAAAGGAGGAAAAATAAGAACTGTTTTTATCGACGATGAAACACTTGATGAAATAGAAAAATACTCCGGCGGAAAGATTGAGGGGCCATTGTTTACAGGTCAGCTCGGAAAGAACATCTCTCCAAGAACGGTTCAGTACATATTTAATAAATACGCTCCGAAAGGGATTACACCGCATAAAATAAGACACAGCTACGCCAGTGAACTGTACAAAAGGTCCAAAAACCTTAGGGTTGTACAGGAAAATCTGGGCCACAGTTCAATTCAGACAACTGAAATCTACCTGCATACTGATGTCGACGAAAGAAAAGAAGTCTACAATAGATTTTTCCCGCTCTCAGAATCAGGGAAATAAGCAGAAAAATAACCCGTTCTTTATTTTTTTCAATTTAATCAGTCCATATCAAGGCCTTCTGTGAAGATAAGGGTAAGGGCCCGGCAAAAAGACTTATTTTCCATTTATATGAAACTGCGAAACTGCCTCCCTGTAACAAAAAAACGTTTGAATAAATCAGAAGGTAATTTTAAGAAACTTTTAACTTATAAACCCGTCACCTGCCCGAGGTCTAAAATGCTTTTTAGCGGGTTTAGAAAAATCAAAAGCCTGTTTACTTCTTAAACAAATCTTACCAAGACTAAAATACCAATATTAACAAATTTCTGTTTAAATTAAAAGGGCATACACGCAGGATTTACTATTAAAGAAAATTATAAGAAATTTTATTTTCTGTCCAGGGATAACATTTTTCTTCATAAATTATAGGCTATATCTGGATTTTTCATTATTTAAACGATTTTTAAAAAATAACGGACTCTCTTTTATTAATTTTAAAGCATAATCAGATTCTTTACAGGACAATAAACCGCAGAAAAACCATAGATTTAATGAAAATTTAACGAATATATCTTTGCCTTTTTTTAGGAAATTTTTAGAGGAAGACCTGACTTTTTTGTGGAAAAACGCTCAAGAGAATATCACACCGCAACATCCAGAAAATCAGGGATATCCAATGTCAATAGGACCCTGAATAAACAAACAGAGGTATAATCTGGCTTAGTTTAAGTGTACATTCACATGAGAACACCAATTATATAAACCATATGATGCTATACATTACTGGGCTATAATATCATGATACTAAAATCCTCTAAAATCTCGAAAGAATTATCTAGAAATATCAGAAAACCTGCTTTGAGGAGGGAATAATGACTGAACAGGAAATTGACGAAAGTTTTACGGATGAAAATAAATTATCAGAGGTAATTTCCAAATCCGGTGATAATTACAGTGACACAGAACCCGGACCTGATGACGCAGACACAACAACGACTGATAATGAAATTAATAACGAAAATAATAGCCAGATAAACACTTCCGGACCTAAGGAGCATAAACTGACAACCGAAGACAAGGAAAGAATAAACAAATACAAAAAGTTCAAAAAAGTTGACGGGTCAGCATACAGGCGTGTAAATACATTCCTGAGAAAACACACATATATTACTGCAAGAGAATGGGCCATCGCAAGACTCTGCGCTGATTTCACAACAAGAGGGGGAGCAGAAATGACATTTATAGGAGAAAATCTTCCCGAACTTGTGCCCTTCATGACAGACACATATACTCCACAGGCAGTAAACCAGGCAAGAAGCTCATTCAAGAAAAAAGTCAAAAAATCCGGTGCAACTTTTTTTTACGGAGCACTATGCGGTTTTTTTACAGCAGATGAACTTGACGACATACTCTTTGAATCCAGTGAAGTTGCAAGGTTTTTGCTTGAAATCGAAGGCACCTCTGTTGACATCGACGACGAAATTGAGACTGAAGACCAGATATCAGACGTTATGAGAAGCGTAGCCGAAGCAGCGTCAATGATCAGAAAACCGAAGAATGACAAAGAACAGGATACCGGCAACAAGGAAAATGAAACTTTCAATGAAGGAGATTAATTAAAAATGAAAATCATTCACATTGTCGGACACTCAAATTCCGGCAAGACGACATTTATTCATAAGCTCCTTGACACCATGGTTCCAATGTTTCCCCAAAGAGTGGGAGTCATCAAACACATGGGCCACCACAATTTCATGATGGAAGAAGGAAAAGATACAACGACACATTTTGAGCATGGTGCCTATTATGTCGCAGGTCTGGACTGCAATAAAGCAATGGTTGCTATACATAGCAACGAACTGTTCGAAGTCCTCGACCTCCTTTCAGATGCAGGAATCGGTTATGCAATTATTGAAGGATTCAAAGACGAAGGCTTCAAAAAAATTGTAAAAGGGGACCTTGAGATTGAAAATGCTCTAATGCATGACCCGTCGGTAGACGATGTAATAAACTCCCTTGACCTTTTTGACGACTACTACACCCTTCAGGGTATAATCAAAGGACTGGACAAAAATAAAAATTCAGACAGTACACAAAAAATTCTCTCATTCAAAGGATCCGTAAAAGATACCGGCGAAAAAAATAAAGAGAACAGGCATAACAACAGGTGCCTGGAAATAAAAGAACTCTTAAACAAGACTGAAGAAAAAGCAAAGGGTTCACCTGGAATTGTTAATGCCAAATTCTTTTACAACCCCAGATACAATGAAAAAAACGGGACAGTATTTCTTGTTATTGCATATGAAAATCATGAAAATGCTTTTACTATGATGTCGGAATCAATAAAAAACTTCAAAGAAGAACTCACAGGTCTGGATAATACGCTGCAATAATGTAATTTTTCAACAAAATTTTTCCCAGGATAAAACCATTTTCTCATGAAAAACTCTTATAATCACCATATTATTTCTTTTGATTTATTAATTCTGGTAAAATTACCTGGCAACAAGACTGATAAGACTGCAACGTTTAAAGCCTGTAAACCATATAGTGCAATATATAACACAGGCAAATTTAACCAGGTTCAAAGTCCTGATTTTAACGTTAAAAAACAGCAAAAAAAATAATATCATCCTGTAAATCAAAGAATATCTAAATAAAAAACAGGTATATGAAATGTCGGATAATAAATCAAAAAAACAGCTTTTCGGAACAAACGGTGTACGCGGAGTCATCGGGGAGTCCATGAAACCTGAACTTGCCATGAAAATAGGACTCTCCCTTGGAACAGCAAGGAAAGGCAAAATTGCAGTCGGAATGGATACAAGGACATCAGGTCCAGCACTTATTAACGCTCTTAAAGCAGGACTTCTTTGTGCAGGATGCAACGTAATTGACACCGGAATTCTGCCAACGCCTGCACTTCAGTACTTGGTAAAAAAGCACTATAACGCAGGAGCAATGGTCACGGCCTCGCACAATCCACCCGAATATAACGGAATTAAACTGATTGAGGCAGACGGAACCGAGATGGATGACACGGAAACGATTAAAGTAGAAAATATACTGCTGTCAGAATCATTCAAATGCGGGGACTGGAAAAATGTCGGCAGTGAAACACATGCCGATGATGCTAACAACGAATATATAAACGGGGTTTTATCGCATTTTCCCGGCCTTTCCGCAAATATGACAATAGCAGTAGACCCGGGTAGCGGGCCTGCATGCCTTACAACGCCTGTGATATTATCAAGACTCGGGTGCACGGTTCATACAATAAACGGCTCCTGTGACGGAATGTTTCCCGGCAGACTTCCTGAACCCTCTGTTGAAGGTCTAAAAGGCCTGTCTGAGCTTGTAAGGTCTACAGGTGCAGCTTTTGGGGTTGCACATGACGGGGACGCCGACAGGGCCGTTTTTGTTGACGAAAATGGAGATTATGTCGAGGAAAACGAGGAATTTGCACTAATGCAGAGATATTTCTCAAAAGGAACAAAGAATGGAATCGTCGTTACACCCGTAAGCACTTCAAGGATTGTCGAAGACATTGCAAAAGATACAAACTGCAGAGTGGTTTATACAAAGGTCGGAAGTATTTACGTTGCAAGGAAAATGCTTGAGCTCAAGAAGAATGGTGAAAACGTTGTATTCGGCGGAGAGGGAAACGGTGGTCTGATATTCCCAGAACACCAGCACTGCCGCGACGGTGGGATGTCAGCTGCCGCGATGGTCGCACTCCTTTCATCAGAGAAGAAAAAACTTTCAGAACTAAGAAAAGAGCTCCCTGAAAGGGTAATGCTGAGAGATAAAATCTATACAGAAAAACCCGGAGAAGTTATAGAGAAAATAAAAGACATGTTTTCAAATGAAAATCTGGATTTAACAGACGGGATACGCATAAACAGAAAAGATTCATGGACTCTTCTGAGACCTTCAGGAACAGAACCCTTCATGAGACTTTTTGTCGAGGCAAAAAACAGGAAAACAGCCGAAAATTTCAGCGAAGAAATTAAAAATTCAATTTAAATTTTAATTTTTTATATTTTCTGACAGTTTTTCTGCAGGAATACCGGGGTATTCACTTTAACTATTCATATTTTTTACTGGGACCTGTATGTATTAAACAGGTATTCAAGGGCGTAACCGCGGTAGTCACCGAACTTACGTGATGCGGCATCTTTTACTGCCTCATCAAATTTATCATCTGTATCTGTTCCAAAATAATGACCCTTAAGATAATTTTCTTCAAAGATCTTTCTGATATGGGCATCAACAGGAAATGCCTCATACCTTTTAAATGCAAAAAGGAGAATCCACTCGGCAACCCTGTGCTTAATACCCTTAAAACCAGACAGAATTGATACCGCCGCATCGTAATCCGCATTATTCACTTCATTTTCCCACAAAGGATTTTCCAGAACCTTATTTGCTGCAATCATAATATTATCTGCAAAATAACTTATATTACAGGACTTCAGAGCAGGAAGGCCTGCATTTACTATATCAGCAGGTTTTGGAAAGGTGAAGTATTCTTTGCCGTCTATATTCAGCTTTTTTCCAAGACGTGAAGAAATTCTTGTGATGCGATCGGTAGATGACTTTGTCCGGATACGGTTTACAGTCATCTGGAATACCATACACTCCCATGCATCCTGATTGAGAATTCTCAGACCGTAATTCTCCTGCATCGCTCTTTTTGCATAAACATCGTCCTTCAGCCTGTCATACACCTTCCACAAATCAAAGTCCAGACAAAAATATCTGCTGATAAAATCACTGCCCACACCATCGTAATGCAATTTATCCCCGTCCTGACGTACTTTAAACGCAGAATCCGCTACCACCCCGTACCACCATCCGTTTTCCTGATGCCACCGCGGTGCCTGTCCGCAGGAAAGTGTTTTATCAAGGCAGAATGGCTGATCTGAATCCAGCTCAATCACATCAAACTCCACCATGACTGATAAATTATGCTGTTATTATCAAAAAAGATATTCTGAAAATTTTTTGATTAAAAACAAAGACTTTTTATTTTATAATATACCGGATGAAATAAAATTCATATCAATATTCATGCGATTTGCCTTTAATAATAGATATTATACAATTTACCAGACATTTTTATTTGTTCAATTATCCAATTAACACATAGTAATACTTATATCATAACACATCACATTCTCATGCGAGTTGAGGGAACATGCACATACCTGACGCTTTTATACCATTGCCTCAGGCGGCGGTATATTGGGTTATTGCGATAATTTTTATCGCGCTTGCACTTAAGTGGGCAAGAAGCGAACTGAATGAGGAGAAAATGCCTTTAATAGCTGTTCTTGCAGCGGGAATTTTTGCTATACAGGCATTCAACCTGCCGGTTGGAATGGGGACATCCGGACACCTTGTAGGCGGTGCTCTGGCCGCAATTGTACTGGGATCCCCTTATGCGGCAGTATTCATACTAACGATTGTTCTCATAATTCAGGGAGTTATATTCGGTGACGGAGGGATCACAACAATGGGCGCCAATATCATCAATATGGGTGTTATCGGGGGATTTGTCGGATACTATTCTTTCACCGGAATCAGAAAGATAATCGGCAACTGCTATGTCTCAGCAGGAATAGCTGCATGGTGGGCATGCTTTATCCCTGCACTTGCATGTGCCGTAGAGATGTACATAGCTGGAACTTTCCCGCTTGTGCCCGGCCTTATAGCAATGGGGACTTACCACGCCGCAATAGGAATAATAGAAGGAGTCATTACAGCAGTTGCAATTTACCTGATTCATTCGACAAGACCTGACCTGATTAATATAGAAACGCCTTCAGGGGGTGCTCCGGCTTGATTGACAACAAGACCTTCATGATTGCCGGACTTATTGTGGCACTTATAATCGGAGTCATAGCAGTATTTGCTGCATCAGGTGACCCTGACGGACTTGAGAGCACGGCTTTTGTTGTGCAGGGAGAAAAAACCCTTACAGGTGCTTCCCCGGAAGACGGTGACGCAGAAGTTATAGGGCTGGGAACATTTGAATACAGTTCTCCGCTTCCGGATTATGCACTGGAGGGATCAGGTACTGCCGGACAGATATTTGCACTGATTGTTGGTATACTTATAACCTTTGCACTGATTCTTGGCGTTACTTGGGCAGTCACATCAAAAACATCAAAATCTTAAAGAACCTATTTTTTTGCTATGCACCTTATCGAAACCCGCAGTCTCACATACCGGTACAATAACTCAATTACTGCATTGAAAGATGTGAATTTTATAGCAGGGCGTAAACAGCGTATAGCTGTTATTGGTGCAAACGGTGCCGGAAAAAGTACTTTATTCAAGCACTTGAACGGTATATTAAAACCAACATCAGGAGAAGTTTTAATCCACGGAGAACCGGTATCGAAGTCAAATATAAAGGAAATCAGAAAACTTGTGGGAATAGTCTTCCAGAACTCAGATGACCAGATATTTTCTCCAACAGTGGAACAGGACATTGCTTTCGGACCCACAAATCTTGGTCTTGATGATAAAACAATAGAACACAGGGTAAGTGAAGTTCTCAGAATCCTTGATATCGAAAACCTAAGGGACAGACCTCCCCATCACCTGAGCGGAGGAGAAAAGAAAAGAGTTGCAATTGCAGGAATTCTTGCAATGGAACCCCAGATACTTATTCTTGACGAACCCACGGCGGGTCTTGATCCAAAAGGTGTCTCTGATCTTGTAAGTTTCATAAACCGTCTCCCTGATGATTACGGAATAACTGTTATATTCTCCACGCACCACGTTGACCTTGTATCAGAAATCGCCGATTACATCTACGTGATGGACAAAGGACAAATTGTGGCGCAGGGCAAAACTCATGAAATCTTCATGCAGCAGGACCTCCTGTCCGAACTCAGGCTTGACGTGCCTGTACTGCCAAAACTTATAAGAATGCTCCAAAAAAACGGGATTGACATTGACATGGCTTATAATTTTGAGGACTCTGAAAAAGCGTTTCTGAAAGCTTTTGGTAAGATTCCATGATTGAAGAGATTTATTCCATTGAAAGACAGGCAATGGGAAAAAGCCCTGTACACAGCCTTGATGCAAGAATTAAGATTATACTGGCGTTTTCGGCAATAATTGCAATGGTCGCCTACCCCTATACGACCGACGTCATAATACCAGGAGTCTTGTTTTTAATTTTTTTTACAGTTCTTTGGCTTTTTTCCGGTATTTCAATATCTTCTTACCTGAAAAGAGTTGTGTTAATTCTTCCATTCGGATTTTTTATTATCTTTTTCCAGATTTTCTTTGAAAACAGCCACTACACAACGTTTACCCCGCTGGTTACCCTGCCGCTCAATATTCATATCTATGCTGAATCTGTTGAATTTGCATATATATTATTTATAAAGTTCATAGTATGCATATCCTTCATAATACTTTTGTCCTCAACAACGACAATGCAGGACCTCCTTACAGGAGCAAGAAGACTCGGACTTCCGTCAGAGTTTGCACTGGTAATCGGCCTTATGATTCGCTATCTGTTTGTATTTGCTGACATCCTCGGAAAAATGAAAAATGTTTTCGACACAAGATTTTTCAACGCCTTCGACAGGAACCTTCCCTATAAATACAGGCTTAAAACCATTGCATATGCTGTCGGAACAATGTTTATAAGATCATATGAACAGGGCGAAAGGACATACCTGAGTATGCTTTGCCGTGGTTACAGCAAGGACTCATATCTTCATGTAGGGACAAAAAAACTAACCAATAAAGAAATTTTCTTTTTGTCATTTTCACTCGCTTTTATAGTAGCAGTACCTGTACTATCATACATCTACTCAAACGCATTCACAACAGTTTTGGGCATATAAAAGAAAAAGTGAAATAAAAAAATCAGATAAAAACAGCTTCAATCAAAAATTTGAACCCCATAGCAATCAATATTATACCTCCGGCGATTTCTGCATATTTCCCGGCAAAAGAACCTAATTTATCCCCCGTGAAGAACCCGAAAAAAGACAAAACAAAAGTGAACAGGCCTATTACTATTGCCGGAACTAATATAGACTCCTCCAAAAAAGCCAGAGATACACCCACTGCAAGTGCATCGATACTTGTTGCAATTCCAAGCATAATCAGGAGAGACATTTTTTTGTCAAGTCCTGTGACTCTTTTTTCTTCTTTTCCTGAAAATCCCTCTTCAATCATTTTTATTCCAATGATACATAAAATGACAAAAGCGATATACGGTGCATAGGCGTTTACCAGTCCTGCAAAATAAATCCCGGATAACCATCCCAAAACCGGCATAAATCCCTGAAAAAAACCAAAAACCGCCCCGACAAGGGCAGCCGGTTTATACTTGCCGTATGTACAGGCAGTACCTGCGGAAAGTGATACTGCAAAAGAGTCCATTGCAAGACTGGCCGCGACAGACAAAACAGAGAGAAAATTCATTTTTTCTGTGATTTTTTATAAGAGTTCTGGCGGATTTTTAACGCCTCATCAGCACTTTTTACCTTCACAAGAAAAGTACCATGACAGGGTTTTGTATATGGAAAAACAATTGTATCTCCTTCAACACCAATTGTTACAGGGGGGACTCCTATTATATGCACATCAAAGATTTTGTACCCAGGTGGCACAGTATAAATTTCCCTGAAGTTTTCCTTCACATAATCCCTGCACTCTGAAAAACTTGAGTTTCTCAGTATTACTTCATATGGAAGTTTCTCTAGGCATCCCATTTTATCACCCTGTTAACAGCATTTATTAATGGTTTGGGGTTATGAACAGCTACAGCAGATATTTTCTCGCATTCAAAATCAATCTGTCCAGACAATTCCTCGGCATTTTTTCCGAAAATGACCGGATAGATTACAGACTTCATTACTGAATTCATCGTTGCGGCATAGGATATACCTGCATCATTATGGATAAATACAAAGCACAAAGGATATGAAACATCCTTCTCCGTAATCAGATCGATAATCGCATCAAGATCCTTTACCTCGTCTACATAGTATCCGTCATAATCCGCGTATTTTATAAGCATTCCTGCAGAAGGTGTCCCCGCAATTACTGTTTTTATTCCTGCCTTCTTCAGTCTGGATGCAATATAAAGAACCACCGTAGTCTGAACAGGAACCTGAGGACAGCCCAGAACAAGAAGAGCCGAGTCCGCATTTTTGTCTATTCCCACATTATCACTGCCTGAACTGTTTTATGTACTCCAGAATAAATTATCCCGCATAATAATTATTTCTGGCTGTTCAAATGAACGTTTAGAGTCAGTCAGGTATAACAATTGTTGTTACAAAGGCAGGCTTCATTTAATGCAATTATTATAACAATAGCAAAAAACAGAATAACTGCTGGCACTGATAAAATGAGTGATATTTGCGAGATAGAAGTCCGGTTTGTAAAAGACTGGCCCGAAGATGAGATCGTAAATCTTTACAGGGAAGGAAAATGGTGGGATGAGTCTTGGAAATCTGACGGCATCAGCGATTTAATCAAAGGCAGTTTCATATTTGCCATCGCCATTGACATGAAAACTAAAACTGCCGTGGGGATGGGCAGGATCATCTCAGACGGAGTCTCAGACGGTTATATCCAGGATCTTGTCATAAAAAAAGATTTTCGCTCAAAGGGCATAGGCAGAAAACTTCTGAATTCACTGGTTGAAGAGGCCAGATCCGGGGGCCTCACATGGATAGGGCTTATAGCAGAACCTGATACCGAGAATTTTTATAAATCTGAAGGTTTTTCTGTTATGAAAGATCATACTCCAATGATTTACGGGAACTGAAATTTTATGCTCGATATAAATGATTTTAAGCCGGTTACGCTTAAAGACCATGATTTTTTTAAGTCCTTCTATTCAAAGTATCCGACATGTCACAGTGACAACACATTTACAAATATGGTCTGCTGGAATGATTACGCCGAATATGAATATTGCAAAATAAACGGGGCGGTTATCATCTCCAGTACTATTGAGAACGAAATATCTTTCAGAGGTCCCTTCGGGACATATGACAGTAAACTTTTAAAAGATACACTAAGCCTTGCAAAAAAGCACGGAGACAGACTTGCCTACCAGATATTCGATGAAAAAATGAAAAATGACATTCTTGAAATTTCACCGGACATCAGAATGTCTCCTGACAGGGACTACTATGAATATGTTTATGATACCGAAACACTGTCAAAACTGCCTGGAAAAAAATTTCTCAGCATAAGAAAGCAGATAAACCACTTCAAAAAGAACTGCAACTACACGGTTGAAAAAATAACGGAAGAGTCGATTGATGACATAAACGAATTTCTGGTTAAATGGTGCGAATGGAAACAGTGCAAAAAAAACCCTATCCTAAACCATGAAAAAGATGCAACAGTATATGCGGTAAATCATTTTGCAGAACTAAAACTTTCTGGACTTATGCTTGTTGTGGACGGAAATATCAGCGCAATATCAGTATATGAAGAACTAAATCCTGAAACAATTGTAGTCCACTACGAAAAAGGTCTGCCTGACTGCGAGGGAAACTATAAGGTTATTACTAATGAGACTGCAAAAACAGCACTTGGAAAATACAAATACATAAACAGGGAATCAGACCTCGGAGTGGACGGCCTGAGGATCGCAAAGATGAGATATTACCCGGATCACTTTGCAAAAGTATACAATATTAATTCGGAAGATATACCCGATTATTAAAAAAATACCCTCTTTATGAGGTAGCTTCTCTAACGCACTCCTCAAGGGTCCCTATACGGACATTGCACCCGCACATATTCGGAACATATGCAAAGGCTTTGCCCGAATCAACCATCACGGTCTCAAATTTGTCCATTGCTGGAGAAACAACTATACAGGTATCCTCAACAACCTTTGCACCGCTTTTTTCTATTTTACTTACATATTCCGGATTTGAACTTTTAACACCCTTTGAAACAAAGACATAGAAAGTTTTACTTGTTTTTCTTCCTTCAAGAAGAGAGGCGACTTTTGCAAGTTCATCAGGGGAGCAGTGCGGACAGCCTATTGCAACCGCGTCCACATCAATGTCACTGAAAAGCTCTTTTATTTCCGACTGCTCTATAACGATTTTTTCGGAGCCCTTTACAGAAAATGCAGGAAGCTTTGTTTCCGGGGTTATCCCCCCGACATGATACAGTGCCACTGCCCCCGAAGCCGCCATCGCAGCGCCAAGGGCTTTCAGCTGGTCTCTCGAGGGTCTTATATTGGTAACCAAAGGAATTTTGTTTCCTACGGCTTTTCCTGCAAGATAGCCTATAGCACCATAATGGGACGAATATTCCCCGTCTCCTTTCTCCACCTCAACCGTTATTTCAGGCATCCTGTTTTTGAAGAGATGAAGACCGTAGTTAGGTGTCTTTCCTATCATTGCAGCGGCGAGGGCAGACGGCCCTCCCTCCCTGTTGGTTCTTGCACCGATTACGGAATTTGCGTAAGACACGGCTGATGACTCTGACCATGCAACGTGATCACCGTAATTTGTAATATTCAGGTAATACGGGGTGCATGTGCACTCCATTTTTATTCCAAGTCTTTTGTAGGCTTTTATAACGGCGTTCTGCTTTTCCGCAAATTCAACTGAAATACCAATGTCACGCCAGTTCTCCCGGGGCATCCCAATTGGGTTTAAAACAGAAGGGACAACAACCCGTGCATCAAGATTGTTCAGCCATTCAAGGCCCCATTCACCTATTGTCTTGTATGAAGCGCCGCTGACCTGTGCGCTTGAAACCGGTACAAGGTCTTCTGCACCGAAAACTTTTCCCAGTGCGACAAGTATCTCCATCATCTTCTGGCGTGTCTGCCCGTATTCACCGTTGAGAACTTTTTCATCCTCGCTGTCAAGATACATCCTCAGTCATCCCATTCCGCTCTTTTAAACTCGTCTTCCCTTCCCATTACCATAGTGGCATCTACGCCTACCTTGACATTCATCCCGTCACCTATCCGGCACGGATCCAGGGAAGAGCCCCTCACTCCCTTTATCACCATTATGTCCTCGTCGCCGCGTACCCTCGTTGCAATGGCATATTCCACATCCTCCATGTCGTATATATCGATGTCATCGTCCACGATAACAACGTGTTTAAGAGATGTATGCGCTGCAAAAGCGGCCATTATAGCATTTTTGGGATCTCCCTGCGTATTTTTCCTAATCTGGATGACAGCATGAAGGTAGCCGCACCCGCCTGTTGTAAGTGAGACATTTTTTACTGTCGTAACCCCGGCTACATACCTGTATATCTTGGGCTCATAAGGCATGCCCATAAGAAGCCTGTGCTCTTTTCCTCCGGGCAGAATACCATGGAAGATTGGATCGTTTTTCATATGCATTCCGGTAATTTCTATTACCGGCGCAGGTCTTACAGGGTCATATGTTCCCGTTATGTCAACAAACGGCCCCTCATCCGTTTTTTCTGATGAAATATATCCCTCAAGCACAATTTCTGCATCAGGAACCTTTACGCCGTTAGAGCATTCATATACGGAAAGATTTTCTCCCATAAGCTCGGCTGCAAATGAAAGCTCCTTTCCTTCAGGAACTCTTGTGCATGCTGCAAAAGTTACAAGGGGATGGGTCCCTATCGTAATTGCAACAGGAAGCCTCTCTCCTTTAGAGAGTGCGGCCTTCAAGAGAGTATGTGTATGCCTTCCTTCAACAAGCCTTGCCGCAAGGTGATTTCTGTCAAGTACAAGCATCCTGTGTATTGATGCGTTTGAAACACCCCCGTACTCTGAAAACACAATAGCTGACGTCAGGTATCTTCCTGCATCCTTCGGGAAGTGCTTCATTACCGGAAGAGAGAACAGGTCAGGCGGGTGCATACTGATATCTCCCTTCTTTTCGCAGACACCGTTGTACTGAGCTTCAGAAAGTTTTCTTACTATATCCCTTTCGTCGTAGCCAAATGCCACTGAAAGCGCCTTTCTGCTCGCAGTGACATTCATGACACCGCGTTTATCACCGTCAAGCTTGTGAAAAAATACAAGCTTGCCTGTCTTAGAGGCAATCTTCGGCGCTTCGTATAAAGAGGATACCTCATATTCTATATCTTCAACCAGCCCGGCATCTCTCATCTTCTGAATAAATTCACGCATCAGTAACCACTCCACCTGTTTCCAAGATCATTCTCCTCTCCAAGGTGATCAAGGACTCTTGCAACAACCATATCAACAAGATCATCTATAGTCTTCGGTCTGTTGTAAAATCCGGGGCACATCATCATAATAGTTGCACCCGCTTCGTTTAAAGAAAGCATGTTTTTAAGATGAATTCTTGAAAGGGGCATTTCCCGCGGCATCAGGATGCATTTTCTTCCCTCTTTCAGGCATACGTCGGCAGCTCTTGTTATAAGATTATCGGAAAAACCTGCATTAACCGCCGCAAGCGTTTTCATGCTGCACGGAATTACAACCATGCCGTCATAGAGAAAAGACCCGCTTGCAATGTCGGCAAAAAGATTGTCTTCATCTACATAAACAGCATTAAAGCCGTTAAGATTCACCTGTTCATATTCTGCTATCTCTTTTGCTATTCTGGAGATTATTACATGCAATTCGGCTTTTCCTGACAATATTTCAAGTAGCCGTCTTGCATATATCATCCCGCTTGCACCTGTTACGGCAATAACATATCTTTTCATTTAATAGTCCTCAGAGAAAATTGTTATATTTAACATCTCTGTTTCTCAAAACAGGATGATAATATTCTCCACGCATAACAAACCTGCAAATTGCCCGCCAACTCCAAATAAACTTATGCATAAAAGCTCACAGCACCAGTTTATCCTGCTTTGTCAGCTTTTCGATGTTAAGCACATCATATGCAGCCTGTTCGACGGCTTTTCTGTATTCTGGTTTAGTATATATTCCAAGCCTCCACTGGCTTTTTCGGGTCTCGTTTAAAGTTGCCATAAGAGGTGACAGCTTTTCAAGTGAGACGAGGTTGTTGTGGTTTCTGACCGAAACCTCAATTGATATAGGGGACGGAATAGGCGGAATATCTACAAGAACATCGGATTCACCGGTCCCGGCAGCTTCGCAAACGGATTTGGCTATGCTTTTTTCGTCCTTAAGGTCTATCAGTCTCTGTATGGAGGAAAACCTGACCTGATCCATTCCGGTATACAAAGCCCTTTTGTACAGTTTCCGGCTGTAAAGGTCTTTTATCATCTCTGAAGTAAGCCTGCAAGGGGACTTTAAAAGCTCCATATAGAACTCACTGTCATTCATGCGAAGAAGTTCGTTCAGTTTTTCCGTAGAAGTCGCCTCAATGTGCTTTTGTGCAGCAAATTTCACCATGGCCTCCGCAATCCTGCTTACATGGTGGAAATAAACCGCAGGACGCATCAGAGTCCTTGCAATCAAAAGAGATTCGGCGGCATGGATTCCGTTTTCCTTTAAAACCAGACCGTTTTCAGTCAGAGTGGTGCTTCTTATGAGCCTGTGGGCATCAACCGTTCCGAAAGGAACTCCTGTGTAATGCGCATCCCTTAAGAGATAATCCATCCTGTCTACATCCAGGTCCCCGTGAATTATTCCTGACAGTGGATGCTGCCCGGTAACCATTGAACATACGTCGTCAGGGGAAAGACCAAGAAGTGAAAGTTCCCCGGATATGGAACTTTTTTTTATAATATCCCCTATTTCCTGGTGACTCCTCCCGAGATATTTCTGCATCAGTGATTCCGTTGCATGAGAATACGGCCCGTGACCGATATCATGAAGAAGTGCGGAAACTGTAACAAGCAGGACGTCATCAGGAGAAAGACCGAGACTCATACTCATTAAACGGGCGAGGTGCATAGTCCCGAGTGAATGTTCAAAACGCGTATGATTCGCGCCCGGATAGACAAGACTTGAAAAACCCAGCTGTTTTACGTATCTCAGCCTCTGCACAGGCTGCGAGTCAAGAAGCGGAATAATACTCTCATCAACTTCAACGTAACCGTGTACCGGGTCTTTAATTATCTTCATTAGGTATTGCCCCTGCCATTTTATGGTTCAGTCACTGAAATCATGACTTCATTACGGCTGTTTATTACAAGAATTTGTCACTATAAGCCAAAAATTTATTCTATAACTAACTATCAGACAAGACACCAGCAAAAAATATGTCCATTCTGTCCGGTCCCTTGTTCCGGTAATGGCAGAAGGCCTTTTTTGTTTTTTATACCTTCATTTCTGATGGATATATCTATTATAAGCTTTAAAAAAAAGACAATGAAGATTACATTTCTTTCCGGAGGTACCGGGACTCCCAAACTTATCAGGGGATTCAGGAAAATCCTAAATGATGAGGATATTTCCGTCATAGTCAATACGGCAGAGGATATGTGGATTTACGGCAGCCACCTTTCTCCCGACATAGATACTTTGATGTACCTTTTCTCGGGAATGCTTGACACCGACAGATGGTGGGGCATTAAAGGCGATACCACAGTCACAAACGACTTTCTTAAAAGTCTAGGCGAAGATGTATACTTAACGCTTGGAGACAAAGACAGGGCAGTGAATATTGCAAGAGGGAGGCTTTTGAGGGAAGGAAAGACTCTTACAGAAGCAACCAGTGAACTGTGCAGACGTCTGGGAGTTTCCGCAAACATACTTCCAATGTGCGATACTGAAATAACGACAAATATTCTGACCGAAAAAGGTCTGATTCACTTCCAGGAGTACTGGGTGAAACACAGGGCCAATATCGGGATTAGGAAAATAAAAAGAACTTTTAAAATCAGTCCGATAGCTACAAATGATGCATTAAGTTCCTTAAAACAGTCCGACCTGATTATCGTAGGCCCTTCAAATCCTGTTACAAGTATATCACCTATTCTTGAATGCAGTGGAATAATCCAAAGTCTTAAGGAAAAGCCTGTAGTTGCGGTAAGCCCGTTTATAGGGGACAAACCTGTAAGCGGTCCTGCGAAGGAACTGATGGACGCATGGAATATTCCTTCTAACTCGAAAGGTGCATATTCACTTTACAGGGATTTTACAGACCTGTTCATACAGGACATAAGAGACAGCGAGACAATAGAAGGTGCAGTCAAATTTGATACCCTTATGCTAAATGAAAATATAAGCAAAAGTCTTGCGGAGAATATTATTAAAGAAGTCAGGGAATTAATCTGACCTCTATATTTATATTATACATATTTGCAGGTTACTATTACATGTCAGACTATTATGCATTCAGCAGCATTGATACGGCTATTGACAGGACAAAATCACTGCTCTGGCCTTTCAAAAAGGGCATCTGGCTCCGGATTGCACTAATATCACTATTTACAGGGGGGTTTTTCTCCTTCAACCCTTTTACAACGGGGACCGAAAATTTCCCTTTTCAGGCAACAACCGGAGCAAATACTTTCATGGATCATCTCCCTGTAATTCTGGCAATAGTTGCTGCAATTATAATATTTGCCCTGATAATAGCATATATATCAAGTGTCTTCCAGTTTTTGTTTGTGGATTGCCTTTCAAGTAAGGAGTTTGCAATAAGAAAATATTTTAAGTCAAACCTCGGGAGAGGAGCCAGGCTGTTTGGATTTCAGATTGCAATGGGTGTAATACTGGTTTTAATAATTATTGCAGCAGTTGTTTCACTCTTCGCAGGAGTAGTAACAGAGCTTTCATTTACAAGTCTGACTGCTATTATTATGTTCTTTTTGGCATTGTTTTTGATCTGCATTCCCTTTATGATAATTATGCTTTTTACCATCGATTTCGTTGTGCCTATAATGCTTAAGGACAAATGCGGCGTCATAGATGGATGGAAAAGATGCTGGACTATAATGAAATCAGGCTGGGGACAGACTATAGTATACCTTATAATGAGGGTTATTCTTGCGGTTATTGTTTCAATACTCATGCTGATAGCCATTATGATAGCCGCTGTTGTATTAGCAATCCCCTTCTTTGTCATAGCACTGTTTACAATCGGATTTTCATCAGAATTTTTTGCAACTTCAGCGCTTATTACCCTGCTTATAATTTTCATAATATGCCTTATCCCGGTCGCCCTTTTAATAAGTGTCCCGTTTGTAACTTTCATCAGGTATTACTCACTAAATACACTCGGATGCATGGACGAAAATTACAGGATGACTGAATAAAATAAATTACAATACTTTTTATAGAAACACTGATTTTTAAGCTATATTGGTATTTTATCAGAACCGCTTTAATGTTTAAAAGACAGATTTAATGCTGCAAATGATTACCTTCATACCCGGAGGAAAAGGTTCACTAAAACTTATCAGGGCGTTCAGAAATCTTCTGTATGACAACGAGATTACTGTTATAGCCGGTACTTCGGACAGTGTATGGACAGAAGGAAACCTGTTTTGTCCGTCTCTGGATAATATAATACATCTTTTTTCAGGAAACCTGAATACAGGTCAGTGGGAAGGCATAAAGGGGGATACTTATTCCACATCAAATTTAATCAAAAAGATATCAGGAGACTGCAACGTCTTACCTGTCGGTGACAAGGAGCGTGCAATGTGCATTGTAAGGAGCAACATTCTCAGAAACGGCGGAAGTATTACGCAGTCAACAGAACAGATATGTAAGTATTTTAATATCACATCCTCCATTCTTCCTGCAACAGACAGCAGATATTCAGCATATGCCGAAATTGATCGTGAACTGCTCACAATGACTGAATTCAGGCGGTTATACGATGACGATTGCGATTCAGACCTCAGGTCCTCAGTTAAAATTGACTGTAAAAAAACTCCTGTACTTTCAGATTCAGCCGAAGATGCAATAAATTCCAGCGAAGCTGTTATTATAGGTCCCGGAAGAATGAACACAACTGTTTTTCCGGTTCTTGCATGCAGAAACCTTACAAAATTACTGGACAAAATGTTTGTCGTTTCTTTACTGCCAAAAGTTCCTGCAGACTACTCTCCCGAAAAATATCCTTCATATATGAAAACAGTCTCAAATTTAAGATCTTTTTCAGATATCCTCATCCAGGACATAAGAGAGGCTGATGAAATCCCCGGGTCAGTGCGTCTCAACACAAGCCTTGACTCTGCAGCAGGTGCTGAATCACTGGCATGGGAGATTATGTCATGCATCAGGAATTAGAAACAGATGATATTAGGCCGCTGATGTAATCGAACGCTTCAACCAGAAGATCATACACTTTATCGATAATTTTTAAAAAACTGCCCAGATTTACCTCTGAATGCAGCAGGGAATCCAGATCGTCAGAGTCCCCGGTACCAATACCAACGTCAGAAAGATTAACTGAAGACAATATTCCTGATGAAGAGGTTGCAGTTGCTGTAACTGTTACAGATGGTGAAACTGAAGGTGACGGCATAGATGTACCGGGAGAGGACTTCCAGATATCATCATCAACAGGCGCATTAAGGCCAAGGTCATCATTAATTTCAACCGCATAGCTGTATGCCTCATTCGCCTTGCTTTCGGACTGATCTGCGTAATCACGTGCAGAAGAGTTGTCTGAATCAGAAGACTTCTCCCGCGCAAGGACAAGGAGAGTCTTTGCGTTATCGTTGCATGACTTAACGACAACAAGACGCGAATCACCGGATACACTACTCTGTGAATCAAAATAGGTGATTATTGAATCCAGAGAACCTGTCTTTATTTGCGCAGTATTAAGTGATGATTCTGTCCAGAAGATATCAAGAAGAGTTTCAGCTTCAGTTATATATGACGCAGCAGAGGACAGCAGATCATTTTGCTTCGACAAGGAAGAATTCTTTGCAGTTTTTACCATCGTACGGGCTTTGGAATACAGTTCTTCTGCGGATGAAGTATATACACCGTTACTTTCCAGATTGTCTATTTCTGCCTTCAGGCTGGAAAGCTTTGTTTCAGTTTCGGACTGAATAGAAGACAGGTCAGACGGATTCAAAAAGATCTTATGTATTTCAGCCGACGACTCAAGTTCACCAATTCCGTTATACTGCGAGACTTCCAGAACATTATAGGTTGCCGTCGAGGCAACAGACGGAACAGTTCCCTTTAGTATGACCCTTACATAAGTATTGTAGGCCTTCGGGTAATAAAGTTCAAATCCACTGATTGTTTCATAACGGCCCGTAAGCTTTGATTTTTCCTGCTCTGTGCCGTCTATTGATATAATAAACTTCCACGTAGGATCAATAAGATCAGTATAAAATTCAAGATAGTCATCATCAGATTCAAAATCATAGTCCACAGTGTAATTGCACGAAACAATGTCTCCTGATACAAGACTTCCTTCAGGGCTTGCGGAACCTGATACGCTTAAATTATCAGCTGCATCTGCCGTGAAAACTGCAGAGATAAAAAAAAGGACTATAACTGCCGCAAAACCGGCCTGCCTGAACAAATTCGTATTCGATGACATAACCTTATAACATGAGTTATTACTTTTCCATACAAATATAATGTTATTACAAAAACATTTTACTGAGAAGAGACCTTTAAGTAGGTCTTAGCAACTCCAAAAAATAATTAAAACCAGAACTTTTTTCCGTTGAAAATAAGGATTCCCCTGTTTAACTACCAGATTTTTCTTTTATCCTGGATAACCCTTTCAAAAAGGCCACTAATCAGATGACCAGTCCAAAAATTTTACCTACTGCCTAAATACATCCATTTTTTGATGCTGACGCGATTCCGGCGGAATGTTTTTTGTTCATTTTTTAATATCATATACAAAAAAAAATAAGAGTTAAGGACACACTCTATTGCAGATATTTTATGAGAATACCACTGAAAGAAGTAACACCTGAATTGCAGAGTGCAGAAGTAATAGGATGGATTCACGAGATAAGAAACCTTGGAGGACTGTCATTTTTTATTTTAAGAGACAGAACCGGATTTTTACAGGCAACAATTATAAAAAAGAAAGCTCCTGAAGCTGTACTTGAGGCCGCAAAAGATGTCTCACGTGAATCAGTCGTAAAAATTGTCGGAACAGTCAAGGAATCCGACAAAGCTCCGGGCGGACGCGAAATAATCCCCGAGCAGTTTGAAATCATAAGTAAAGCCGAAACTCCGCTGCCTCTGGACGTATCAGAGAAAGTTCTTGCCGAAGTGGATACACGCCTGGACAACAGGTACCTTGATGCCAGACGACCGAAGGTTTCAGCTGTCTTCCAGGTGAGAAGCGCAGTTACACGCGCTGTTTCGGAATACTTCTACAAAGAAGGATATATAAATATCACAACATCAAAAATTGTGGCAGCTGCAACAGAAGGCGGAACAGAACTTTTCCCTATTGCATATTTTGAAAAAGAGGCATTTTTAAACCAGAGTCCTCAGCTTTACAAGCAGATGATGATGGCCGCAGGTTTCGAGAAAGTTTTTGAAATCGGACCTATTTTCAGGGCTGAAGAGCACAACACCACAAGACACCTCAACGAGGCTACATCAATAGATGCGGAAATCTCTTTTGCAGACCACAATGACGTAATGAAAATTCTTGAAGATGTCATTATTGCTGCATACGAATATGTAGATAAGAACTGCACCGATGCAATCGAAACTTTGGGCGTTGACTTAAAGGTACCGGGCAAAAACTTCCCGAAGATAACATATGCCGAAGCAATAGACATGGCAGCAGTATCAACTAATGAGGACATAAAATACGGTGATGACCTTTCCACTTCCGCAGAGCGCGCAATAGGAGAAGAGATGGGTGAACATTACTTCATTACGGACTGGCCCACCTCAATAAAACCATATTACGCCATGCCATACGAGGACGACCCGAAAATCTGTAAGGCCTTTGATATGATGCACCCGAGAATGGAGCTTTCAAGCGGGGCACAGCGTATTCACCAGTATGACCTCCTCGTAGAGCAGATTAAGCAAAAAGGCTTATCACCTGAGAGCTTTGAATTCTACCTAAAGCCTTTCAGGTATGGGATGCCGCCTCATGCAGGATGGGGAGTAGGTATGGACCGTCTTATCATGACGATGCTTGACCTGCCAAACATCAGAGAAGCGGTACTCTTCCCGCGCGACAGGCACAGAGTCACACCATGAAACTCATAAATAAGATTATTCCCACAACAGTCGTAGGCAGTTATCCTGCCGTAAAATCAAAGGGGCTGAAGTCATTTCTGGACCCATACAGGCAGGCGCTTGAAACCGCCGTAGGCGACCAGATAAAATCCGGGATAGACATAATTTCCACAGGACAGGTAAGAGGTGACATGATAACCACTCTTACATCCCAGATCCCCGGAATCCGCGACCAGAAGGTAAAAGGGGTAATTCAGCCACCCCTAAAGCCTATGACCGCTGAAGACACAAAATACGCTGTCTCCAGGCACAACAAAGTCAAGGCTATGCTTGCAGGCCCGTCCACAATATCCCATGCGCTTAAGATAGACACTCCGCTTTACAGGAGCAGGGATGAACTTATTCTTGATCTTGCACAGATTATTGCAAAGGAAGCTTTGAATCTGGAGTCTCTCGGAATTGCAATCTTCCAGATTGACGAACCCATACTTTCAACAGGTATCGCCGACATGGGAACAGCATACCAGGCTGTCAGCGCAATAACAGGCGCCCTGAGAGTTCCTACATGCATTCATGTATGCGGTGACATAGGAAAAGTCATTGACAGCATAATCAAAATGCCGGTTGACATAATAGATCTGGAATTTTCATGCAACCCGGAAAACCTGGAGACAGTCTCCAAAAAAGAGTTTTCAGGGAAACAGATAGGTTTCGGCGCTGTTGACTCTACATCTCCTGAAATAGACACTGTTGATGAGATAAAAGCAAGAATCGAAAAGGGAATTGAAATTTTCGGGCCTGAAAAACTTCTTATCGACCCGGACTGCGGTCTCAGGATGCATAAAAGAGACGTTGCGTTCAAAAAACTGAAGAATATGGTGGAAGCAGCCGGAGAAGTCCGCCGAAATCTAAACGAATAATTTTTGAATAATCAAAGTGCAAATAAACCAGAGTTTTCTGCATGAATGCAAGATTTACAAACAACTTTGATTTTTTAAGGTTTTTTGCCGCATCTCTTATAATATTTTCACACTCTTTTGCACTGATTCTGGGGTATGCCAATATATTCATCTTCGACTGGCACCTCCTAGTAGGTCAGCTTGGTCTTGCGGTCCTTCTTGCAATAAGCGGATACCTTATTCCAGGGAGCTGGGAAAGAAAACCCGATTTGAAGATATTCTTTAAAAAACGCGGATTAAGAATATTTCCAGGTCTTATAGCATCCATAGTGTTCATAATATTTTTCATCGGGCCGGTTGTAACCAGTTTAAGTCTTCATGAGTACTTCTCAAGGCTTCTAAGTCCCCTGACATGGCTGTCGGTTCCATTTTATATCAACGGCTCTGTGCTCGGGCTGTTCCCCGAAAACCCTGTAACATACGTAAACGCTCCCCTCTGGGCAATACCCTTTGAATTCTTCCTTTATGCAGTTGTTGCAGTGGCGGGAATTTTTGGGATTCTTTCAAAAAAAAGGTCTATGATACCGTTTATGGCGATAACGTTTCTGTTATGGGTATTATGGTATGACAATCCTGCATTAAACAAAATACGCTTTGCTATGTATTTTTTTACAGGCGCGTACCTCTACATGAACAGGAATAAAATCAGGTATCACCCGGCTTTTGTATTTATCCTGTGGGTTTTTGTAATACTGTCGTACGGCTCACCGTTTATGTTTGCATTTGCGTTCATCGCTGTACCATACACCGTAATCTGGTTCGCCCAGCTTCCGACAAAAAGACTGAACCGTTTCGGAAAATACGGGGATTTTTCCTTTGGCCTTTTCATCTATGCATACCCGATTCAGCAGACAATTATCCACTTTTTACCTGACATAGAAATACCCTCAATGATAATACTGTCATATACATTTTCGATACCGGCTGCAGTTGCATCATGGTACCTGATAGAAAGACATGCACTGTCTCTCAAAGATCCACACCGGAAGTCAAACTAAAAAAAATAGAAGATAAAAAAAGATTATTTTTTTAAATGACTCTTCCTGTTGTCGAAAGTTCTATTCCCCACGACATAATGTCGTAAGGATATGCTCTTTTCGGGACGTCCTGCCCTGAAATTTTATTCACGGTAAGATTTCTTTCTATTTCATTCCCATGAAAGGAACCTGACAATGTAATAAAAATATCAGAGCGCCGTATTACCTTCATCACCTCTTCAGGAGTGTGAATACCACTGTACAGGACAAAGAGCACATTTCCGTTTTTTTCGGTTATACTCTTTATGCCATGGTCAATAAAAGAAACTGCAGCTTCAATACCATATTTTAAAATTATTGTGGAGAGGGAATCAACAACAACCCATTCCCCTTTAATTTCAGCTGCCATATCATCAGGGTTCATAACAGAAGAACCGGTCATCCCTTCCTTCGGCGTACTGTCAATCATCAGGTATGTACTTTTTTTTGACTTGTCGGCAAGCCAGAACTGTTCGGCAAACAGTTCGCATCCCGAAAGAGGACTGCCGAATACAATTAAGGATTTCCCCACTGGTATACCGCCTCCGAGCTGAAAATCAAGACCGACAATCCCGGTAGACCTCATTCCGGCGGAGACAGAAGCGGTATGCTCAATTTCTGATGGCATTATTGATATTATATCCTGTTTTTATAAAAGAATATACGAACTATAAGGAAGTTATGCCTGACAAAGCTTTTTTGAACTCTTTTTCTTCTTCACTGCAGAAACTGTCCCTTAATTCACGCCTTAACAGCTTCCAGCCGTTTACCCGCGGCAACCTGTCAAGAAATATATATGAACGCGGGACTTTGTACCTTGCAAGTCTTTCCATACCGAAATTAATAAGGTCCTCTTCACTCAGTTTCTTTCCGGATACCGTAACTACTGCAGCAACAGGTACTTCACCGCGGTGTATATCAGGGCACCCGAATATCGCGATATCGTCTATGTCAGGGTGCTCTATATACACTTTCTCCACTTCTGTAGGATAAATTTTCCAGCCTGACATTACAATCATATCCTTCTTTCTGTCGGTAATCGCAAGCATACCGTCTTCATCTATAAAACCGATATCGCCTGTCAGAAACCACCCGTCAGGCAGAAACACTTTCTTAGTTTCGGCTTCCATTCTCCAGTAGCCCTTTGCAACGGCGGGTCCCCTGAGCGCTATCTCACCCATTTTTGTGTTTTCAAGCTCTTTTGAAGAATCGTTTGTATCCACAATCTTCATTTCAGTATAACCTACAGGATAGCCGACGCTTTTGAATTCATCCGCATATTTGTAGTCTTCAGGCCGGATTGCCGTACCGGTCCCGACGACAATAGTCTCCGAAAGCCCGTATGCATTCACAACCGGGGTATGAAAACGCGTATAAAATTCTTTCCAGACACTGGGATGAAGCGGGCCGCCGCCGCTTATCATCTCCCGTACAGTTGAAAAACTCTTCTCACTACCTTTGTCCGTATTCAGAAGTGAGTGAATCACAGGGGGCATCCCGGCGATTACCGTAACTTTGAACTGTTCTGAATAACGAATATAACGGTCGAGGTCAAATTTCTCCATTATGACCCATGTGGCACCCGCTTTTAGCGCTGAAATTCCCCATGATACACCTACGTGCGCCATAGGATATATTCCCAGGTAAACATCGTCCTGGCAGTAATTCAAAAGGCCGCATTCCGACTCCATTGCCGCCATCCAGTTTCCGTGGGTAAGCATTGCGCCTTTCTGCTTTCCGGTTGTGCCTGATGTGTACTGAAGCTGGCACAGGTCATCTGCAAGACAGTTTACCGGTGGTATATATGAGGGCATGTCCGACAATGCATCATCCCATTTTTCATCCCCGGTGATAAACAAAAGAGGTTTTGAAGACATCATTGAGCAGGCTTCTTCTGCATTTTTTCTGCCCTCTGCGCCTGAAATAATTGCCGATGCACCTGAATTTTCAAGCATATACTTAATTTCCAACTCGCAAAGAACTATATTCAGAGGTACTGCAACCGCTCCTATTCTCCACAGCGCCAGATATGAAAAAAGATATTCAGGAACCGAAGGCAGGTATATGCAGACTCTGTCCCCGCGTGATATGCCTGATTTCAGAAACAGAGACGAGCGCCTGCATACAGTCTCAAGCATTTCCTCATATGTGCATTTAAAGTCCCCGGACGGAAAAATTACAGCATTCTTCCTGCCCAGTCTTTTATTCACGTCAAGAAAGGCAGTAAAATTTGACAATATTATATCCTCCTTTGCAGAAGATGCCTGTAAATCACACCACTGCGATGTATACTTATGTACAGCATAGTATAAATAACAATCAAAAAAAGTTATTGGTATTCAACAGGCTGAACCTGTTGGGGCAGACCACCTTTAAAGTGCTGCTCTATCTTTGAATACTGCTCTCTTAACCTGTCGTTCATCATCGGGTGTATCTTTTCAAGAGCCATTTTGAAATGAGACTCCAAAACTTCGGATTTTCCCTCGCGCATCGCAAACATGGCTGATTCCCTGCACAAAAGCTCCAGGTCTGATCCAACGTAACCAAACGTTTTTGCAGCAACTTTTTTTATCAGACTGTCTCTTACGGGGTCTTCCATGTAAAGACCGTTTTTGATAAGCTGCGCGACGATTATCCTTCTCCTGTTCCCTTTAGACAAAACAGGCGAATCACGGGGGTCAATACCTTCAAAGCCAGCCTTAAGTTCATCCACTGTTAATTTCCTGTTCAGAGAGAAGTCTCTTTTTTTACTTATCTCAGAGAATGCCTCTTCAATACTGCTTTCATCATAATTCTGCGTAAAATCAACAGCCTCCTCAATATTCGAATCCTCTAAAGGCAGATATTTGGAATGAATCTGAATAATTTTCACCCGTGATTTTTCATCAGGTTCACCTATGTAGACAAGACGGTCAAATCTTCCTGCCCTAAGCAGTGCCGGGTCTATGATATCAGGGCGGTTTGTCGCACCCATTACAACGACGCCATTTAATTCCTCAATACCGTCAAATTCTGTAAGTATCTGGTTCAAAACACTTTCAACAACTCTTGACTCGGGACCCGACCCCCTTGCAGGAGCAAGGGCATCAAGCTCATCAAAGAATATTATGGACGGTGCAACCTGGCGTGCTTTCCTGAAGATTTCCCTTACGGCACGTTCACTCTCGCCGACCCATTTCGACAGAAGCTGCGGTCCGCGTACAGGAATAAAGTTTGCACCGCTCTCGTTTGCCACAGCCTTTGCAATCAGTGTCTTTCCTGTACCGGGAGGACCATAAAGAAGGACACCTTTAGGAGACTTTATTCCAAAGTTTTCAAACTTTTCACGCCTTGTAAGTGGATATTCGACAGTTTCACGTATTTCCTCCTTTTCCCTGGAAAGGCCGCCCACATCAGACCAGTTGACATGAGACACCTCAAGAAATACCTCTCTCATAGCGCTCGGATTTATCTCCTTTAATGCATCCCTGAAATCGCTTATCCTGATCTCCATGGACTCAAGAACCTCCTGAGGAATTTCATCGGAATCAAGGTCTATATCAGGAAGATACCGCCTAAGCGCCCTCATTGCGGCTTCCCTTGCAAGAGAAGCAAGATCTGCTCCTACAAAACCGTTAGTCTTAGATGCAAACTCCTCAAGCATCGTTTCACGGTTCTTGTGGACCTCATCGGCAATGATTTTGAACTCCTCTTCAAGTTTTTCTCTGGCTTCCCCCTCGGAAGAGTCGCATTCCTTCTTTTTCTCGAGAATAAGATTTTCTCCTTCTATAGGCATACCGCGTGTATGTATCCTAAGAATCTCAAGACGATCATCTTCTCCCGGAACGCCTATTTCAATCTCCCTGTCAAATCTTCCGGGTCTCCTGAGTGCCTGATCTATTGCATCTAGCCGGTTGGTCGCACCTATAACGACCACCTGACCTCTCTCCTCAAGTCCGTCCATCATAGTAAGAAGCTGCGCAACGACTCTCCTTTCAACCTCTCCCGTGACATCCTCACGCTTCGGGGCAATTGAGTCTAGCTCATCTATAAAAACTATTGAAGGAGCGTTTTCTTCAGCCTCATCGAAGATTTCCCTTAAACGCTGCTCGCTCTCACCGTAATATTTGGATATTATTTCAGGCCCTGCAATGGAGATGAAATGCGCACCACTTTCATTTGCCACAGCCTTCGCAATCAGTGTCTTTCCTGTACCCGGAGGCCCGTAAAGAAGAACACCTTTCGGAGGCTCGATTCCAAGTTTTCTGAAAAGCTCAGGGTGACGCATGGGAAGTTCAATTGTCTCCCTGACGTTCTGAAGCTCTCCCTTCAGACCTCCTATATCCTCATAGGATATGGTTTTCAGGCCTTCAAAGC
The DNA here is from genome assembly GCF_017875315.1 of Methanomicrobium sp. W14. Taxonomy (NCBI): domain Archaea; kingdom Methanobacteriati; phylum Methanobacteriota; class Methanomicrobia; order Methanomicrobiales; family Methanomicrobiaceae; genus Methanomicrobium; species Methanomicrobium sp. W14. The sequence goes on from NZ_JAGGMM010000001.1 coordinate 788,721, forward strand.
CTGCTGCAGGCTTGTCCGAGAATTCGATCTCAGTATCGCGGTTTATTATAACAGCATTCTCGGGTTCTATATACACTACCTTAAAAGAGACAGTCTGGGGCTGCATGAAAGGAAGACCTGCTATTACAGGCACACTGTCATTTTTTAAAATCGGAAAATCAATAAGCCTTGCAATTGCGCTGTTGTAGTTTATCGGAAGCTGTTTTGGAAGGTCTTCTGGGGGAGCCAGAATTACGCTTTCAGCGGCGACAATATTTTCCACGGGAGTTATATCCACTTTATCACCAATGCTTACGCCCGCGTTCATTCTTGTAAAGTTATCAATACGGACCTTTTCCTGGTTCCAGTCATTGACCATCATACGCCAGACTTTGGCAACCGTGCGATTTTTCCCGTCTATATATATAAGGTCCCCGGGAGAGAGATGAAGATGAAGCATCGTCTCAGGATCAAGTCTTGCCCTGCCGCCCCCCTGGTCTTCGGGATAGGCGCTGTCAACTTTTAAGCTTATCATACAATTTCCTTAACACTCATATATACAATCGTTTATAAGTAATTGTTAGTTATGAGAATCCTTCTATTTGATCCGTTTCACGGCGCAGCAGGCGACATGATAACAGGTTCACTTTTAAGTCTCGGTGCAGACAGAAAATTAGTAACCAGTGCAATGGCATCAGTTGTGAACGAACCGGATTTATCGGTTGTAAACAGGTGTGGAATATCCGCACTAAAAGTCGAAACAAATGCAAAAACCGAACACAGGACACTGGAACAGGTCAGGAATATCGTAAAGGGATCTTTTGCACAGAAAGAGGCAATTGCCATGGCGCTCAGGGTCTTTGAGCGCATAGCCAGAGGAGAGACCACCGTTCACGGAAAACTTACTCATTTTCATGAAGTCGGAGCAGATGATGCTATAGCAGACGTACTCGGGGCATGCACAGCATTTCTCTCGCTTAAACCGGACTGTGTATATATAAAACCTCTAAGTCTTGGCGCAGGTTTTGTTATGACGGAACACGGAAGACTCCCTGTTCCCGCGCCTGCAACAGCTGAAATCCTCAGGGAATCCGGACTTGAGACGGTAGCAGGAAACAACCCGGATGACGGCGAACTTTGCACTCCCACAGGAGCTGCGCTGTTATCTGAATTTTATACAGGCAATCTTGTAAAACCTGCAGGAAAAATTGTTGCAACAGGATATGGTGCAGGAACAAAAAACCCGCTGGATTCACCTAATGTTCTCAGGACCGCAATAATTGAGAATACAAAAAAGGATACAGATTCAGTTGAAATCCTTGAAACTAACGTGGACGACGTCACAGGAGAAGTTCTGGCATATACAATGCAGAGAATCATGAACGAAGGCGCAGGAGACGTCTCTTCAATACCAACCGTTATGAAAAAAGGCAGAAACGGCTTTCTTATAAGAGTCATCTGCTCCCCAAAAGACTCAGAAAAATATGTCAGAATACTTTCTGAAGAGCTTGGAACACTCGGAATAAGACACCTGTATGCATACCACAGCTCTGTCATCAACAGGACATTTGAAAAGGCGGAATTGTTGATTAACGGGGATAAATACACTGTAAACGTCAAAGTAGGATGGATTGACAAAAAACCGGTCAGTATAAAATCCGAATACGGCGATGCGGAAATCTGCGCACAAAACACGAAACTGCCGGTAAAACAGATTACGCTTATGGCTGAAGATATAATATATAGGAATTTAAAAAATAAAGACTGAGTGATTTATGACGGATTCTTCCAAAATAGAGACAGGATGCAGGGCTTTTGATGAACTTATAGGTGGAGGTCTTGAAAGAAAGGTCATAACACAAATCTATGGCGAACCGGCGGCGGGGAAAAGCACAATTACGATGATGAGCATTACAAATGTCCTCAAAGACGGAAAATACGTCATCGCAATAGACAGCGAAGGATTTTCGATTGAAAGGTTCAGGCAGGTCTGCGGAGATGACGCAGTGAAACTGGCAGAGAAACTTTTCATATTCGAGCCTCTCGACTTCACAGAGCAGGGTCTTATGATATCCGAATGCGACCCACTTTTAAGGGAAAACGATGTAGGGCTTATAGTCCTTGACTCTGCCACAGCTCTTTACAGGACAGAACTAGGAAGCAACGGAGAAGGTCAGAAAAAGCTCGGCAGGCAGGTGATAAGACTCCTCGGGTATGCAAAAAGGTATAGTATCCCTGTAATAATAACGAATCAGGTATATATGGACATAAAAAACGAAAAATTATCAGGCCTCGGCGGAACATCCCTGCGGCATATATCAAAGATTATCATAAGACTTGAGAAGGATTTAGGGTACAGAAAGGCAGTACTTGAAAAACACAGGTCCATGGAAGAGGGGGGGTGCATCAGGTTTAAAATAGTGAATGACGGGATTATACAGATATAATGCCAGAAAAGACTGTTTCCGCAGGGCCCTTCATCTTCGCAGTATTATCATCCGATATCGTAATCGTAAGAGGGCCTCCCTTCGTATGAACGAGAACTTTATTTCCTGTTTTTCCTGTTTTGCAGGCTATTGCCGCAGATGCCGTAGAACCTGTGCCGCAGCTGCAGGTCTCGCCTTCGACTCCTCTTTCATAAGTTCTTATGTCTATCTCGCCCGGATTTTCAACATGTACGAAATTGACGTTTGTGCCCTGCAAAAACAATTTATGATGCCTTATTTTCGGGGCAATGCTGCAGATGTCCAGATCATCAAGTGAACCGGTGAATATTACCGCATGCGGCACACCCGTATTTACTGCGTAGACCGTAAATCCGTCAATCTCCTCCACAAAGTCACCAGAACCTGAGGCAGGAATGTCAGGACGATCAAAATTTATTTTGCCCATATCAATTTCTGCTGTAAAATCTCCGTCCTTGCTGTATGACATCTCAACATCAAGAACACCAGCTTTGGTCTCAACCCTGCACCTGTGTTCAACATAGTCCATATCAAGTGCATATTTGGCAAGACAGCGTATTCCGTTGCCGCACATTTCAGCTTCGCTTCCGTCAGGCTGAAAAAGCCTCATTCCGGCGTTCGCCCTGTTCGAACGTGATATAAACAGAATGCCATCTGCACCGATACCAAAACGCCTGTCGCAATAAAGTGATGAAAAATCGCTCTTCATTTCGTCAGGTATGACAGTCCCGGCACCGTCGGTCTCATCAATAAGGACAAAATCGTTGCCGTTGCCCTGAAGTTTTACAAAATTAATGTCCATATATAAATATTCTCCTGCAATTAAGAAATCTTATGCTGAAAACATTTTCAGCCTGCCTGAAACCAGACCATCAGATAACATCCGCATTAAAAAAGGGGAGGGCTGAATTTTTCAGATTATTTTCCCCATTTTTCAAGTGCGAGCCTTAATTCCCGGTGATTTTTGGCGTATTCCTCTGCCGTAACACCCTCCATAAAAGCGTCAACAGCCTGCCTCATTGCCATAGCACCTGCCTTAGTCCCTTCGGGGTGACCGTGAATTCCGCCGCCTGCCTGAAGTATTATGTCGTTACCAAGTCTGGAAAGTTCTGCATTTACCTTTCCGGGGTGCAGTCCTCCGCTTGCAACAGGAAAAACAGGCTTCATTGAATACCATTTTTCCTTAAGTATATTGTTGTCTTCCAGGAGTTCAGCAGGGTCATGGCCCATTTTCCCACTTACGGTCCCCGTATGAAGCTGATCTCCGCCTGCCATTCTGACAAGTCTTGCAATAGGCCTCATTGCTATTCCATGCTTCTTGTTCCTCGTCATAGCTGCATGCATGGTCCTGTGGACATGAACGGGAACCTTAATTGATGGTTCCTCCGCAAGCGCCTGAACAGCCGAAAAGCCGCAGGTTATGACATCGACCATTATCGCATTTGCACCGCATTCAATGACTTTTTCTGCACGCTCCACAATTTTGTCGGCCCGTGTCGATACGTTTGCCGCGTAAAGTATGGTCCTGCCCGTCTCTGCCATCGCTTTGTCAAGGCCCGCCATTACAGCCTCGACTCTGTCGTTAAGCGGACAAAAAGCCTGATCTGTAAGGGTTTCGTCGTCTTTTATGAAATCGACTCCGCCTGTTGCGGCAAGGTACGCAACTTCAGCAGTATCTTTCGGGTTCAGCCCGACCTTTGGCTTTATAATGGTTCCGACGTGCGGACGCCGGCTTTTATCCGTCCCTATTAATTTTCTTACCCCCTCGATTCCGAACTTCGGCCCCTTAAAACGGACAAGTTCTTCAGGAAGAAAAATATCAAGAAGCCTTACTGAATTAAGCCTGCCAAGCCCGAACAGGTTCCCGGCAACAACAGAGAGGTACTGGGGTATATTCCCGGGCTCAAAAATTTCGGCCGGGTAGGCAATCTTTGTCAGGTAGCCTGACCCCTCGGGCTCAACGCTTTCAACCCTGCCGTCAAGCCTTTTGGTATAGTCTGTCCTCGTGGTAAGGTCTGTCCATGTCCCCGTTGTTTCCTCATCCGCTATCGCCTGTGCAGCAAACTTTGGAGTTGTATCACTTCTCGGCTCAAAATAATACAGTGCTGTAACATCAGACATAATTATTCAGTTTCTTAATACTGCCTTATACATATTGTAGTTATTGCTTTTTATATCAAAAAAATCAAAAGAAAACAAATAGGGATAACCAAAAGATGAAAGCAGCCATCGTTTTTGACAGTGCAGGGACACTCCTTCGTACGTACAGGATAGCAAGAAACGTCTCCGAAAAAAACATCGTCAAGGGTGTCGAGACGACAACACTTACGTGCTCTGAAAAAGGCAGAGCCCTGATTCTTCTTTACGCGCATTCAAAAAGTATAATAGACGCCCCTGAAAACGAACTGCTGTCATCATTTCTAAAGTCAAATAAAATTCATTTCGGGGTGGCATGCTCATGCGGCGTTGTCACAATGACTGAAATATCGGAAATACTGGATTCGGACAGCACAGCAACAACCGGAGACCTTCAGGCATGCATAAGAAAAGTATGGAACAGCTGCAAAAAACTGCCTGTCGTTGCAATGAGCAGCGGCGTTATCGTCAATAAAAACCTGAAAAACATTGAGTATACAATCACATCCGGAGGAAGACCCTTTTCAGGCGCAAAAAAAACCATTCAGACCCTCCAGGAGATGAACATAGCAACCTATGTGGCATCAGGGGACAGAACTGACAAGCTCCTGAAAATGGCTGACTACCTTGGAATTCCTCACGGAAACGTGCACGGCATCTCAACACCGTCTGTAAAGGCCCAGGTAGTAAAGGACCTTAAAAAAGAGTACGATACGGTCTTTATGGTCGGAGACGGGGTAAACGACATTGCAGCGATGAAAGAGGCTGACGTTTCGGTTCTGACAGAACAGCAGAACAGCAGAAAACCGAAAGTGCTCGTCGAGTCAGCGGATCATATAATAAAAGAGGTATCCGAAGTCATAGGAATAGCAGAAAAATACATTAAATAAATCACTTATATTTTACAGAATTCCGGAAAACAAAGATGCTGCCAAATTACAACAAGACGCTCTAACACTTATAACTTAACTGCTTTGGATAGTCTTTACTCCTTAATCCCGTTAACACGGACTTTTGCAGGCACATTTCAAAATTTAGCATATTATGCTGCAGACAGGTCATCCGGGACCGGAGATAATTATGAAAATTTATATGTTGTCCTATAAAAGATAAAAGTGCATACATTAAACTGGTTTAAAGAAAGGGAAAATTTTTAGCTGAAATAAAGAGCAAAGTTAACTGAAAATTAATTATTATAATCTGAATTGTTGAACTGCCTGAATACGAAAAAAAACGAATCATATATTATAAAACACTACATTTAGTTATCGAGGATAAAGTCTTATGGCCCCATTAATCACGGTTGAAAAAATATGTAAGGAGTTTGACGGTACCCCTGTATTAAAGGACATCAGTTTTGTCCTGGAAGAAGGAGAAATTCTGGGAATTATAGGAAGAAGCGGTGCAGGAAAAACAGTCCTTATGCACCTGATACGCGGAGTGGACGAAGCACCTACATCAGGGAAAATAATTTATCATATCTCCGCATGCAACAAATGCAGTCACATTGAACCGCAAAGTATGGCCGGGCACAAATGCCCGAAATGCGGCGGGGAACTCGTTTCACAGGACGTTGACTTCTGGAACGAAGACAACGCCCAGATGAAGCGAAGGATTATGATGCGTACTGCAATAATGTTCCAGAGAACATTTGCACTTTACGGCGATGACCGTGTTATTGAAAACGTAATGCATGCATTAAGCGACATAAACTATCCTTCAGAAAAACAGGTTTCAAGAGCTGCCGACCTTCTTGACGAAGTAAGACTTTCTCACAGAATGATGCATATAGCACGTGATCTTTCAGGTGGTGAAAAACAGAGGGTCGTTCTTGCAAGACAGCTTGCAAAAGAGCCTTTTATGCTGTGCGCCGACGAGCCGACAGGGACTCTTGACCCACGTACTGCAAATATTGTGCATGAAATGCTAAAAGATGCGTCTTCAGAAAACGATATGGCAATGCTTGTCTCATCTCACTTTTCGCAGATAATAGAGGAAATCTGCCACCGTGCGATTCTTCTTGAAAACGGGGAGATCAAAAATATAGGAGAGCCACATGAGATAGTAGAGTCCTTTATGAAGGACGCCTCTGACAGTGAGACATTTGAGACATGTGATATCGGTGAAGATATTCTTCAGGCAAGGGACGTAGTCAAACGCTACATAACCGTTGACAGGGGTATGATCAAGGCCGTGGACGGGGTCTCTTTTAATGTCTCGGAAAGAGAAATATTTGGAATAATAGGTACAAGCGGTGCAGGAAAGACTACACTTTCACGAATAGTTTCCGGAATTATCGAGCCTACATCAGGTGAAATGAATATTCGCATCGGCGATAAATGGATAGATATGACAAAGCCGGGAATTGAGTTCCGCGGGCGTGCAAAGGGCTACATCGGCCTTCTTCACCAGGAGTATGACCTTTACCCGCACAGGACTGTCCTTGACAATCTCACGGACTCAATCGGCCTTGAATTTCCTAAAGAGCTTGCAATAAGAAAAGCAATCATAACTCTTAAAATGGCTGGATTTTCAGAGGAGAAGAGCAGAAAAATACTTAACAGACTTCCTGACCAGTTAAGCGAGGGAGAAAAGCACAGGGTTGCCCTTGCCCAGGTCCTAATAAGAGAGCCAAGGATTATTCTTCTTGACGAGCCGACAGGAACGATGGACCCGATTACAAAAATTGATGTCAAACACTCGATTCTTCATTCAAGGGAAGACATGGATGAGACATTTATAGTAGTCTCACACGACATGGACTTTGTAAGAGACATCTGCGACAGGTCGGCACTTATGCGCAACGGGAAAATAGTCAAAATAGGCCCGACTAATGAAGTCCTGGAATACCTGACACAGGAAGAAAAAGAAATTATGTCAAAACCTGAGCCATGAGGTGAAAAGAATTGATCAAAGTCCATGTGGACGGGCAGACAAAAGAGATACAGGAAGGGGCAACTCTAAAAGAGATTATCCCGGATATTCCTGAAAAATATTCCGTTGCCATAATCAAATCCTCTAAATCAAGTGAATACAAAACAAAGAATATCCGCTTTTTTACATCATCCGGTGAAGTGGTTATTGAACTGAACACCCGGGGCATAAAACTGTTTTCAGACGATTACTTCAGGAAACTGTTCGACAAAAAAGGCAAATCCTCTGCGTCTGATGTTCTATCCGTAAAATGGTCGGACAGGCAGGCCACAACATTCGGACCTTTTAAATCCGCCATAGTCCCCGACAGAAAACAGCACAGGTATAACAAGGGCGACGTAATACTCGGTTGCGGAGGGTACGACCCTGAAAATTCCTATCTGATATTCTCCAGAATGCCACACGTAGCCGATCATGGCGCAGACAAATCCGGAGGAGTCATAGGAAGCGTTGTTTCCGGCAAAAACTCAGTACATACATGGAAACCTGGGGACATTGTAAAAAACGCGGAAAGAATCGTCAGTACAGAAAATACAAGCGATTCGTTTGCAACAACTGACAGAAGCCTTCAGCTAGAAGACGGGATGGAAATTATTACGCATGTAACTATTTCCGCATACGGCTACGACAAAGACAAAATCTCCATAGACGCCTCAAACAGCGTTGAACATATGCTGATAACACTAAAGGGCGGTGAGTTTCAGGCAGACCTTAACTCATCTGGATTTGTCCGTGACGAAAAGATGAAAAAATCAACTGTTCCCCAGGAGATTAAAAAATCCCGTCTTGAAGGGACAGTAACCGTAAGGACTTCCGGAAGACTTGAAGGAAGCCTTTACATATACACAAAAGACATCCCCGGAAGCCCCAACCATACTGTGGTCGGTGAAATAAAACACGGGATCGAACTGGTAAAGCTCATCAGAAAAGGAGATGCGATATCAGTCAAAACAATTCCTGGGCAGATAGATTTAAGGGGCCTTTCCCTTAAAGAGTCTCTTAAAATATTAAATAAAAACGGTATAAAACCTTCCATTGACGACAACTCAGGAGAACGCGTCGTTATCGACCAGAAGCCCCCAAACACTATGGAGGTTCTTGAAGAAAAAAAGGTTTCACTTAAAACCGTCCCGCTTTCTAATGTCATAGGGATAAGGCTCAACGACACCGACGCACCAAGGACATGTGGCATATTCAGGGAAGTCACAGGACTTCGGTGGTACAATATCGGCAAAATGCCTCTTCTCTTCAAATACGACGATGTGACGCTTTTTCAGCCTAAGGTCCCGAGAAAAATAACTATTAATATTGAAAATACACCCAGAGACACGGTGCCTGCAAATATGCTTGCAATGACGAATGATTCCAGAAGAGGAGTCGGACTTGTCGGTGTAAGGACATCTTCAAACAACGAGTTCGGACCGACATCAGAACCTTTTTCAGCGACAAACATTATCGGCGAGGTTATAGAAACCGACAAACTTTCCTCTCTGAAGGAAGGGGAAACTGTTTACATCAGGGAGATCTGAAAATGCCGGCAAAAGAGTACCACCCTGACTTTGTAGGAACGGTAACAAAATATGTGTTTATCGAATCACCTGACATTACACCGCAGCATCTTGCAATAAAAGCTTATGAAATATCAAGCGGAGTTATGATTAAGGAGACCTGTTTCGGGCTTCAGGTTACAGGAAAACCACAGGAAGTCGACGAAATCATAAAAGAGCTGAGAAAAACGGACCCTGCCCATATATTCGTAAAAGACAGGGGATTTCCTCCCGGAGATACGAGAAGATGCCGTGCCAATCTCGGCGGTGCACGTCCCGGGTATTACGGACATGAGTTCGAGATGGGGCTTATAAGGTTCGTCTCAAAAGGCCTTTTAAATGATGAAAATGGTGAAAAAGCATCTGATGCAGAATTAAAAGATATCGAAGAGAAAAAATCCGAAAAACTTCCGGTTGAAGAGCTCTTAAAAATAGTGAATTCAGAGGAGAACTAAAGATATGTCTAAAGTTTTCATATATCCGTCAACAAGCCTGATATTATCCGATATGGTTGAAAGATTCGGGCATGAGCCGCTCGGTGTGGCTATTGCAATCCGCGAGAGGATACAGACACCCGGACTGGACTCACCCCCACTTCAGATGACGCCCGAAGACCCTAAAAAGGGACTTAAATATGCAGCTGTTGAAGTTCCTTCAGGGGTAAGAGGAAGAATGGCCCTTTTCGGCCCCCTCATCGAAGAAGCTGAGGCCGCCATTATCATAAATGACGCTGACCTTGCTTTCGGATGCATGGGCTGTGCAAGGACAAATGAACTGGTAAAATTTTCTGTCAGGCAGAGAAAGGACATTCCAGTTCTTGATATCAGGTACCCGTCAAACGAAGATGAAGGGCTTGCATTTGTCCAGAAAATAAAGGAGTTTCTGTCAGGGCTTCCAGAGAAAAATGATCCGGGCAAAAAGAAAGGGGGCAAAAAATGACAGAACACCAGCCTGTAAGAGTGGCGCAGCTTTCATGCGGACCTGAACACAGTGGTGTGCAGAAAGAGATTTACGACGCAGCCGCAATGGTCAATGCCGAGATGTTCTTCCCTGACGTCGCCCTTGCAGACATAAAAAAAGCTTATGAGGAATTTGGACTGGAAGCTAAATCAGCTGACCTCAAACTGGCAATAGCAAGGGCGAAAGCGCTTGTGGATGGTGCTGTTGATGCCGATGCTGTATTTATTGCGACATGTTTCAGGTGCTCTGAGGCTGCGATTGTCAGAAACGAACTGAGAAGGTACATTCACAGCAACTCGACACTTCCCGTGGTAAGCTATTCCTTTACGGAAAGGACGACATCAGGAACCCTACTTACCAGAATGGAGGCGTTGACAACAATCGCAAGAAGAAGAGCGCTTCTGGCAAGGGAAAAGCAGGTCGGAATAACTCTCGGGATTGATTCCGGATCATCAACCACAAAAGCCGTCGTAATGAAAGACAACGAGATTATAGGGACAGGATGGACTCCCACAACAGGTGTTGTTGAAAGCGCCGAGTCTGTCGTAAAATCCGCACTTGAAGAAGCCGGACTGAATATCTCTGATATTGAGGCAATAGGAACGACAGGATACGGCAGATATCTTATAGGCGACAAATTCAAAGCAGACCTAATCCAGGAAGAGCTTACCGTCAACTCCAAAGGTGCCGTATATCTTGCAGACAAACAGCACGGGGAAGCGACTGTTATAGATATAGGCGGCATGGACAACAAGGCCATATCAGTTCAGGACGGTATCCCCGGAACCTTTACGATGGGCGGCATCTGCGCCGGAGCCTCAGGCCGTTTTCTTGAGATGACTGCAAAGCGTCTGGGTATAAATATCACCGAACTAGGCCCGCTTGCAATGAAAGGCCTGTCTAAAAATGTCCCTATGAACAGCTACTGCATAGTATTCGGAACGCAGAGCCTTGTCAATGCCCTTGCCGAAGGACATTCAAAGGAGGATGTCGCAGCAGCCGCATGCAGGAGCGTCGCCGAACAGGTATTCGAGCAGCAGCTGCAGGAAGTCGACATAAAAGAGCCGGTCATAATGGTCGGTGGGACCTCTCTTATAGAGGGACTTGTAAACGAAATGGGAAGGCTTCTTCAGACCGAGATAGTGGTCCCACCGTATTCGCAGTATATCGGCTCAGTCGGATCAGCTCTCCTTTCATCAGGGTTTATCGGAGAAAAGTAACCATGGCAATTGATTATTTTGAGGTTGAATGCACCGAGGAATCAGGCAGGGAGTCATACAAAAGAATAGCATCAGATGTCCTCCAGGACCTTGACCTCATAAAAATAGTCAGTAAAATACACATCCTAATCGACCTTGAATTTCCGTTCTTTCTGGCTGTAGGAAAGACAAGAAAACTTCCCCCCCCTGTAAAGATAAGGGATTTTTCCAATGTCATGGAATCTGAAGGAAATATTGTCCTCGATATTGCAGAGGAAACGTATCTTTCCCAGATGCTCACAATATTGTGGGACAAATACGGGCGTGATTTTGTTGTTCAGCCTGACAGGTTTACAGTTACAATAAATGCAGACCTTGCAGGGGTGGAAGAGATAGAAAACATCACGGTTTTTGATCCGAGCAACACTATGTACAAAGACCTTGTATATGCGCTCCAGTGGATAGCACCCGAAGGGTTCAGGGTGAGAAGGGAAAGCATAGAAAAAGATAGGTTCTGCTACCTTGCAAGTGAAAATACACTTGTTCCCGGCACTCTGGACAAAGTTATTGCAGACCGGGAAAAACTTCTTGAGGAGACATGAAAATGACCCTTGTACCTGTAACCTACAAAGGAGGAGTCTACAAACATGACATAATAGTTGACCTTATCGACGACCTCGGCGGGTATATCATACAGAAGCATATGATTGCCCAGGATGTCATTTTGCAGTCCCTTGTACCTAAAGACGATATAGACCTCCTTACTAAAACAGGCAGACCACTTGGAGGTGAAATTTTTGAATCCCCGCTTGTAGGGACCGAAATCGCTGTCGTCTCCCCGAGCCTTGACATCCATCACCTCCCGCATACCTCCTGCGATGTCGCCGAATACCTGAGAAGGTCGGGCGCCAAAACCAATATGGTAGGCCTCTCAAGAGGTTTTGGAAAGCGCATCGCAAATCTCAACATTGAAGAAAGGGATGTCATAAACGAACATGACTGTGCAGTTTATCTTCTCGGAAATTTTGAGGAATGCATAAAGCACAAGCTTCCTGCACTGAGACGCGGCATAAACGTACCAATTATTCTTACAGGCGGCCCTGACAAAAAGGCCCTTGAAAAGATAACCGACCCTCCTGTTGACGGGTATGTGGGAGGTATAGGAAGAGTAGGCCACAGGATGAACAAACAGGAAGGTGAGATAGAATACCTTGACGAACTGGTCGGTGAAATCTCAGTTGTTCTCGGGAGATTACGCGAGGAAATTGCAAAAGACCCGCTATCGGTTTCTCCGGCAAGACTTATGGGCGTAATCGATGAAGATATGGAAATCACAAAGGGGTCGACGCACCCAACCCCGATAACCGTCCAGACAGCAGGTCTCAGGATAAAAATACCATATGATGATTACGCGGAATATATGCGCAGTATAGTAATAGAAGGCGGCATCAAAGTGGGTGATGTTGCACGCATTCTTCCTTCGAGAATGCGTAATTACATATGGCTTAGAATTAAACCATTCTCTGAGACAAATATAATGGTATGATTCTTTTTTATGATAACTCTGCCATTATTCATACCAGATAAAAAGGTGTCTTCTTATGGATTATGAAAAACTGCTATGTGAGATTGCAGATAAGGGCAAAACCAAAAGCTGTGAGGAGTGGCTTGAAAAAGTAAAACAACAGGACGGATCAGTGCCTCTAATATTTCAGAGAATGGCAGAAAGACCTGAAGTTCTGCTATCGCATCTATTGTATAAATCTTCAATAACCGAAACAAGCACGCTTGACCCGAAATACGTTGAACTAATAAGCCTTGCAGTCGGCGCTGCCCTTAACTGCCGCCACTGCACAGAATATCACATGAGGGCTGCTCTTAAGAGAGGTGCTACAAAGGATGAGATTCTTGAGGTGGTTCTCCTTGCAGGAACACTTGCACAGTCATCAGTACTTGCAGATGCATACCGCGTTATTGATACGGATGAAGATGCCTGCAACGCTTCATGTGACATAAACGGATTTTCATACAAAAAAGAATAAAAAATAAAATATCAGGATGTATTAATCTGAACAAAAAAAGGCATGCTTTTATTTACACACGCAATTCTCTTTTTTTAAATCATATCACAGGACGAAAGCTCATATATTGTTTCAATTCTTCTGGCATCATCAGCTGATACATTTTTCTGTACGCATTCTATAACAGAGCAAAGAGTCTCTCTTGAAAGACAGCTTATGTTTTCATCACCTTTTAAAATCAGTTCTGTCAGGTATTTCCAGTCTTTCTCTGATAATTTAAGAATCCTTTCCCTGAAATCCTCATCATCTTTTGATATGTGATTTGCAAGCGGGGGAAGAACAGACCTGAAATCAACACCTGAAGAAGGACATAAATCAATATTATATTCAGGTGCTGCTTTTCTAAAGATCTCAAGGTCTTTTTCAGACATTACTCTTGGAATGATTATTCTTATTGTTTTTTACCGGAAGGATAAATGCATATTTATCTTCGCCCGTTTTTTACCACAACAATTAAACACACGGCAAAAACCGCCGAAATTATTACAGATACAGGAACCGGAGACTTTTCTGTCTGCTCTGGCAGAGGAACTGTATCCGGATTCACTGTTTCACCTGCAGCTTCAGTTCTAGTCTGATCCGTTTCATATTCATAACCCTGTTCCCCTGATGAAACAGCCACCTGTGTTTCGGAAGGTATCTCGGTTGAATAATTTGTCAGTGTCCAGGTAGTCTCTGTTACGGTTGTGATCCCCTGACTGCCTGCTGAGGCGCTGAGAGAAGGATTTACTATTTTCACCTGTATATATGAATATTCTTCATCTGAAAGGTCTCCTCTCCCTGTGGGGTTATTAACAGCATATACTATGTAGTTTCCGGGATCAGGTACTCCTCCGGCCGTACTCGTATCCCAGTCATAACTCCACCTGTAATTTCTAACGTTAACACGTGTAAATGTCGAGGAGTCGCCGGTCTGCACAGAAGATGATATATCATCAAGAGAGACTCCTGAATAAGGCAGATTAGGGCCTGTCAGAAACAGGTAAACATAATCCGTTCCGGACGCCGCACCGGACAATGGAGCTGTGTCTCCTGAATATACGGTTATCGCACAGACTGGTGCGGTAAAAAGTGAGAATACAGTTAAAGCGAGAAAAATAAGTCCCCCGCAGAAATAAATTTTGAATCCCATAATCTTTTATTATATACTGCGTACAGTATATATTTAGTCACAGCATTAATAAATATCAGAAAATTTTAACCTAAATAACAATTCGTAGAAAAAACGATTTATTTTACATGGGTGCACAATGGCAAAAAAAATACTGGTGATATACGCAACCCGTTACGGTTCAACAAAGGATATTGCAGAAAAAATTGCAGGATATCTTAATGAAAAAGGGTACCAGGCCGACTCTGAGAACTTCTCTGCCATAAAAAGTACTGAGGGTTATGACGCTGTAATAGCAGGAAGCGCAATCCAGATGGGAAAATGGCTTCCCGAGGCAAGAGAATTTATTCAGGCACACAATGCAGACCTCAATAAAGTTCCGCTTTTCGTATTCTCATGCGGCATAACTCTTCATGAACCTGACGAGAACGAAGTAAGAAAAGCACTCTTTGCAACTGATGAAATCAAACTCTATGTTGACCCGAAAGAGACCGGACTTTTCGCAGGAAAACTTGACACAGGTATCCTGACGGACCCTGACAGGCAGATAATCACCCTTGCAAAACCGGAGTGCGGGGACTTCAGGAATTACCGGAAAATTTCCAAATGGGTTGACAAACTGGACAGCGATTACCTTAAAAAACTATAAATATTTATATCATTTTTATTAAAAAAGGTTTAAACCGGAAATACTTAAATTAAATACCCCGGGGGTGAGAGGCAGTGGAGGACAAAAAATGGCTAATTATGATTGCGTCCCTTCTGATAATAGCCTCGGCATTTTTGTATTTCATTCATTACCTCATATTCGGAGACCTGCACCATATAGGCATCTTCGCACTTCACGAACTTGCATTTCTTCCAATAGAAGTGCTCCTTGTAACTCTTGTAATTCACAGAATGCTTGAAACACGCGAAAAGAAAAAACGCCTCGAAAAGATGAATATGGTAATAGGGACATTTTTTAGTGTTCTGGGCACTTCTCTTCTAAGATGCTTCTCAAACCATAACCCGCATATAAAAAAAATAAGGGAAGAACTCCTTGTAAAAAAAGACTGGAAACCTGAAAATTTTGACAATGCCGAAAAAAAGCTTCATGACCAAAAATTTGAGGTTGATATAAATTCTCTTGATATAGGCTCCCTGAAAAAATTTATGATGGAAAAGGAAGACTTTTTGGTAAGACTTCTTGAAAACCCCGTACTTCTCGAACATGAGAAGTTTACCGAACTTTTGAGGGCTACTTTTCATCTTGCAGAAGAACTACATAACAGGAAAAATATTCTTGCGTGCCCGGATTCAGACAAATCCCACCTTGAAGGAGATATAAACAGGGTTTACAATATCCTTGTCGAGGAATGGATTGAGTACATGAAATATTTAAGGTCCGGCTACCCCTACCTGTTCTCGCTTGCTCTAAGAATAAACCCATTCAACGAGAACGCCGAAGCCACAGTCATATAAACTGCTTTATAAATCAAGCATAAAAAAATTATCTGGCAAAAACGTGGGTTCTTTAAATTTCTGTAAATAATTCCATGATATTCAGGATATCATACATTTTTTGTTAAACGAATAAATAATCTTTAAGCTATATCTACATATAATTAAAAGAGGATGAACCGCAAATATGAGCACTAACTTCAAAAATGTTTTGGATTTTATAATTCAGAATGAAAACGAGATTTTTTCATCCCCCAGGGCGCTTTTCGGGACAGGAGAGGAAGAGCTGTTTACAATCCTCAAAATTAACGGGGAAACAAATGAAATAAACCTGAAAACTGAGGACAACAGAAATATTGCAATAAAATGTGAACTCTTAAAAGAAGCCGTCAGGCTTCTCGAAGACAAACATATGGTCCCGATATCAGTAGCAAAATACCATACACTGTCAATGGAGGAGCACCTTTCGCTCTGGCAGTCCGGGACAGACAACACAACTCTAAATAAAAAAACTGTTCCGTATATAACCGATATTATAGTTCTGTCAGGATTTGCGGCATACGGGTGGGCTAAATCCGGAAATGACGAGAAGTTTGCGGCAGTCGCCGTAAAAGAAAAACAGCAGAAAAAAAACGCACCCAAAGATACGAATATAGTTAAAAAAGAGAATAAAGAAGCCCTCGGGAAAAATGTCAATACTGTAAAATCCGAAAAAAACGTGCAGAAAAAAACGGATTTAAACGACAAAAAGGTTCTGATTACTTATTCCACGAAGTACGGCTCTACAGCCGACATTGCATGGTCAATAAAAAACTCATTTCAGGATGACGGAATCACGGCAGATGTAAAGCATATCCAGGACGTTGATGACGTAAGGGAATATTCTTTTGTAATAATCGGATCACCGATATATGACGGTAAAATGCTTCCCGAAGTTATCGAATTTGTCGAGCTTCACAAAAACTGGCTCTCAAAAAGAATGACTGCACTTTTTATTTCAGGTATGTCACTGAATGATAAAACTGATGAGGCAGTTCTTGAAGCGAAGAAAATTGCGGATGACATTGAAAAAAGAATAGAGCTTATTGATACCGGCATGTTTCCGGGAAAACTCTCACCTGAAAACCTCCCGGTAAAAAAGAGAATCAATGCGATATTCAATAAGAGAAAAACAGGAGACTTCAGGGACTGGCGCGATATCGGGGAATGGGCTGATAAAATAAAAAAAATATACCTGAATAAAATTAAACAGGATTAATCAAACGGAATCAGGCTGTCACAGGACGCAGTTTTTCAATGAGATTGTCCACCTGCCACTCGGCAGTCCCTATATAGTTGTCAGGCAGAAGAAGGGACTCGATTTCATCTTTTTTCAGGTATTTTGAAACATCGGTGTTCTGAGAGAGGATTTCTGATACTGATGTTTTTGTTTCAAGAGCGGTCATACTTGAAACCCTTACTATCTCATGGGCGACCTGTCTTTCCATACCCTTTTTGGTAAGTTCTATCATCACCGATTCTGCCATGTTAACCCCGTGAAGCATATTCAGGTTGCGCCTGATATTTTCCTTGTTAAGCTTTAATCCCTCAATCACTTTTATCATGACGTTAAGAATATGATCCGCAAGAATCGACGATTCAGGAAATATAACCCTTTCAGTAGATGAATTTGTCAGATCCCTTTCATCCCACAAAGTATTGTTCAGAAGTGCAGGCTCTACAAAAGACCTGACGATTCTTGCGAGTCCGCATACCTGTTCTGATTTGATAGGATTTCTTTTGTGCGGCATTGTCGAAGACCCGACCTGATTTTTGCCGAAGGCCTCTTCCATCTCGCCTATCTCAGACCTCTGCATCATCCTTATCTCAACACCCATCTTATCAAGAGTCGTCGCGATATTTGCAAGGAGCATAAAATATTCTGCATATCTGTCGCGCTGAATGAGCTGGTTTGATACGTCAACAGGCCTTAAGTCAAGATAGTTCATCATTGTAATCATAACGTCGTGGCCCTTCTTTCCAAGAGAAGCCTGCGTTCCGACGGCTCCGGTCATCTGGCCTACAGCCACTCTGGGGCGGACTTCCCCTAACCTTTCTATATGACGGGCAACTTCTGCCGCCCATATCGCAAATCTCAGACCGTAAGTTGTAGGGACACCAATCTGACCGTGCGTCCTTCCGGCGCAGACAAGCTTCTTGTTTTCTTCAGCCCTTTTCAGGAGAAGAGAAAGAAGTTTTTTTAGTTTTTCCTCTATTAAAGAAAGGCTTTCCTTTACCTGAAGGCCTGTCGCCGTATCAAGAATATCATTTGAGGTTGCCCCGTAATGGATCCACCTCCCTGACTCCCCCGTAACTTCGGTAACAGACTTAACTATTGCCATCATGTCATGGTTAATTTCGGCTTCAATTTCTTTTGCACGTTCAAGTGAAGCGTATCCAGCCTTTTCGGATATTTCTTTCGCCGCTTTTTCAGGAATTAAACCGTTGTCAGCCTCTGCTTTTGCCAAAGCGACCTCTGCCCGGACAATTGCTTCAAATCTGCTCTTTTCCTCCCAGATATTGCGCATCTCAGCCGTTCCGTAACGATAGTCAATGGGATGAACTGCCATAGTGTGTATTTATATGTCATCTTTAATCTAAAACAATACTGTTTGGCTTTATAGGGCCACAGAAAAACTGACGTAAAAAATATACTGTTTTTCACATAACGGACAAATATAATCTAATTCCAGTGTTTATTGTCTTATAGTTTATTCTTCTTTGTCCTTTATCACATACTCGGCGTCAATGACCCCGGCCTCTTCCTCTTCAGGCAAAAAAACCCACGAGACGATATAAGCAATAATTCCCAGTCCATATGCAAAACAGAACAAAACCCATAATATTCTCAGAATATTCGGATCAACATCCAGTGATCTACCCAGACCTCCGCAGATTCCTGCTATCACGCGGTCGTCCTTTGATCTGTATAATTTCTTCATGATATTTCACCCGGGAATTTCGATTTATAAATCTGTATACGTACGATATTACAAAATGCAACCACATACAATATGTAAGTAATGGATTGCTCTGATGACTGGTTTCCTTACGAAACATACAGGCCCCACCAAAGGGAAATGCTTAATCTGGCAGAAGATGCCGCAAGAAATCATGATATCTGCATGATAGACGCCCCGACCGGCAGTGGTAAATCCAGTGTCCTGTCAGCGCTTTTATCAGCTGCGAACGGCAGAAAAATAATCGTTGCCGTAAGAACAGTCAGCCAGCTGAATACATTTATCAGGGAACTTGAATTAATCAAACGGAAAAAAGGGCACCTTAAGGTTGCATACCTCGTCGGAAAACGCAGGATGTGCATGATGGGGGCGGACGGCGACATTTACAGGATGTGTGAAGGATTAAAGGCCTTCTCAACGTCACTTATGCGTGAACGCGCCCACAGAGGGTCGCTTATACCCGCAAATGATCCGGTCCTTAAGACGCAGATAAGACGACAGGATGCAGAACATCCTCTTTTATGTCCTTATTTTATTAAGTCAAAAATCTATATTGAAGGCAGCGACGGACTCAAAATGGTCCCGTCAAACACCCTTAAAGTAAAGGCAGAACAGGTATCAAAAAGGATAGTCCCCCCTGAAAAAATTCACGAAGTCTGCAACGAAATATGCCCATATGAAGTTATGCTTCAGGCCGCACGCGATGCAGATGTTATTCTGATGAACTTCTATCATATCTTCGACGAAACAATAAGAGACCAGATGTACCAGTCAATATCCGTAGAGCCTGAAAATACGATTCTTCTGATAGACGAAGCCCACAACTGCGGAGACACTGTCCAGAGTATACAGACTGTTACATTAAGCGAACAGTCACTTGAAATGGCGCAGAACGAACTGTCCCACATGAGAGGTCGCGTAGGGGGAGTTGAAGCTGTCCTGAATCTTATCCCGCAGGTCCAGAATTTTATGTCCAGTCTTAAAAGGTCTGTCAAACAGGAGGACTGGTTTGACCCGCTGATCTTCACAAAATACATACTTAACGGGACACTTTACCAGAAGACGGACGAAATTTCAGACGATCTTTTAAGAATTAATGAAACCATAAACGAAGCAAAGCTGGAAAAAGGTGACTTTAAGGAAAGCCCTGTCGAAAATCTTACCAGCTTTTTTACAAGGATACTCCAGTCTGCCGGCGACGACTCATTCCTGACAATATACAAAAAAAATCTTATGGATATCTCTCTTGAAGTAAGAAATATAGACCCTTCAAAAACCCTTTCTGAAATAGCGAAGATGCATTCTGCATCTATTCTAATAAGCGGAACGCTTTCTCCGGTTGAGAGTTATAAAAAGCTTTACTTCGGTGATATGAATATTAAAACACTGTCACTTCCAAATGCATTTCCAAAGGAAAACAGACTTATCTTCTGCGCAAACGACATAACATCAGCATTCAGTCTGAGAAGGGATCCTGAAAATACCAAAAGGATTCTGGATTATATCAATTCTTTTGCCGCAATTAAAGGAAACCTTGCAGTTTACTTTCCTTCATATGATATGCTGAAAATGTTTACGAAAGACCTGCCGAAAAAACTTAAAAGAAAGGATGTATTCATTGAATCACAGGACTCTTCCCAGGCAAACAGCGATCTGAGGGTCTTTATGTCACTTCCGGAAGTGGGCAGGTCAGGCATCATCTTTGGGGTATGCGGCGGCAAATGGAGTGAGGGTCTTGACTACAGGGGCGAGATGCTAAACGGTGCGGTCGTAATCGGACTTCCACTCGCTCCTTACAATGATGTAAGGAGAATGATAAACGACTACTTCAAAAATAAATTCGGAAAAGAGGGGGAATTTCTTTCATATACCCTGCCTGCCATAAATAAAGCCACGCAGGCCCTTGGCAGGGTTTTGAGAACACCTGAAGACAGGGGTGTTCTTCTTATAGGAGAAAGCCGATTCCTTGATAAGTCAGTAAAAAAAGGCCTCCCGCACTGGATGCAGGAGGAACTTGCGGAATGCAACATTGATGAATTCAGGTCGGGAATTGCCGGATGGAATTAGAAAAAGGAATTTGCAGATTTGGTCTCTGGAAAGTTGGCGTAATATGGGGAGGAAATATAATTCATAAAGTCTCTTTTCTGCGCTTCGGAGAGGAGTCGGTGGTACCCATGCAGTTCAGCCAGTACCTGAGCGGAAAAAAAGACAGTTTCTCACCATATAAATCAATAGCAGTCTTTGACGAATATCCTTATTCCGGAATATATAGGGCCGTCTCAGTGATTCCTTATGGTGAAACTAAGACATACTCTGAGATTGCACAGGTTGCAGGGACACATCCAAGAGTGGTAGGCTTTGCAATGAAGAGAAACCCCACACCTCTTATAATCCCCTGCCACAGGGTTGTATCCAAAAACGGAATCGGTGGTTTTACCCCAGATATCGATATAAAAAAAGAGCTTTTAAAAATGGAATCTAAATATAAAGAATCTCTTAGATTTATCATAGAGTGAATCCAAATATAAGGAAGATTAACAATGAAAGTCGCAATTTTAGGTGCAGGAGCTGTGGGGCTTAGTATAGCTGCAAAACTTTCTAAGATCTGTGATGTCTATGCTGTAAGCAGGAAACGCAACGCAGATGCCATAAAACAACGCGGATTTGTAATGACAGGTCTGTGGGGTGAAGAAAAATACAGTTTTAAATGCTCTGAAAATTTGCCTGAAAGCGAAAAATTTGACTATATAATAATCACATCAAAATCAAACTCGACAGGAAGTGTATGCGAACAGTTTAAAAAATATATTAAAGACACTCCTACAGTGAGCCTTCAAAACGGGATAGGAAACGAAGAAATCATCTATGAATACACCGACAGGGTAATCGGCGGGATGATAATAACAGGATTTGAATGGCGTCATGACGCATATATTCATGTATCTGTTCAGGCTGCACCAATGCGTCTCGGTGTGTATCCGACAGGAACAAACGAAGAGGTAAAAGTTCTTGTAGACCTCATTAAAAGTGCAGGCATTGATGTTATGGAGGATAGCAACATAGCAGGTGCCATCTGGGGAAAAACCCTCTATAATGCTGCCTTAAATCCTCTGGGTGCAATAATGAAGGTGCCATATGGCCGCCTTCTTGATGAAAATGCATGGAAAATAATCAACGAAATTGTAAATGAGGCATTTGATGTATGCAAAGCGGAAGGTATTGTCCTTGAATGGGACTGCGCAGAAGATTACCTTAAATTTTTGAAGAAGAACCAGATTCCGTCAACGGCAGAACATCATTCATCCATGTACCAGGATCTCTCTGTCTGTAAAAGAACAGAGATTGATTTCATGAACGGCCAGATAGTAAAGTTAGGCCTAAAGAACGGCATAAGTACTCCTGTAAACAGGACTATTGTCAATCTTATAAAATTCAAGGAAAACCTGATTCTTGCCAAATAAACAAGGGGAATACGTTATTGAAGTCGGGGATCATTCTTGTCGGGGGACAGGCGAGACGTGCGGGAGGCAGGGAAAAATATCTTTTTTGCTATAAGGGAAAAACATTTTTGGAAAGACTTATTTCAACGCTTCAGGGTTCAGTTGACGAGATAATAATCGTAGCAAAGGATGAATACCACTGCAAAAAGTTCATGAACATCCCCGGTGTCAGGGTGGTCTATGATATAAGAAGAGGAAAGGGTCCTGTAGGAGGGCTCCATGCCGGAGTTCAGGCTTCACACGGGGAGACAGTCTTTGCAGTCGCGTGCGACATGCCTTTTGTAAACAAAGACGTAGTCAACAGGCTTTTTGAAATGGCTGAGAACTACGATGCCGTAATACCGTGCTGGAATGAGAGGATGTTTGAACCATTGCATGCCGTTTACAAGAAAAAAGCCCTTGAAAACTACATGAAATCGCATAAATCTCTGTCCCTTCGGGAAATGATCAAGAGTATGAAGTCATGCTATATTAATGTGGAAATTCTAAGAGACATCGATCCTGACCTCAGGACATTTACGAATATAAACCACCTTGAGGAGCTAGAAAAACTGAATACGGGGGAATTCTTCTGAAATGGCAGGGAATATCATAATTATCGCCGTCGGAAAAATAAAGGAAAAATATCTCAGGGACGGAATAAATGAATATTTAAGGCGCCTTAAAAACTACACAAACCTTGAAATAACAGAAATTTCCGACGAGAGCATACCTGATAAGCTGTCTTTACCGACAAAACAAAAGATACTGGATAAAGAAGGGGACAAAATACTCTCTTTAATAAAAGACGGCGATTACCTTATACTCCTTGACCTTAAAGGAGACACTACTGACTCGGAAATGCTTGCAAAAAAAATAAAAACACTTGAAGTGTCACGGCAGGGGAGAATTGTCTTTGCCATAGGCGGAAGCCTTGGTGTGTCTGAAAGACTTATAATAAGAGCGGATTTCAGGCTCTGCCTTTCACATCTCACGTTCACCCACCAGATAGCAAGGTTTATTCTTACAGAGCAGATTTACCGGGCATACAACATAAACAATGGTGGAAAATATCACAGATAACAGCTAATAAATCATTATTAAATAGTTGATTTTTTTATTTTTCATAAAATAAGATATTTAAATCCCAGAGGGTGGAATTTGCCTTAATGTCCCCTTGCATAGACTTTTCTTCCGGATGCATCCCTTGAATAATTACCAAATTCACTGCTTTTTAAAAGGACATCTCCAGAAAATACGGGGCCGTCACGGCATACACGGAGCCCGTCAGGATCGATACAGCATGAACCGCATATTCCTACTCCGCATTTCATATACCTTGCAAGCGAAAACTGACCTCTCCCTGCAATGCCCTTTGATTCAAGAATATCAAGAACTCCTTTCATCATAATCTCAGGACCGCACACGCAGACGGTGTCAAAAAAAGCAAGGTCTATATCCTGCATAAGTTCAGTAACAAAACCGTGATGGCCTTTTGAACCGTCGTCGGTTGCTATCATAAAACGGCATACTTCAGAAAGCTCACCGGCATATAACAGTTCATCAGAATTTCTTGAGCCAAGAAGGAAAGTGTCACACCGGCCACTCATTGCAAGAGGACGCAACGGTGCCGCACCAACTCCTCCTGCAACTGCAAGCACTTTACCGGACGGTGAAAAACCATTGCCCAGAGGAGCCCGGATTCCTAGCTTATCACCCGCTTTAAAACCAAAAAGAGCTGTTGTTGCAGGACCTGCCTTCTGGACGGTAATCGAATTACCGGAAGAAAGGCCCATAGGAACTTCATCAACACCAGGAATCCAGACCATACAGAACTGCCCTGCCCGGAACTCAAATTTTTTGTCGAATACAAATGTCTTTATCAACGGAGTTTCATCGATTATCTCCGTAATCTCCATCGCATATGACTGAATATCACTCATGCGCACACCCTATAATGTCCACGGGCATTTCCCCGTCATCGGAATAAAGTGAGTTCTTAATATTTTCAAATATGTCAACCCTGTCAATGACACTGCTTCCGATTTCAACAGCCTGTGCTCCGGCCATCATCATCTCTATGACATTGTCTGCACATGATACTCCCCCACATCCTATAACAGGGATATCAAGCGCCTCGTACAAATCCCAGACGCACCTGACAGCTATGGGAAATATTGAGTGACCGGAAAGTCCCCCTGTTTTGTTCCCGAGAACCGGCCTTTTCATCTCAGTCGAAATTCTCATGGCCTTTACGGTATTTATAGCAACAACAGCACAGGCCCCACCCTCCTGGGCTGCAATTCCAGACTGAGTAATATCAGTAACGTTGGGAGTAAGTTTTACCCATACGGGAAGTCCGGTTTTTGCAACCGCTTTTGTGCATTCCAAAACCATGTCGGGGTTGCAGCCTATCTGCGCACCATAGCCCTCCGCGTGAGGACATGATACATTAAGCTCAAATCCCCGTACAATATCCTTAAACCAAGATGCAACAAGAGAGAATTCTTCAGGATTTCCTCCAAATATGCTTGCAATGACCGGTTTTCCTGACAACCCGAAAATTTCATCCTTAAAGTCTGACGAAGGGTTGGGAAGACCCATCGCGTTTATCAGGGAATTACCCATGACACATACACACGGTCCCTTATGACCCTCTTTCGGAAAAGGACCTATCGATTTCGTTACAACTGCCCCTGCCCCGGAATTCAGAATCCTGTTAAGAGATGCACCGGTTGTACCGAGTATGCCTGCGGCAAGTATCAGGTGATTATCTATTTTAACGCCACCGGCAGTGATGTTATCCTCTTTTAACAAAGTCACCATTTGAATTGAAAGTACTTTTGGAGTTATTTATTATTAACACTCGCCGAACAGGATAAGCCACATGCAAGAGAGAACAAAAATGATCATACAGTGGCATGAAAACCTGCCAGAAGCAACAATAAAATGACCATTAAACGTTCAGCCATTAAAAAAAGAAGAATAAGAAAAAAACATTTCCGCGATATACATGAAAAAATGATATGCACCCTAAAAAACTTAATGAATAAACGCGGGACAAATGAGAAAATAAAACAACCACAGTCCGGTTAAGAGTCATTTTATTATCAGCGTAACCAAAACTTGATCAACTATGACACATCTCTCGGTTATGGGAGCCGGAAAGATCGGCGGAGAAGTAGCATATCTTTCCACAATTATGGGAATAGCAGATAGTCTGACACTGGCTGACTGCAACGCTCCGTTTCTTAACGCACAGAAACTCGACATAATCCATACTGGAATCGATATTGATATATCAACTGACCCTGCAGACATTAAAAATTCTGATATTATTGTTTTTTCAGCAGGAAAACCCAGGAATCCTCAAATTAAAACACGGGCAGACCTGCTTGGCGAAAATATACCTGTCGCAAAAGAGTTCTGCTCAAAGATAGAAGGCTTTGACGGCATCTTAATCTGCATAACAAACCCTGTCGATGCTGTAAACGAATATATATGCAGAAATTCCGGAATCGAAAGAGAAAGATGCATAGGGTTCGGCGGTCAGCTTGACCTTGCACGCTTCAGGAACTTTTTGAAATCACGGGGAATAAATCCTGACGGTTCGGTGGTTTTGGGTGAACACGGTGAACACCAGGTTCCGCTGTTCTCAGGACTTAAAGAAAAAGTGGACAACGGCACAAGAGAGGAGATATTATCCGAGATGAGAGGTGCAAGCATGCCTGTCATAAAGGGAAAAGGAGGGACTGTATTTGGTCCGGCGTACAATATAACCAGACTTATTCAGGCTGTAAAAAATGGTAAAAACGAGATCTTCCCGTGTTCGTGCTGCCTGAAGGGTGAATACGGATATTCAGGCCTGTCAATAGGTGTTCCGGCAAAAATCGGAAAAGAAGGCATAATAAAAATATATGAAAAAGATATGGACTCATGGGAGAAAGAAAAATTCTCCAAAGCAGCGAACCACCTCATTAACCTTTGCAGGAGGACACATGACAGATGATATGACACCAATAAAACTTGCAATAAACCAGGTCGAATACTCAAACAGTCCCGGCGGGACTATTATTCACATATTCGGGCGTGAAGAATCCGGTAAAGCGCACCAGATAATAGTCACGGGATTCGAACCGTATTTCTACGCACCCGAAGACGAGGTCAAGAGTATTAACCTCCCGAAAGGGGCAAAAACCGAATTTTCAGACAAATTTCTCTCGATACGCGGCGAGAAACTGGCAAAGATAATCACCCCGAAACCGGGTGACGTCAGGGAAATGCGTGAGTCCTATAAGCATTATGAAGCAGACATACCTTTTGCCACAAGATTCATGATAGACACAGGCCTTACGGGTGGTGTAAATGCAATTCCAGAGACAACTTCAGAAACAACGGACTATCATGAAATCTCTCCTGCCAAAGTTAACGTTCCTGCAAGAATATGCTTTCTTGATATTGAATGCGAGGACAAAAACGGATTTCCGGACCCAAACAGAGAGATGATAAACTGCATCTCATGCTGGGACTCGTTTGACGATGTCTATACCACTTTTTTCTGGCCGCATGACCATGACACTAAAAAAGACCTGAACAACATATCCGGCAGCCATATCCTTAAAGTATTCAGAACTGAAAAAGAGCTTCTGGCCGGACTTTCGGAGTACATTGCAGAAAAAGACCCTGACATTATCTCCGGGTGGAACCTTGTGGATTTCGATATCCCCTATATCCTGAAAAGAATGGAGGTTCTGGGACTACGCGAGGACAGTCTTTCAAGAATTCCGGGTATGGGTGCAAGAAACCCAACAAGAGGAAGAGCCCTTTTTGACCTTCTTACGGCCTACAAAAAAATGCAGGGAGCAAGAAAGGAGTCATACAGGCTTGATGCAGTAGCAGAAGAGGAAATAGGGGAAGGAAAAATCCGTTACACGGGGACGGTCTCTGACCTGTGGGAAAAAGACCCTGAGAAGCTTATCGAGTACAACGTAAAGGATGTCGAGCTCTGTGTAGGTATAAACAAAAAAAACAATATAGTAGAGTTTTACAGGGAAATAGCACGCTATGTTGGCTGTCCTTTGGACAGGACGCTGAACTCGTCAAACGTCATCGACATATTTGTCCTGAGAAAGGCGTTCGGAAAATACATACTCCCGTCAAAAGGATATTCCGACGCCGAGGAATTTGAGGGTGCAACAGTATTCGAACCGTCCCTTGGCGTAAGAGAAAACGTCGTTGTCCTTGACCTTAAATCGCTGTATCCCATGTGTATGATGACAATCAACGCTTCACCCGAGACAAAGGACATAAACGGCGAGCTTCATGCACCTAACGGGATACGCTTCAGAAAAAAGCCCGACGGACTTACGAGAAGCATCATCAGCGACCTCATGAAGGAAAGAGACGAAAGAAAAAAGCTGAGGAACAACTACGAATACGGCTCTGACGAATACATTCTCCTTGACCTCCAGCAGAACGTACTCAAGGTCATAATGAACACCTACTACGGTGTCAGTGGATATGCAAGGTTCAGGCTCTACGACAGGGAAATAGGCTCGGCCGTAACTTCCGTCGGAAGGGCGATTATAGAGCACACGAGATCTGTCATCGAAAAACTCGGTTATACAGTAATATATGGGGATACTGACTCCTGTATGATAAGGCTTCCAGAAATGAACAAGGAAGAGACAATAAAAACCGCCCTTGCCATAGAAGAAGTATTAAATGAAAGTTATTCAAATTTTGCAAAGACTAAACTCGGTGCTGATCATCACTACTTTTCGATAAAATTCGAGAAAATTTACAGGCGTTTTTTCCAAGCCGGAAAGAAAAAAAGATATGCAGGATACCTGATCTGGAAAGAGGGTAAAGACGTTGACAAAATTGATATCATCGGCTTTGAAATGAAAAGAAGCGACTCACCGCACATTACAAAGGAGGTCCAGCACAATGTAATGGATCTCATCTTAAAAGGCGCCGACAGTGCCGAGCTTAAAAAATATCTTGGAGATGTAATCCGAAACTACAGGAAAGGCAGGTATTCTCTTGACGATATCGGTATTCCTGGAGGTATAGGAAAGAACCTTGAATCGTATGAAAACCAGGACGCACACGTAAGAGGAGCCATTTACTCAAACAAAAACCTTGGTACCGACTTTAAAAGGGGAAGCAAACCCAAGAGAGTCTATATAAAATGTGTTACGGCAAAATACCCCCAGACCGATGTCCTGGACTTTGAATACGCGGACCAGGTGCCGGAGGAATTCGTGATAGACTGGGAGACCATGATGGAAAAAAGCATTAAACAACCCATATCACGGATCATTGAGGCTATCGGAATGAAATGGAACGATGTAGACCCGTCGAGGACAACACTGTTCGACTTCGGGATGTGACAGTTATGAAGATCAAAGGGTGGGCGGAATTAAACGGCAGGGTCCTGCATGAAAATGAGATTAAGTCTGTTATAAAAGACAAACCGGAAAATATTGCCGGGTTCGGCGGAGAATTCCTTATCGAATGGGA
This sequence comes from Methanomicrobium sp. W14, assembly GCF_017875315.1. NCBI lineage: Archaea > Methanobacteriati > Methanobacteriota > Methanomicrobia > Methanomicrobiales > Methanomicrobiaceae > Methanomicrobium > Methanomicrobium sp. W14. The sequence continues at coordinate 817,579 of NZ_JAGGMM010000001.1, forward strand.
CGACTGCAAAGCAAGGGACTTATTCGGAATAATACAGGGAGACTGCCCTCCTGGAAAAATTGTCTGCGGGGGAGCTGAAAAAAATAACATTCTCCCTCGTACCGAAGACCTCTCTCTTGAAGAGGCAATAATCAAAGCGGTAGACCTGAGACGCGAAGATTCTGTAACAGCTTTTTCAGGAGGCGTCGATTCTGCTCTCATCGCAAAGCTTGCGCAAAGACCCTGCGTGACCGTTGGTCTGAAAGATTCACATGACCTCAGGCATGCAAGAGTGGCTTTGAAAAGTCTCGGGTTAAATGTCGCAGACTTCGTTGAAATACGGAAAAGTGACATCGAAGACGCACTTAAGACGGTAATCTCAGTAATTCCGGTGAAAACCCCGGTTGAAGTGTCAATTGCCACAACAATGTTTTTCGTAACAAAATGGACATCTGAGAACGGATATAAGAAAGTTCTGGCAGGTCAGGGCGCAGACGAACTCTTCGGCGGATACGCCAGGTACCTTGAAACCGACAACATAGAAGAGACCCTTAAAAAAGACTTTGAAGGCCTTTCAATGCAGGGAAAAAGAGATCAATTGGTTGCCTGCAAAAACAACACCTATATATCATGTCCGTATCTAGATGTTAGGGTAGTGCGCGCTGCAAGGGCCATACCCCCATCAGAAATGGTAGTTGGCGGCATCAGGAAATACCCCTTAAGAAAGGTTGCTTCCCTGCATATGAGTGAGGATCTCGCCTTTTACGGCAAGAAAGCTATGCAGTACGGCAGCGGTGTCATGAAGGAAATACAAAAACTTGCACGGGACAACGGTTATAAAAACTCGGTGCAACGGTACATAGATCACTTAATTTGAGGTTCTTACAAGAATGGTCTCTGAAGATGAAGTGGAAGGCATAGCCAGACTTGCCGATATATCTATAGAAAAAGAAAAACTGGCAGGATTTACTGATCAGTTCAATAATATTCTGGAATATTTTGATATTCTGGACACGGTTGAATCCGCTGAGATAACAGACGAAGATCTGATTAATATCCTGAGAGAAGACATTGAAGAACCTTCGCTATCCCAAGAGGAAGCCCTGTCCAATGCAGGCGAAACTGATGAAGGCTACATAAAAGCACCAAAGGTGATGTAACAATGGCGGAATACACCTTTGACGCAAAAGACGAGAACAACGCATTTATTTCAATAATCAAATCATCTGAGTACGGAGACGGAAAACTCTCTGGCATCCCTGTTGCCGTAAAGGACAATATATCAACAAAGGGCATTGAGACAACATGCGGCTCAAACATTCTCAGAGGCTACGTACCCCCATTCGATGCACACGTGGTAACACTCCTGAAAAACGAAGGTGCGGCGGTTGTCGGCAAAACCAACATGGACGAATTCGGAATGGGAACCACCACCGAAAGTTCGGCATACGGAATAACCACAAACCCCTGTGATAAGTCACGTGTCACGGGAGGTTCCTCGGGCGGAAGCGCTGCCGCAATTGCTTCGGGGATGGTTCCAATGGCGCTTGGAACGGATACGGGCGGCTCAATCAGGTGTCCCGCATCTTTCTGCGGCATAGTGGGCCTTAAACCTACATACGGGCGTATCTCAAGATACGGACTTATTGCCTATTCTAATTCTCTTGAACAAATAGGACCTATGGCTGCAAACGTTACAGACGTCTCAAAACTTTTTGAGGTCATATCAAAACCTGACGGACATGACGCCACAGCATACAGCAGGCCCTATGAACATGTACCGTCTCCAGAGATCAAAGGAAAAAAGATAGGCATTCCTAAGGAGTACTTCGGGGAAGGCGTTGATGAAAAAATCTCAGAATGCGTTAAAAATGCAATCTCCAGAATGGAAGGACTTGGCGCAGAAATTGTTGAATGCTCGATTCCTTCCATGAGCTACGCCCTTGCGGCATACTATGTCATCTGCACAAGCGAGGCCTCTTCAAACCTTTCAAGGTTTGACGGTGTCAGGTACGGCCCGGCACTTGATGCAAAAAGAAGCTGGCATGACGAATTCAGGGACTACAGGGGAAAATACTTCGGTGAAGAGGTCATACGAAGAATCCTTCTCGGAACTTTCGCGCTTTCAGCCGGTTATTACGGTAAATACTACGCAAAGGCGAAAATCGCAAAGGAAAACATCAAAAAGGACTTTTTGCGTGTCCTAAAAGAAGTCGACCTGATTGCAGGGCCGACTATGCCAAACATAGCATATAAAATCGGCGAAAAAAGCAATCCGCTTGAAATGTACCTCAGCGATATCCTCACAGTCCCGGCAAACCTCGCAGGTGTCCCCGCGATATCGGTCCCCTGCGGAAAAGTTGAAAAGATGCCTGTAGGTCTTCAGATTATAGGAAGGCACTTTGACGAAGAGACCGTCATTGATGCTGCCTTTGCATTCGAACAGGAGGGAATGTAAAAAATGGCTGAAACAAAGGATGTAAAAGACCTTAAGGTGCGTATAGGTCTTGAAATTCACTGCCAGCTGAATACAAAGACGAAGCTTTTCTGCAGCTGTTCAACAGACTACCGTGACGATGAGCCAAATACGCATGTCTGCCCGATTTGTCTGGGACTTCCGGGAGCAATGCCGAAACTTAATAAACAGGCTGTCATCTATGCCCTGAAAGTTGCAAAGGCGCTAAATCTTGAAATACCTGAATATTCGGAATTCTCCAGAAAAAATTATTTCTACCCAGACCTTCCCAAAGGCTACCAGATAAGCCAGTATGACAAGCCTATAGCAGTAGAAGGAAAAATGACCGTCGACGACGACGCAGGCCATGAAAAAGTCGTCAGGATACGGAGAATACACCTTGAGGAGGACCCGGGAAGACTTGTGCACAAAATATCCCGTGACAGGGCGGGGTATTCTCTTGTCGACTACAACAGGTCCTGCATCCCCCTGATTGAAATTGTAACCGAGCCTGACATATCCTCACCAAAAGAAGCAAGGCGCTTTTTAAATAAACTGCGTGCAACGCTTGAATACCTCAACGTCTTCGACGGCGAAAAGGAAGGGTCCATACGTGTCGATGCAAACATCTCCCTTGAAGGCCACAACCGTGTTGAGTGCAAAAACATATCCTCATACAAAGGTGTCGAAAGGGCCCTTACCTTTGAGACTACAAGACAAAGAAGCCTCATCAGGAGAGGCCAGGAAATAGTGCAGGAGACAAGACATTTCCAGGAAGGAAGAGGTATCACCACAGGCTCAAGGAGCAAGGAGGACGAAAACGACTACCGCTACTTCCCTGAACCCGACCTCCCGCCATTGAGGGTAAAGCCGTGGGTGGAAAAGATTGACCTGCCTGAACTTCCTGACGCAAGACGCGAAAGGTTCATAGAACAGTACAACATCTCGACAAACCACGCGAAGACACTTACAGGCGACATCAAAGTTGCAGAATTCTACGAGGATATTGCAAAGTGCGAACCGGCACTTTGCGCAACGTGGATTGCGGATACTCTTCTCGGCGAGCTTTACTACCGCAATATGAAAATTGACTCGGTTCCGAAGGACAATTTTAAGGACCTTATCATACTTCTAAAAGACAAAGAGATAACTGACAGGGTTGCCGTCGATGCGTTAAGGATTATGCTTGACAGGATCAAAAACGGAGAAGAATGTGAAATGCCTTCTGACATCGTCTCAAGGCTCGGTCTTTCAAAAGGATCAGACGATGAATTTTCCGAAATAATCAAGGTCGTTGTTGAGGTAAACCCCCAGGCAGTGGCTGACTACAAAAACGGAAAGGGCAATGCCCTCAACTTCCTTGTGGGGCAGGTCATGAAGGAGACAAAGGGGCGTGCGGACCCAAAGAACCTGAACAAAATGATTTCAGCATACCTTTCAAAAATGGAGTGAACTCATTTAATGCACCTTATAATAGCTGAAAAGAATATAGCTGCACAGAGAATAGCTGGTTTTTTAGCCGGCGGCAATAAGGTTACCGCGGATAAAACCGGAGGAATAAGCTCATATTTTTTTAATGACTCCATATCAATCGGTCTTCGTGGTCATGTCGTCGAGATTGACTTTGAGGAAGGTTACTCAAACTGGCGAAGCGAGGTGCACACTCCCAGAACTTTAATAGACGCGGGAATGGTTAAAAAACCGACAGAAAAAAAGATTGTGTCCCTGATAAAAAAATATGCCAAAAAAGCCACACTTGTAACCATTGCAACTGATTATGACCGTGAAGGAGAACTTATCGGAAAAGAGGCATACGAAATAGTCAGGTCTGTCAACAAAAATGTCAAAATAAACAGGGCCATTTTCAGCGCAATAACGAAACAGGAAATATTAAACGCATTTGAAAACCCCACTGAAATAGATTTCGACCTTGCATCTGCAGGAGAGGCGAGACAGGAGATAGACCTTGTCTGGGGTGCGTCACTTACCCGTTTCATTAGTATTGCCGCAAAAAGAGGCGGAAACAACATATTAAGTGTCGGCAGGGTCCAGAGCCCGACTCTCGGGATGATAGTTGACAGGGAAAAGGAAATAGAAGCCTTTGTCCCGGAACCCTACTGGCTTTTAGGCCTGACTACGGAAAAAGACAGTGAAAGCTTTGAGGCAAGACATACATCAGGTAAATTCTGGGATTTGAAAGAGGCTGAATGCGCAAAAGAAAACACCAGAGAACCCCTGACCGTCAAGGAGGTAAAGGAAGGGAAAAAGAATGACTCGGCACCGACACCTTTTGACACAACTGCATTTATTGTCGCCGCCGGCCGTCTGGGGCTTAGTGCATCAAATGCAATGAGAATTGCAGAAGAGCTGTACATGAACGGTTTCATATCCTACCCCAGAACTGACAACACTATTTATCCACCGTCACTGGACCTTGACGCAATAATCTCGGAGATTAAAAAGACGCCTTTTAAGAGCGAAGCCGAATGGGTCGAGAAGAACAAAAGAAAAGAGCCGACCCGCGGAAAAAAATCAAGTACAGATCACCCCCCCATTCACCCGGCCGGAGCTGCAAATCCGTCCCAGATGAACGAACAGTCATGGAAAGTCTATGAACTTGTTGTCCGCCGCTTCCTTGCAACGCTGTCGCCGGATGCAATGTGGAAAACTCTCAAAATTCTGTTCGACGCCGGAAGCGAAGAGTATACATCTACTGGACAGAAGCTTGAAACTGAAGGCTACAGGCACGTATACACTTACAGCCAGGCAAAAGATCAGATCCTTCCTGACATAAAAGAGGGTGAAATTCTTCCAATCAAGAAAGTAACTCTCGATGAAAAGGAGACGCAGCCCCCGCCACGCTACTCGCAGAGTAAGCTCATTATGCAGATGGAGCAGCTCGGCTTGGGAACGAAATCCACTCGTCATGACGTAATCGGAAAACTCATTTCAAGAAGATACGTTGAAGAATCACCATTAAAGCCCACCCTTGTCGGAAAAGCCGTTACCGAGACTCTCGAGGAATACGCCGAACTTATCACGAAGCCTGACATGACGCAGACCCTTGAATCCCATATGGAGGACATCAAAAAAGGTATGCGCAGCAAGACCAACGTTGTCGAAGAGTCAAAACATATGCTCCACGAAATATTCGACGAACTTGAAGTAAACGAGGAGAATATTGGCAACGACATTATGGACAGGACAGCCGAGGAAAGGATAATCGGCAAGTGTCCGGTCTGCGGGAAAAACCTTATGCTGAGAACTTCAAAGGGAATGGCGCAGTTTATAGGCTGCACAGGCTACCCTGACTGTTCGTTCAACATAGGACTTCCGTCTGCGCAGTGGGGAAAAGCAATAAGGGATGACAAGATCTGCGAGGTTCACGGGCTTAATCATATAAAGCTCATCAGGAAAGGAGCCAGGCCGTGGGATATCGGGTGCCCCCTGTGCAGTCATATCGATTCAAACCTTGAAGCGCTGAAACTTATGCCTTGTATGACAGACGAACTTGTAAAAAAGCTTCACAAGGTTCATGTCTATTCGGTATACGAAATTGCAAATACAAAACCGGCGATCCTGGAAGAAAAGCTTGAAATAAAAAAAGAACTGGCTGAAAAACTGAAAAGTGACGCCGATGAGGTCCTTGACCTTTTGAGAAAAAGAGCGGAACTGAAAAAGTTTGTCCGAAAAATAATTCCCCCGAAAAGGGGGAGAAGCCATGCAAAAGTCCTCAATGCCATAATAAGTTCAGGAATAAACAACATCTCGGACCTTTCAGAGAGTGACAAGAAAACACTCCATAATATGCATCTAAGCGAACAAGAAGCTGAGACTCTTATCCTGGAGGCTAAAGTAATACACAACACAAACCTCCTGAAAGGTTACGGAATCCCGTCTGTGAGCCTGAAAAAATACATAGATGCAGGGTTCATCTCCCCAGAGGACTTTTGCAGTATCAGCCCTGCGTACTTAAGCCTTAAAACAGGAATCAACATCGACACTGTCTATAAGCATGTCGGAATGATCTGTGATGCCTTAGGAGCAAAAAAACCCAAAAAAATAAGCAAAAAGGCTTTTGAATCAGGCAGACAGGAGCTTTTGTCTGTTAACGGAATAGGCGAATCAATGATTGAAAAACTATTTTTTGCAGGGATTACAGACACTGAAAAGCTGAGAAATACGGATTCATCCTATATCTACCAGAAAACCGGAATTTCAGAAGAAAAAATAAAAAAACTCCAGGCGGAGTGTTAACTGATAAAAGTGAGAGACAATGAAAGACAACTGGAAAGACTGGAAACACATAACAAAACTTGACCCCGACAAACACATTCCCGAAAACTGCGTTGAAGACATAGTTACAAGCGGAACTGATGCACTGATGCTGTCCGGAACACTCAACGTGACTCGTGAAAACATTACATGCCTGCGCGAACAGGTAAAAGCATACGATGTTCCTATGGTCATAGAGCCGGCCGATCCCAGCGGAGCTATATTCAATGGGGTTATGGGCCTGTTCGTTCCCAGTGTCCTCAACTCTCCGAATACTACATGGATTGTCGGAAAGCACGAGTACTGGGTGAAAAAGGACAAACAGATAAAATGGGACATGGTTGTTCCTGAAGCATACATTGTACTTAATCCCAATTCCTCTGTCGGGAAAGTAACAAAAGCCATATGTACACTTCCCGCAGAAGACGTCTGCGCATATGCTCTGGTTGCTGAAAAATACTTTAAATTCCCGGTTGTTTATATAGAATATTCAGGGACATACGGAAATCCGGAGATTGTCAAAGCTGTCTCAGAAACAATAAATGAATCCCTTCTTTATTACGGCGGGGGAATAAATTCCAGAGAAAAGGCCTCGGAAATGGCAAAATATGCAGATACGATAGTAGTCGGAAACGCCGTCTATGAAAAAGGCGTCAAAACACTTAAAGAGACAATAGAAGCTGTTCATTAAATGCCGGAAATAGAAATTGTCCTCTGCGAACCCCTTTACGAAGGAAACATAGGTTTTACTGCAAGGGTTATGAAAAATTTTGGGTTTTCTGATTTAACACTTATAAACCCGCCTGAAATCGGCGATGAAGCAATAGCCCGTTCATCACACGCAAGGGATGTTCTGGAAAACTCCAAAATTGTGGAGTCGCTTGATGATGTTATCAAAAACAGCAGCCTTCTTGTCGCAACAACAGGGGAAACGTCCAAAAGTGTTTCAACATCGATGCGCATGCCGTATTATTCCCCCGCAGAACTGAGGGAAAGGATAAAGGACATCAAAGGAAGAGTTTCGATAATCTTCGGGAGGGAAAACTGGGGCCTCTCAAACGAAGAAATCTCAAAATGCGATATTATATGCACTATTCCTACATCACACGAATACCCGATACTAAACATCTCACATGCAGTAGGTGTAGTTGTGTACGAGCTCGCAAACATTCCGCCAGGAACGTACAGTGTTGCGTCAAGGGTCGAAATGGACTACCTGTACAGTCATTTCAGTGAGTTTCTGGATACAATCGATCACCGCGAGTACAAAAGGGAAAACACAATGATAATGCTCAGAAGAATTTTCGGAAGAGCTGCTCTTACAACCCGCGAAGCGTCTACTCTCCACGGCCTATTAAGAAGAACCGAAAACATCATCAAAGGTGTTTACGAACCTGAAAATGAAACAGAATCAAATTTTGGGTCTTCTGAAGGTAGTCCGGATAACTAAAAAAACAGGAAATCCGGAAAAATTTTACAGACGTATTTTTTGAAAAATCCATAAAAATTTTTTTCGCAGAATTCAAAGCAGTTCACCTTTTTTCTTCAGGAAATTTTAACCGATTATCCTGCCAATAAATGTTGGAATAACATGATCCTTGTTGACTGGCAAATTCAGGACCACATCAAAAGGGGCTTTATCGGAATTAAACCGTTCGACCAGAAATTCATACAGCCCAACTCTCTTGATATTCGCCTTGGAAATCATTTTGTATGGTATAAAGAGAGCGATGACATCATTGACCCTTATGACGGCGGTTCGATATGCTCAAATGTTTCCGAAAAGAAAGCGGAATTCATTGATATAAAACCCGGAAGTTTTCTGCTTGCAGAAACTCTCGAAGAAATTACTCTCCCTGACAATATTGTAGCGACAATTGAAGGAAAAAGCAGCATAGCGCGTCTTGGTATAACCCTTCACCAGACCGGAGGATGGATAGACGCAGGCTTTTCCGGAACGATTACTCTTGAAATTGCAAACGCCAACCAGAGGCCTGTCAGGCTTTATGCAGGCATGCCTGTAGGGCAGCTTGTTTTTTACACGACCGAGCGTTCTCTCCACCCCTACGGGGCGAAAGGCGACGCTAAATATCTTCACCAGAAAAATGCTACTCTGTCCAGATATTATGAAAATAAAAAACAGGACACGGTAATATAACGATAACCTAAATACAGAAAGACACCAATTTTTAAGGATACTGGAGAAACAAAAAATGCGACTTCTGTTAATTCATTCTGACAATATAGAATACTCTGCACAGAAAAAGACCCCGTCCGCGGAGGGGGAGGCAATACTTAAGGACTCAATGAAAGAAGCCCTTACGGTATTTTGTGCGGTAGAGTCCATCGATGAAGAAAATATCCCCTATATCATTTCAAAGACAAAAGACGAAATTCTGGACACGGTAAAAAAACTCGGTGTAGAAAACGTAATGATATACCCGTATGCACACCTTTCCAGCGACCTGTCTTCACCGGACGTTGCCATAGAAGTTTTAAAGGGAGTCGAAAAAGCGTGCCGTGAAGAAAGTAGTCTTAACGTCAAACGTGCTCCTTTCGGTTGGTACAAGGCATTTACTCTCTCCTGCAAAGGGCATCCGCTCTCAGAGCTGTCAAAGACGATAACCCCTGAGGATGCCGCAGACAAACCTGAGAAAAAAGAGGTCGAACACAAATTCTTTGTTATTACCCCAAAGGGCGAAATAAAGGACTTCCATGATTATGCTGACAATACCCCTCTTGGAAAACTGATAAAAAAAGAGACAGGGATGGGAGTTGAACTCGGCGGAGAGCCTCTCCACGTAGAACTTATGCGCTCGAAAGAACTTGTGGACTACGAACCCCTGGCGGATGTGGGCCAGCACCGCTGGATGCCCCGCGGAAAAGTCATCCGTGACCTCCTTGCCGACTATGTCCTTAAACTTGTTCTGGATTATGGTGGAATGCCTGTTGAAACACCGATTATGTATGACCTCGGGAACTCTGCAATCAACGAGCATGCGGCAAAATTTGGTGAAAGGCAGTACCGCTTCAAATCCGGAAACCGCAATATGATGCTCCGCTTTGCAGCATGCTTCGGTATGTTCTCGGTTATGCACAGTATGCACGTATCGCCTAACAACCTCCCGATGAAGATGTATGAACTTGCGACATACGCCTTCAGACATGAGCAGAAAGGCGAGTGCATCGGCCTTAAACGTCTGCGCGCATTCACGATGCCGGATATGCACTCAATGTGTGGAGATATGGCACAAACCCTCAAATGCTTTGAGGAACAGCTTTTAATCGGGTGGAAAACGGGAAAAGACCTTGAGTACCCGCTTGCCGGGGTTTTCCGCTGCACAGAAGACTTCTACAAAGAGAACGAAGAATGGGTGAAAAAGATTGTCAAAATGTCGGATACCCCCATGCTTATTGAGACTCTTTCGGACCGTGTCCATTACTGGATAGCAAAAGTTGACCTTGCCGCAATCGACGGCCAGGGAAGGCCTATCGAAAACCCGACAGTCCAGATAGACGTTGAAAGTGCAAAACGCTTTGATATAAAATACTACAATACCAAAAACGAACTTGTTTATCCTATAATCATGCACTGCTCACCTACAGGCTCAATAGAACGTGTTATATGCGCCCTTCTTGAGAATACTGCATCGCAGGATGTGCCAATGCTTCCGGTATGGCTGTCACCCACGCAGGTAAGAATAGTTCCTGTTGCAGAGCGTCACCTGAAATCTGCAGAGGAATTCTGCAATAAACTAAATAATTCAGGAATAAGATGTGACATAGACGACCGCGAGGAGAGTGTAGGTAAAAAGGTCAGGGAAGCAGGAATGGACTGGGTGCCGTATGTCGCGGTTCTCGGGGACAGCGAAGCTGAATCAGGCAAACTTACCGTTACAGTAAGAAAGGAATCAAAACCTAAAGTGCCCAAAAAAGTGGAATATACAGTTGAAGAACTTGTGGGGCATATTAAATCGGAATGCAGTGACTATCCTGTAAGGCCTCTGTACACTCCAAAAAAGCTTTCAAATAAACCCAGATTTATTTAAACACATTAACTTTTTTAAAGCCAAAAAGGCTGTCAAGGCGATTGGCTTAAATCCAAAGAAGATGCATTTCTAAAAACCTAAAGATTAATGGTGATAATATTGGGTAAAGACATTATAAACAGTGCATTCTCCTACACAAAGAACGGTTTTGTCGGAGAATGGACAAAATGGATTCTTCTGATTGTCTGCGCAGTAATTCAGTCCTTAACTCTCTGGATTGTTCCTCTGATGAACGGTTATCTGGTAAGAGTATATGCAGGAAACGAAAAAGCACCTGAAGTTAACGAATGGGGGAAACTGTTCATAGACGGGTGGAAGTTTAACATCACATGCATTCTGTATATGATACCGGCAATTATTATAGGCCTTATACTAGGTATCTTTTCGTTCTTCTCTGCAGTTGCAGGTTTTGCGACAGCAGGAAGGTTCGATGAGATACTTGGACTTTTAGGCACCGTCACAGGAATATTCATAATAGGTATAGTTATTCTTATTCTTGCGCTGTTTATGTTCATGGGCCTTGTACGCCTCGGTAAGACAAACAGGATCAGTGAAGCCTTCAACTTCAGCGCACTAAACAAACAGGTACAGGAAGGTACAGGATGGCTTGGGTACATAGGCTACTTTATTCTCCTGTGGTTCATCGCCGTAATATTCGCCGTAGTGATAGCAATTCTTAGTGTTGTACCATTCCTCGGATTAATTCTTGGATTTATTCTTACTCCGCTTCTAACTGTATTCTTCGCAAAATACCTGACAAACATCTATGATGCCGGAGGAAACTAAACCAAACAATTTTTTTCAAAACGGGTACTTAAAGCAAAACGGCAACACCGTAAACGGTGACTTTTTTTTGAATAAATGATCTTTTGATACTCTACATTTACAGATACGGATTAATTTTTAAATAAACGGCCGTCCAATTAATACTTTAAATGCATTTTTGTGCAGGGAACACAGGCAGACTTTTTTTAATTCTTATTATAGCCGTATTAATTTTAACACCGGGGATTTCAGCAGGCCCTGCGGGAGAGTCCGGCTTAAGTTGTGATATTTCATACAATGAAACATTTTTACAGGAAAATACAACTTCAGATAATGCTGTTTACGTTTTTTACAACAGGTACTGCAGTGCATGTCACAGGGCTCTTCCGGTAATAGAAGATTTTTCAAATAAATATCCTGAAATTGAAGTGTATTACTTTGACACCTATAATTCGTCAGAAAACCTGACACTCTTACGCGAATTCGGTGACAAATACAATATCCCTTTCCCTGCATACCCTATTCTTTTTACAGGAAAAACCGTTGTCCTTGAGGGAGTCTCCTCAATATCAGAAAACTCTGGTGATGTTTTTAAGTCGATTAAAGAAGGCCTTATTCCAAACGCGGAATATGAAAAGAAGTGGACTGATAAAGGCTCTGAGTCACAAAATAACACGCAGACCGGAAATAATTCATCAAAAACCATAAATTATTTTGCAGTCGCCCTTGCAGGGCTTGCTGACGGTATCAACCCCTGTGCATTTGCAGTCCTTGTATTCCTCCTTATTTCCCTTATGTCAGCAGGGTCAAAACGCGGGATTTTACTGACCGGGGCTATCTATACATGCGCTGTTTTTATTTTTTATACGCTTGCAGGCTTTGGGATAATGGGTTTTGTTGAATTTGCAGGATTTTCAGTGATCTTTTCAATTTTTGCAGGACTCGTTGCAATAACTGCCGGAATAATAAGCCTTTGCGAAGCAGCAGACATGAGCCTTCCGTTTTCACTGTCCATATCCAAAACCGGAAGGAGAATAATATCAGGAGTCTCAGAGAGAATCACACTTACATCCGCATTCCTGCTCGGTATCTTGGTGGGGCTGTTTGAACTTCCGTGTACAGGAGGAATATACCTTGCCATAATAAGCCTTCTGTCATCAGAAATGACGTTTTACGGTGGATTCCCTTACCTGATTCTATACAACGCAGTGTTCATCCTGCCCCTTCTTGTGATAACCTGTGCCGTATACCTGGGAGTTTCACCCGAAAAGATTGATGAATTCCGCAGCAGCAAAAAGAAGGCACTGAAACTTATAATGGGAATTATACTCACAGCTCTCGGTTTATTTGTTATATTATGGAAGATCTGAACCGCAAAAACTTTTGAACTTTCTGAAAATACTGCCATGCTCAACCGGATTGTAAAATAAAAATTTGGATTTTAATAAGTTATTCCTTACTGTAAAGGCATCCCTGAACGTCATGCCCGAGTTTCCCGATAGCATCTGACCTACACCTCTGGCAGTGCCTCATCTGCTTTATGTAAACCGAGCACTTGTCCTGCATTGCCTTTTTTTCGACATGAGTAGGGGGCACAACATCCTTGAACTTGTACTGCGGAATAACGGGTATCAGGTTGAACGTAAATACACCCAGTTCCGATGCTTTTTTTGCTATATCTACGATATGATCATCGTTGACACCGGGAATATACACTGTGTTGACCTTTACGAGAATTTTTCTTTCAACAGCCATCTTAATTCCCCTGAGCTGCTGCGACAACAGAACTTCCGCCGCTTTTCTTCCTTGAAGTTTTTTTCCGTTCCATTCAACGAATGAATAGATTTTCTCCCCTACAGCAGGGTCAACAGCATTTACAGTTACTGTCAGGTTTCCGACATCGTACTTTACAAGCTCATCTATCTTTTCAGGGAGAAGAAGACCGTTTGTGCTCAGGCATTTGATTGGCGTTGGAAACTTCTCTTTCAAAAGCCTGAGTGTCTCAAATGTCTCTTCATTTGCCAGGGGGTCACCGGGTCCGGCTATACCTATCACTTTTATGTATGGGTACTCTTCCAGGGCTTTCTGGACCAGCCGGACAGCCTCTTCCGGTTTCAATAATTCACTGCAGACACCGGGACGGCTTTCGTTTACGCAGTCGAAGTCGCGGACACAGTAATTGCACTGTATATTGCACTTTGGTGCAACGGGAAGGTGCATTCTTCCGGAGGTATGACAGGCCTGCTCGCTGTAGCACGGGTGCTCATTTATCTTTCTGAGCTGCTCGGGGTCATAGGGTACATCCCTGCCTGCGACATTAGCTGTCGGGTATTCACTATCACTCATATCTATCTTATAAAGTAGATTGTCCTTATGACTAAAAAATATAACCAAACAAGACAATCCAATTAAAAGGAGGAAAAATAATATGCACAAAAAAATTGTCCTTTTGATTGCGGCTGCAATTGTAGCGTGTGTCTTTATTTCAGGATGCTCTTCAACTGACAGCATTTTAAATAAACCCGAAAACACCACCGTAACTCAGGTTACCCCCACTGCGTCAGTTTTAGTGCATGACGAGCCTTTTGTTGTAAGAGGAGACGGCATTCCGGATGATATTATGGTAAATATCAGTGCGGTTCCGGCAACAGAAGATTCTGCGGTTCTTGTATATTATGTATTAAACTCTTCAGAAACGGGTGTATACAGCAACAGCAATTCCAGCGGATGGAATATAGTAGTAACGGCGTTTGCGTACAACCCGTACAGTGCCCCGGAAAATTTTGACCCCAAGAATGTTCATGACATTATTGATTCGGGTGTGCCGTATAAATCAAGAAACATTCGTCTATTCCCTGATAACGTCTATAATGACAGAATAGAGGTCTCAAAATCACCGGATGGAAATTCTATAAACCCTGATGAGCCATACAACTATGGGATTATCCTGACCCTGCAGTAACAAAAAGCCGATATTTTTTTATCCTAGAAATCCTTTTTTTATGCATGAAAATATCTGGTCCGCTAACAATGGTTTGTCTTTTAATAATTATGGCACTTGTATTCTTTTCCGGGTGTACGACCGACAGTGTAAAAACAAATACACAGGCCACTGCAAGTCCTGCTGCATCTGCTGCCACAGTTACCGCCACCCCTACAGAGGCCGTTTACACTGTAACAGAACCGGTTCTTATCGTTGACGACGGGATATATTCAACAAAAACGACTATCAATGCAAGTGATTCAGGAAGCAATACGCTGGTTGTCACGGTAAAATTTGACAGTACAAATTCTTTGGGTACAACAGGCAAGGGAATGGAGATTTTTTCGACCATCTTTGCGTACAATTACGCTGATGTCCCGTACTCTTTCAATCCCCGGAGCAAAGATGATGTAATTGCCGCCGGGATTCCATACAAGACGGTCAAAACAACCGTTTATCCTAACAATATCAAAAATGCGGTTGCAGACCTTCCCACCGATTCTGTCCAGGGGTCTTTGTCATTATCAAAACCCTATAATTACGGGGCAATTGTTTCTCTGGACAGCCTGAGAAATTAAAATAATACTAAATATTTTAAGGCGATAATTTCTTCTGATTTTTTCATGCAAATGATATTTTACCGGAAGCAAAATATCACAAAAAAATCCACAAACCATTTCCTGTCGGGGGATATTACCGGACAAGATAAAAACGCAGACATTAATATTCACTAAATTACTCATAAAGATGATATTAAAATGATAAAAAAAGCATCTGAGATGACAGCAGGAGAGCAGGGAACAGTTAAAAAAATCTCAGGGTTTAAAAATGAACTTGAATGCATGGGCATTACCGGTGGATGTAGTATAATTGTGAAATCAAAAAGTGGCGGAAAAATAACGGTTTTCTCCAATAAAGACAGTCTGGACTCAGATATTGTTATATTAAACAAAGTGGCATCAAAAATAGACGTTTTGGTTACAGGTCCAAAATCAAAATAATTCTTAATTTCACATTTTGATAGTCGGCATTTAAGTTTTCAGTACCTAAGTGGTTATTAATTGAACCTGTGCAGTTTCCAAAATAATTCAGACAATCACAAGTGAATTTACGCTTTTTTTCCAGTTACCCTTTTGTAAACAAAATCAAGACAGTAGTACACTACAATAATTGTTAAAGCCGAAATTATAAGAGATACAGGAAATACTCCATATTTATTTCCGGTATAATACCCTGCCATTACTGCCATAAATAAAAGAATTATATCTCTACTGTAAGACGCCATAATTACTCCGGGGTTATACCAGATTTGTATTCACGTTTCAATAAAACTGCTTATATTCATCTATCCTAAAAATTCCTGTTATCCCGTGCCGGTTTAGCTCCACACTGTCCGCCTCCGACCAGGAAATATTTCTGCCTGCCTCTGTTCGTAAACCGGGACGCATCAGCACTTTTAATTTCTGTAATTTGGGACAAAGGCTAAACCCCATATAAAATTTAAACAGTTATCTTTAGCATCTTGCCTGTGCGGGGTGAAAGTGTGACATTAGTATTGACCGTAAAAAATATTTGATTTCGGGTAATAGATACTGGTACAATGCGGACCATAGAAATATCAGATACTGCATATGAAGAGTTGATGTCTCGGAGACTAGGGCGGGAAGCAATCTCAAAGACATTAATTCGGGAACTCAAACCGGTCAAAAAATGTGCAGCCGTTGAAGAGCTGGAAAGATTACGTAAAGAACCGGGTTCTAAATTATCAGTAGTTGAAAAAAGATTAGGTCTTTAACAAGACTTGATCCAATTATGATACTCTTTTTCAGTCATTATCTTTAGAACTGTTGCATATCTATTTGGCCTGGTTCCTTCAATAACGTAAATCACGACATGCTTATACGGAACATGCAACCGCCAATAACCCTTGCAATTTCCTTTTAATTCATGTTTGTTACATGTGGTTACGTTCACGAATAAATATTCTTCAAGGCATTTTTTTATCTTATCTAGTACTGCCTTTTTAATAGAGGGATTCTTCTTAAGATAAGCCTCTACATTTCGTTTTATCTCAGCCTCTATCATCTTAAAGAACTGTATTAAGTTAATCTAATAATTCACTATTGGATAATACGATTAAAAGACTCTCCCACAGTGGAACCCGCCTTTTATACGCCTCTTTAAGAGATACTTTTTTGCGGTATAGGGAGCGGCAAAAAATAGAATAACCAACAAACATACCAACACCAAAAGCAATTAAAACGGGAATGGACTCTGGTTTGAATGCATAACATAACTCCTTAAATCACCTCTAAATTTTCCTTATACCGCCCTTTGTTAACTCCTTTTCGATGTGAGTTACGTAAATATTATCACTTCAAAAAATAGATTAAGTTTAGTTATGTCTTGCAAAAGCATAACCTAAGATAATTCCTACTCCCAGAGCAATCAACACAGGAGCTGCTTCCGGCTTGAATGCTTCTGGCGGTGGGCATACATTAAGAACTGTTCGAGAAGTTCTTTTTGAATCACTTCTAATCTTTTTCACCTCCCGGAGGACCTTTATTCCCCCTACAAATTTGACTCATCTTAATTCCCCTCAGACGTTTTCATCATAGTAGCTGCAAATGCCAGAAGAAACGCACCTGCACCTATGAGTGCAATTATCAAAAGAAGCGTCTTTAAATCCTCATCACTCATCGTGTTTAGAGCACTAACATATTTTCCCACAGTATTTTTATTCAAATCTAAGCGCTCTGCTATTTCCGCGTTATTATAACCTTTATTCCTTTCGAGCATTATTCTCTGAAGAATTTCTGGGTCTAAATGGTGCTTTAGGGCAATTTCTTCAAAACGCTCTTTTGCACGGTCTTCATCTACATTTAATGCCATGGTTATAAATCCTCCTTTTAAACGTATTTAGTAACATAGTATTTCATAATATATAAGGTACTTGATAGGATATTGTCCTATGTCCCAACTTTTAAAAACAGGTAACCTTTTTGGAACCTGCTATTTTTACCCCTTCAGACTGACATTGTAGTAAGCCAAAATGTCCGTATGTGTACGTACACATACGTATAGGAGAAAAGAGAAATGGAAAATAGAGAAAAAAAGAAAAAACGCGATATACATCGAATTAGAAAAAAATTGTATATTACGATTAGCCCTGAGAATTACGAATATATTAAGAATAACGACCTAAATGCTTCCAGATTTACAGATAACGCTTTAAATGAACTTAGAAATAAAACAACCAATGAATTGGTCTTTATTTTACAAAACAAGAATGAAACATGGGCCCGTTGAGATTCGAACTCAAGATCTTCGCCGTGTAAAGGCGACGTCATAACCAGCTAGACCACGAGCCCCTTTTGGAATGTCGCTTTTACATATTTGCACTTTTAATTATTAAATATATAGGGTTTGAACCTGAAATTTCCACGATTTGATAAAGCAAAAACGATAAGTATTACCCATATTTCTGCAAAAATTTTGTGATTCGGATTATATAAACATTCTAAGAAATTTATTAACATTCTTAGCATAATACTCTTCAATTACACCAAAAGAATAAAACTCACAAGAGGCAACCTTCCAAAAACCATGATAAAATCAATTCATGCATAAAAGCATACTTCAAAGAAATTTTTCATAAATAGTTAAAAATAACTTCTAATCAGGTTTATCGTATAAAAAAGGATATAAAGATACATAAGAGGAAACACCAGAAATGCTTGATCTTGCCCTTGCTACAATAATCCTTGCTTTTGCATTTACATTCACAAACGGATTTCAGGATGCAAGCTCTATTGCCGCAACTTTTATAGCCTCAAGATCAGCGACACCAAAACAGGGTATATCGGTTGTCGCCGGAATGTCGCTTTTAGGTGCAGTACTTGGGGGAAGTGCCGTTGCATTTACACTTTCAGGACTTATATCAGTCAATTCAGGACCAACTGTAATTTTAGTGCTGCTTTCGGCAATTATAAGCGCAACATTCTGGAATCTGTTCACCTGGAAATTCGGACTTCCCTCGTCATCAACCCACGCGCTAATAGGGGGACTTATCGGGGCAGCAATTGCAGGAGAAGGCATAGGAAGCGTATTCTGGGGAGTCAACGAACTCTTAATGCCAGGACATGAACTTGCAGGTCTTGTAAAAATTATAGTATTTCTTCTGATATCTGTTGCAATCGGATTTTTTTTAGGTTATATTATTCACAAAATATCAATGGTTGCTCTCAGAAACCAGAACGTTTCGATTAACAGGAAGATTATTAAAATCAACTGGCTCGCAGCTGCATTAATAGCATTCAGCAACGGAGCCAACGATTCACAGAAGCAGCTCGGTATTATAGCTCTCGTATTATTCGCTGCAGGAAGCTCTGCAACACTTGAAGTTCCCATGTGGGCGAGAATAATTTGTGCAGTATTTATAGCCCTCGGGACTCTCAGCGGAGGATGGAGAATTATGAAGACTCTCGGAAATAAAATATTCAAAATTAAGCCGATTCACTCGTTTGATTCTCAGGTATCATCCGGTGTTGCAATCGGTCTTTCAACGATTGCAGGAGCACCCGTATCTTCAACCCACATAATATCCACATCAGTCCTGGGAGTGGGTGCGGCCGAAAACCCAAAAAAAGTCCAGTGGGAAGTAGGAAAAGAGATAATTATTGCTATGATTCTGACTATTCCGGCCACAATGCTGATATCATCAGTGCTCTGTTACGGATTAACATATGTTGCAGGAGTCTGATTAAAATGACAATTAAATCAAAAGACTGGCTAAAAAAAAGAAAAAGTGTGTTTAACTCGATATTCCCAAGAGAGTATGATTTCGAGGAGATGCTCTACATTCAGGCGCAAAAAACCCTTAGCGGCGTGGAATGCTTTATAAAATGGCTAAAAAAGAGCCCGCAGGAAAAACCATCAAATCTTGAAAAAATTGCCCTTGAAGTTGACAGTATGCGGTATGATATGGAGGAAAAACTGATTAATGCATTTTCAACACCTTTTGACAGGCAGGACATATACTCCCTGTCAAGAAACATGGACTATATTCTCAATTACTCCACCGAAACTGCAAAGGAGATATACGCCTTCGGGGTTGTTCCCGACGAATATATCCTGAAAATGGCAGACGCCCTGTTTAAAGGTACCAAATGCATGGAAGAAGGAGTCAGGATAATAAGGACTGACAAAAATGATGTAGAAAGAAAAATCAGGGAAGCAAGAAGTCACATGCATGCCATCGAAGACTTCTACATAACCGGCATGTCAGAGACTTTCAACAACAGCGACGCAATATATGCAATGAAAAAAAGAGAAGTAAACTATCATATCAGGGACGCCGGGTGGGCTTTGAGAAAAACAGTAGACGTCATGCACAAGGCTGTTGTAGGACTGAATTGAATTCATATTTGCAGAACAAAAATAATCCAATCAAATCTGGCTTATCTTTAGATTAAATGTAAACCGGTACAATAAAAGATTTACATAAAAATAAACAGGCACATCAGCGTAAATTAAAAAAATCAAAGATTATTTTTCTACTACAACGATTTACGACAATGATGATTTAAAAAGATCAAATCACTAAAGGCTTTGAGCCAAACCAGTGAGAGCCGCTGGAGGGATTTGAACCCCCGACCTGCTGATTACGAATCAGCCGCTATACCTCTAAGCCACAACGGCACAAAGTCAATGACTTATCCTATATGTTGAACCTGAAAAATTATAAAACAGGTGGATTTTATTCCCGGACTTTCTGGTTTTCCTGTGATCTATTTCATCCGGCACGCATAAAATAATTTCAGTGCCGGTTCATCCGTTATTTTCTCACAAACCCGAAAATACCGCATCAAACTCATAAAACATACTGAAAACATGCAGATAAAATCCTCAGGAAAAC
This sequence comes from Methanomicrobium sp. W14, assembly GCF_017875315.1. NCBI lineage: Archaea > Methanobacteriati > Methanobacteriota > Methanomicrobia > Methanomicrobiales > Methanomicrobiaceae > Methanomicrobium > Methanomicrobium sp. W14. The sequence goes on from NZ_JAGGMM010000001.1 coordinate 838,002, forward strand.
TCATATTTTTGCTTTTCCCATGCTTAAAAACCAGACGGTAAAAAAATCAGGTAAAAACCTCAGGAGTAGCCCCTGATTGTCATACCTGAATCCACACCGTTTTTGGAATCGGAAGTGGTATTTATTTCCCCAAATTTCTCTTCGTAATCCGAGATCATCTTTGAAAGAACTCCTGAAAAATTTTTTGCATGCTTAGGACTTATAGAAACAATAGCCTTTGCCCTTGCATGATTCGTCCCTGGTATTTCATGGAGGAAAACAAAAGTAAATTCATCATCCTTATAGGCTATCTGGATCCTGTTGGCATAAACGGGGTCAAGATCCTGGGGGAGATTCACCGCGAGATCATGTTTTTCCATATCATAATATTTATCTTAAAGCAAATAAGGATTTTTTATAATAATCAGGTATTTTACAATGCACTCCATAAGTATCCCCTCCATAGTCTCATGCCATATCTGTCCTATAAGATTTATGCTTGAACAGGAAAGAAAACCAAAAGAAGAGCCCGAAAATTATACAATCGCAAAACAGATATCATATCATCTCGGAGAAGAGATGGACCCCGGTGAAATCTGGGACGAAATAAAAACCGTAAATCCTGAACTTTCAAAAGATTCATTTGAACTTTATACATCATGGATTGAAAAGTGCAAAAATTCCCCGTGGCCAAGGTCTTCGCAGCAGGATGTCAGAGTATCATCTGATAAATTCGGGATACATGGCAATATCGACAGACTTTTTGATTCACCACCTTATATCGCGCTGTTAAGGCTTACCCCTGCTCCCGATATAGGAATATACAGCGCCGACAGGGTGCGTGCTGCATGCTACTCTCTGTGTGCAAAAGAGGCACTCGGAAAGGACGCTAACGAAATCATCCTTGAGTACATACCTTCAGGAACGTCAAAAACCTGTAAAATATCCCCAAGAGACAGAAGAGAAGCCCTTTATGCAATCAAGACGGCAAAAAAGATATTATCGGGGTACGTTCCCGTCAAAAACAAAACAATGCCGTGCGGGCACTGTTACTTAAAAGATAAGTGTGTCCCTGAACCGAAAAAACTCTCGGACTTACTATAGGAACCAAAAAACGTTATTCCATACCGGCAAAACCACATGATATATGTTACTCCTGCAAAATTTTGGAAATCCAAAAAGAACAGGTTTAATTAATCCGGTTCTGTTAACCGCCGGGCATATCCAAAAAAGTTTTTAGGAACTATTTTCAATAAGTGTCTTTGAGATAATATATTCCCCTTTGGCCTCTCTTGTAGTCCCGACAATAAGCCATTTTTCAGAACCGTGATCCTCCAAAACCCCGCATGCCTCAATAACTTCCCCTTTCTTCGCCTGACCACTGTAGGTATGAGTAAATGAAAGAACCTTTGAGACCTCAGGGTTGTCTATACAGTATAAGGCAGGGCTGTCAAATGAAAAAGATGCGTCAGTGACCATTCCCTCAACAGTTTTTTTACCACAGACTTTACCTTTATTGACAACGACTGAATTTAATCTGTCATAACCACGCGTAAACAAAAGATCAAAATATGTACCGTTTATTTCCCCCCTGTTCCATTTTCTCATTTCGTGTAGGACAAACGTATCATAATCAATCTCCGGGACACGCTTATTGTAAACCTTCTTCCACAGGTCTTCCGAAAGTGCACCGACACGCCCTTCTTCCACCGCCATTTTGAGGTTTTTCTGTGCAGTGAACCAGAAGTCCCCGTATACAACCATGTCTATATCAGAAGACTCATTCTCAAGACCGCAGAGAAGAGAACCTGTACAGCCGTAAGTTCCTTTTGGAACACCAAATATTCCGGCAAGCTTTTTCACACGCTTATCCCTTGCCGTGACTTTGTCAATTTCCTCATCAGGTTTCAAAACCCTTTTTATATCATCATACGGAACACGATGGACAATATCCAGATATTCAGGTTTATACTTCCTGATATACCCGAACGCCTGCTCAAAGTCATATTTTTTGTACCTGGTGCCATCAGAAGACATCCTCTCGCCGTTTTCATCCGGAACATACCTTAAAACACAGCCGGCCTTCTGATCGTTGTCGTATACCGATACCGCATAAAGACGCCCGTCTGTATCCTCTATAAAATCCCTAAGTCTTACAGGTTTTACTGGTCTCATAGTTTAAAGCCTCGAAAAAACAGAATAATTTCAAAAGAATAAAATGAATTATATCATCTGAAGAGATCATTCTTTTTCATCCGCCAGGTATCTGCCTATCTCATCAAGCTGCGGGCCTGCACGAATGACCTCTTTTCTGCAAAGATCAACAACAGTGCTTGGTGTTCCGGGAAGTCTGCCGCCGTCAACAAAAAGATCGTAGACAACTGTTACCTCATTAAAGTCCACAGGTGATTTTCCACCGGAAATATTTGCACTTGTAGAAGTTATCGGCGCATCAAACTCCCTGATTATGTTTAGTGCCGTCTCATTGTCAGGTATCCTGATGCCTATGTAATCGGTTCCTCCCGTAAGGACTTTGGGAATACAGCTACCTGCCTTAACCACTGCCGTTACAGGCCCCGGGAGAAACCTCTCAATAAACTCCTGCTCAAAATCACTCATCAGAGTAATCGCAAGGGCCATCTCAAGGTCGCACACGGCAACAGATATCGGATTTGAAACCGGCCTTTTTTTAACTTCATACACTCTGTGAATTGCATTTTCGGAAAACGCATCACATCCAAGACCATAAACGGTCTCTGTAGGATATACAATGAGACCATCCCTGTGAAGAACTGAGACAGCTTCGTCTATTTTGGACCTCAAAACTCATGCCCCCTTACCCTATCAATATTAAATACCGCAAGACTGCTTGACTGCATCACCGCAAAAACTCCTGCCTGAATAGGATCGGTTACAATCAGATCTGCGTGTTCAGGAACACTTCCTGCCATCTTAAGGGAGATTACTGGAATCCCTGCAGAACGCACATTTTCCACAGAATCCGAAATTGAACCACCCATAAGAGACCCCGCAAGAACAAGAACGGATACTCTCGGCAGGCGGCAGACCGCATCGATTGTTGCCGCAAGGTCCTTTTCACCCACAAGAGGTATGGTGTCAACCGAAATCCTCTCGCCGCGGATATTATGCCGGTCTGCTTCATTTACGGCTCCAAGAGCAACCTGTGCAACCTGAGCCCCGCCGCCGATAATAATGACTCTCTTGCCAAAAATCTTGGACAAAGGCTGATACGTCTTAACAGAATGAATTTTCTCAAGACGCAAAAGATCTGAAGACAATGACTCAATATTATCTACATTCTCAAATTCAAAATAGATAAACGACGTCTTCTTCTCCGATTCCGCCGGGAATACCGACGCCTGAGCGAGGACTATATTCACACCATGAGATGCCATCACATCAGAGACATCCCTTAATACTCCCTGACAGTCATCACTCAGAATACTAATAGCATATATTTCTGAATTCTTCATTTGCGTTAACTTTATCTTGTATTTTAGGATAGTTATAACTTTTTAATAACAGCAAAAAAGACATGATTCCTGTCGAAAAAGATAATTCCCACTGTTATAAAAGAATATAAAAAAATTATTCATTTCACAAAAGAAGATAAACATTTTATGCGATAACCGGGGATCGAACCCGGGCTGGAGGCTTGGGAAGCCTCTGTCCTACCGCTAGACTATTATCGCAAAGTCATCTGCTATCTCAAACATTGGATAAATTAATTTATAAATCTTGCTTTTAATTGAAAAATAATTGGATATTCCATGAAAATGTAGTCCCGGTTCCGGACATCTGTTTCAATCAAATAAAACCAAAAAAACTGATGAATTCAATTTAGGATACGGATAAAATACACTCAAAAAGAATATATTATACGATGCATTTATCCATCTGCAGACCCAATGAATTTACAGCACATGAAATATGGTGCTGACTTTAATGTAAGTCCGACGTATCTGTCTTAAAAAAGATACTGCCACAGAGGCTATGGGATTACAAAAAAGGTCAGTTATGGCTCTTTTTGTGGACTTACATGCATATCTTGATATTTCATCAAAATGAAATGCAATCCGTAAAAATAATATTGCCTCGTCTTAAACAGGCAGAATTTACAGGATTAAAGATATAAAAGTTAAAAGAACGGTTTTTACAAAGGCAAAATGTCCTGTAAAATACCAGAAAAACCAAAGTTAAAATAAAGGTGGTGAACAATGGCACGAATGCATGCCCGAAGACGCGGAACGTCCAGTTCGGTACGTCCGCTTCGCACGGAGGCACCAGAATGGTCCAACAAGGACACAGCAGAGATAGAAAAGATCATAGTTGATCTGAGAAAGAGCGGGATGTCAAGCGCACAGATTGGTCTTGTTCTTCGCGACAAACACTGTGTTCCAAGTGTAAAACTTGCTACAGGGAAACGCATTGAACAGATTCTTGCTGAAAACAACCTTGCATCAGAGATCCCTGAAGATCTCAGGAACCTGATTGTAAAGGCGCTTGGAATGAGAAAACACCTCACCGAGAACAAAAAGGATCTCCACAACAAACGCCAGCTTCATCTTACTGAGGCAAAAGTAAGAAGACTCGGCAGGTATTATTCGAAAAACGGCAAAATGCCACAGGACTGGACATACAAGCCGGAAACAGCGGAGTTCCTGCTATCCAGATAACTTCATAATATGTCCATTGAAACCGTTTCAGAAAGTATTGCAGACAAAATAACCGATTCTGATTTTATCAGGATATACGGTCACCATGATGCAGACGGAATAGCTTCGGCCGCGATTATGTGCCATGCACTAAAACGCCTCGGAAAAAATTTCCAGCTGACCATAAAGGACCGGATCCTTCCAAAAGATGTAAAGTCTGATGAGGTTTCGCTATTATGTGATTTCGGTTCTTCTCTCGAGGATCTGCCGGATGAAACGATAGTAATTGATCATCATATTCCCTGCTTCAATGGTGAATATCATGTCAACCCGCGTTTGTTTGGAATAGACGGAGAAACGGAGCTTTCAGCATCAGGCGCTGCATATATTGTTGCAAACAGGCTTGGAGACAACAGGGACTTAAGCGGACTTGCACTGCTCGGAGTTATCGGGGACAGGCAGAAAAACTCTGGAAAAAACCTCGAAATCATAAGCGAAGGCATTGCAAATCAGTTCATTGTACCCGGAAGAGGAATGACGCTTCCCGGGAGAAATATTGAGGAGAAACTGAATATCGCAACAGACCCTTACCTCTGCGGAATAAGCGGAGACATGAAATCTGCAAAAGATCTCGTAAAATTATCGGCTGCTGACGATAAATTCAGCTATGAAAAGCTCATTTCAGCAATTGTTCTGAAAATAGCCTCTAAAACAAATCATGTGTCAATGCTTTCACTGTGGGGAGACACGTATGAACTTGAGAGAGGTGCAATTCACGACGCACACAGTATGGCAGCCGTAATTGAATCATGCGGCCTTTGCGGAAGAGGTGGTCTTGGCGTATCACTATGCCTCAGAATGACCGAATTTGTTGAGGAAGGCTGGGATGTTGCGGTAAAACACAGGTTAAATGTTATATCCTCAATAAAAAACGCACATATGATAGATGAAAAAGTCCCGGTGTTTGAGGTCTCAGACCCGGCAGCAGCAAGCTGCGTTGCCGATTCACTCGCATTTGACAGACTGTTTGAAAAACCTGTATTCGTGATAGTAGGCTCCGGTGAAAAGTACTCGGTCTCCGCAAGATGTCCGAACGGAGTTGAGTGCAACCTTTCTGAGTTTATGAAGAACATTACGGAAAAGGCAGGCGGAACAGGAGGAGGGCACAAATACCGTGCCGGAGGATACTTTGACAAAAACGGTATCTCCACATTCATAAACGGAGTTAAGGAGACTTTTGCTTAAAATGATAAAAATTACAGGGACAATTACAACATACCATAAGAATCCCTTATGTATATCCGAATCACTGAAAGCGGACAACCTTAGATCTATGAATACTGAAGTCTCCGGAAAAAACGTCATCTGTAGAATCAAAAACGACAAACTCAGATCTGTCGTGGCATCAGTAGACGATTACATGATGAATCTGTCAATAGCAGATGAAATATGCGGTTTGGTACCTGTCGCTAAAAAAAGAACATAAATGGACACAGAAAAAATATTTGAGGTGAAAAAATGGCAAAAAGGAAACAAATAGGAAGAAGAGTAGAAGGATGGAAAGCAAAGAACTGGTTTAAAGTATACTCACCAGAAGCTTTTGACAAGGTATACCTTGGAGATACAATCGCAAACGAACCCGAAAAGGTCTACGGAAGGGTTATGCAGACGACACTGGGTGAAATGACTCAGGACTACTCCAAGCAGAATATCAAGATGAGGTTTAAAATTACGGAAGTTGCAGGAGATGCAGCATACACTGACTTTGCAGGGCATGAGGTCACAAAAGACTACATCCGTGCAATGGTCAAGCGCCGCACTTCAAGAATCGACAGTATAGTTCTTGTGACTACAAATGACGATAAAAAACTCCGTGTGACAACCACATGCTTCACAATTAACCGTGCGGATGCAAGCCAGCAGCACGCAATAAGGGCTGAGATAACAAACTACATCATCAACAAGGCAAAAGAGCAGTCATACTACCAGTTTGTCAGGGACATGGTGTCAGGGGAAATCTCACGTGATATCTTCAAGAGCATAAAGCAGATTCACCCTACAAGACGTGTTGAAGTAATAAAATCAAAAGCAGTCGAGGCTGTTGTTGCAGCATAAATCCAATGCAGGTTCAGTTGTTAAAAAAATTAAAGGAAGTGTTATAAATGGGAAAAACTGGTATTACTACCTGGACTCAGATCAAAAGTGTATCAGGCCAGCTGAGGCTTGTTCCCCAGAAAGAAGGGAACTACAAAAAGCCGGGCCCAAACCAGCGCTTTAAATCAGGTGCCAAATTAAAAAGAGCTGTTCAGAAAACACAGGACGCAGGACGAGGCGGCAGAAGAGGAAGACAGCAGTCCCGTTCACGCACGCCACAGGTTGATCCGCGCTTCAGAAGGCGCATCAAACGCTCTGCAGCTTCAATCAAAGGCGCAAAAGCCAAATCCAAATAAGAACATAAATGAGACCCTTAATAAACAAAGGTCTCACTTTTTGCTGAGAGAACAAAGGTAGGTTTATTGTGATGAATTCAAAAGAAGCTATTCAGAATTACCTTTTTGCAGAACGTGTCAAGACAAATCTTATCACGGTTTCACAGATGATTCCGGTACTCTGCGAGCTGAAAGGTGCAGAGAAAACCGGTGCGAAAAGAATGCTTAAGATACTTATAGGATCGATAAATCAGGATCTTATAATAGCCTACAACAAAAGTAAAAAAGCCGAATTTCTGGAGGCGTCCGGCATTCTGGAAAATAGTGAAAACATGATTGACAACGAAGATTTTGACGACTTTTCTCTTGCGGTAGGAAAAGCCATGACTAAAGCAACTACTCCTGCACAGCAGGCGTGGCAGGTGTTATCGGAAAATGAATTCGTCTGATTTTTACGATTTTATCGAAACAAGATCGTCTGTCAGGGATTTCAGCAGCGATCCTGTCTCGGATGAGGACCTGAACTATATCATTAAGTGTGCCGGAAAATCCCCGAGTGCAGGAAACCGCGAGTCCTGGGACGTTGTTATCGTAACGGATGAAAGCATAAAAGAAGACCTTTCAGATGCAGCCTTCGGGCAGGAGCATATAATACAGGCACCAGTGGTTCTGGCCGTCTGTGCAAACTATGTCCGTTCGATGTCGCAGTATGGTGAGAGAGGCATACTATATGCAGTCGAAGACGCATCTATTGCAGCTACTTATATGATGCTTGCCGCACATTCACTGAGACTTCAGACATGCTGGACAGGGGCATTCGACGATGATGAAATTTCAGAAATCCTCGGACTTTTAAAGCACGCAAGACCAGTAACGCTGCTTGCGATTGGACACGGCACCCTTCCCGAATACAGGGCGGAAAGAATGCCGATTAGTGAACATGTTCACGAAGAAACCTGGTAAATCAGGGTAAAAAAAATGTCAGATTATCTTGTAACTCTTGAATCAGCATGGATTGTCAAAGACGTAGACACTCTTGACGATGCAATAGGCATAGCAATTAGTGAAGCAGGCAAACGCCTTAACCCGTCCGCGAAATTTGTTGATATTGAAATAGGACAGCTTATCTGCCCGTTTTGTGAGGAAGCGCTGAACAACGCACTTGTTGTCGCAAATATGGGACTTGTCGGCCTTATACTTGAAATGAAGGTCTTCAAAGCCGAATCAAAGGAACATGCAGGCAGAATCGCAAAGTCAGTCGTCGGAAAGGCTCTTCGCGATGTACCGCTGAAAGTCCTGGAAATAAAGGAGCTCTAAAATTATGATTTCAGTTGTAGGACATACTGCAATTGATCATATTTTTACTCTACCAAAACTTCCGGAAAGACACAACTCGGTTCCCGTACTTGATCATAAAATCTATTTTGGAGGCGGTGCAGCAAATATCGCCGCAGGAATCGCAGTTCTCGGCGGAGATGCCGTTTTAATAAGTGCTGTAGGAAAAGATTTTGAGAACAGCAACTACGACAAATGGCTTAAAGAACTCGGTGTTTCAGGCAGTTTCTTCGTCTCTGAAGACAAGAACACCGCCACGTGCTACCTGTTCAATGATACCAGAGGAGATCAGACCACTGTATTTGAATGGGGTGCATCCGAGCTTTTCAAGACCGAAGATGCACCAGCCCTTGAATTTGTGCATATGGCAACATCAGATCCTGAATTCAACGTAAGGGTTGCGGAAAAAGCAGAATTTTCCTCATTTGACCCAGGCCAGGACCTTATAAAATACACAAAGGAAGAGCTTATATCAATAATCGGAAACATTGATATCCTGTTTGCAAACCAGCACGAAGTCAAAAGAATGTGTGATAAAACCGGGATTAAAAAGACAGATTTCCTGAAAAATATTCCCGTTTCAGTAATAACCATGTCAGAGGAGGGAAGTGAGCTTCACGTAAACGGAAACACTTTCAGAATTCCTGCAATTCCCGTGAAATTAGAAGACCCTACAGGCGCCGGAGATGCCTACAGGGCCGGTTTTCTTACGGCATACAAAAAAGGCTGTTCTGAAGAAACATGCTGCAAGATAGGAACAACAACCGCGTCTTTTGCAGTTGAAAAAACGGGATGCCAGACTAACCTCTGCGACTGGAACCGAATGCTGGAAAGATATAAAAAGTATTTCGGTGAGCTCTGAACAATCTATATACACAATAATAGTTTTCAAAACCTGAAAACCAATAGACCATAAATCAAAGAAGGTATTAATTAAATGGCACAGGTTGGTGAATCAAAAATTGAAGGTCTCAGCAGGTTCCTGTTCAAGGCTCCTTCATGGCCGAGATCTCTTGTAATTATATTTATTCTTGGGATGGTTCTTGACATTGCAAGTATAATAAGAAATAATGACATTCACCTGTTCGGTTTTTTCGGATTTTTTATTCCGGCATTTCTCGCTTTCATCCTGACAAAGCCGCTTGTCGAAATATTCGGTAAAAAAATTACATGGAACAGGTCGGCTCTTCTTGCACTTGCATGCACGGTCTTTTCGATAATAATAAGTTTATTTCCGGTTCTTCTGGTATTTGAAGGGATTTTTCCGCTTTTATTTTCCATATCATTAGGATTTATATTTGCAATCAGGCTGATTGTTCTTGTAGCGATTGCAGATTATAAAATGTCTCATATGATAATTCCAGCCTTTACACAGAGTTTTTTTGCAATAATTCCCGGAATATTTTATTTTGACATCATGTTTGCATTTAGTGCTCTTCTTATTCACCTGTTGTTCGGCATTGGTGTAATTCTTTTTCTGTGGCTTATAGAAAGGCCGTTAAAGAAAAACTTTCATATAAGCGCTCTTAACTTTATCAACGCCTTTATAGCCCACAACACCGACGGATCAAAATCCCTTGAGGACTTTTTTCATGAAATCGGAGAAGATGTATATGTCCCACAGGTCACACTTTTCTTTAAAAGAGAAGACAAAAAAGACATCCTGTTTACTGTCCCCAACCTTCACCCCGGCCCTATGGGAGAGATAGGTGGAGGGAACCTTCCGAGGATTCTTCACGAATCCCTCGGAGGTGAAACCATCGTTGCGCACGGATGTGCAACACATGATTTCAACCTCATATCCGAAAACGAAATTCCCAAAGTCGTATCCGCAATCGAAAAAACGAAAGACACAATTGTTTACAGCAGCACAGCCGGAAGATCAGAGAGATATAAATACGGTTCAGTCCAGGTCCTGGCACAGCCTTTTGGTGATGCCCTTCTTCTTATAAGCACAAGGTACCCTGAAATGACCGAAGACGTGGACTATCCTATCGGTCTTTCCATAATGTCCGAGGGGCACAAAAGGTTTAACCATATTGCATTTGTAGACGCCCATAACTGCATGGTTGAAGTAGCAAGTCCTGTTATGCCCGCATCTCTTACGGCGTATGAGTACATGAAAGTCTGTGATCTCGCAGGAAAAGAGTCTTTTAACAAAAAACAGGAGAACTTTGAGGCAGGGGTCTCACATATAAAAGTCCCTTTTACGCGTGAAGAAGGATTCGGAGACATCGGGATACAGGTCCTTGTCACCAGGACAAACGGAAACACAACGGCTTATGTTCTTTTCGACGGCAACAACATGTTAAACGGTGTCAGGAAAGTCTTAAGGGACAAAATCCTAGAACTTGTTGACGAATGCGAACTTATGACCACCGACTCGCATGTAGTAAACACGCTCAGCGGAAAAAATCCTGTCGGGTATAAAATACCGGCAGACAAGATACTCCCGTATGTATTATCGTCTGTAAAAGAAGCAATATCAGACCTTTCTCCTGCCAGTTGCGGCGCAACAACCGCTTGGTGCGAAGGAATAGCAGTCTTCGGCTCGCACAGGATATCCCAGCTTGCAAGTTCGGTAAACGCAATGCTCACATTTATTGCACCTTTGGGTCTTGCAATACTGCTGCTGGCCTTTGTTTTCTCGATTATCGGGTATTTTATCCTTGTATAATAAACCGGATATTAACATGCCGGATGAGTCCGGCATGAAAATCAAATCAGTTATCTTTTTTTCTTAGGATGAGAAATATGTATACTCCACATTAATGTGGGAAAAAACACCGGCGAGAGTTTGCCGGGCCTGGCCAAAGGCGTTGGACTTAAGATCAGATGCTTAAAATAAAGAGTTGATTCATTTAAATTAAAAAAACACAAATATGCGAGGGTTGCCGAGCTTGGCCAAAGGCGCGGGACTTAAGATCCCGTTTTGTAGAAATTCGGGGGTTCGAATCCCCTCCCTCGCATTGTCTATCTTTTGATTTCTTCAAGATAATTGTTAAGTGCTATATTCGTAACGTCGTTTAAATCAAGCAGTTTCAGATGCACTGCTTCAGGAAGTTCTTTTTCTATCCTGATCCTTGTCTGTTCATGGTTCTTAGGCTCAATCGGCCTTGTAGAAATCCTCTCTTAAAATAAGCGGCGGGATAAAAATCCTTCAGGTTTACCTACCTGAATGCCAATTATTATGCTATTCTTCCAAAATAACTGTTTATGCAAAATAAAATCCCTTCAGGCGAACTTAAAAAAAGAATGAAATATTTTCACAACAATATGGACTCCAAAAACCCTGAATGGGAATATACGGTGATTTTCGGTAAGGTGAACCAGTACTACTTTACAGGGACAATGCAGGACGGAGTTCTGATTATTCCAAGGGATGAAGAACCAGTTTTTTACGTAAGAAACAGCTACGAACGTGCAAAAGACGAGTCTTGCTTCAGCAACCTGAAACAAATGCAGAGTTTTCGTGATGCCGCAGAAGACTGTGACATAAAAGGGGAATCCCTGTACACCGATACCGAAGTGATATCATACGCACAGCTTAAAAGATTTTTAAAACATTTCCATTTTGACAAAACCCTTTCGGCAGACAGGCAGATTGCTGATACCAGGTCAGTAAAAACCGGCTATGAGCTGAATCTTATGATAAAATCCGGAGAAATCCACCGTCATGTAACAGAAGACCTCGTTCCTGAAATGCTCAGGGAAGGAATGAGTGAGGCTGAACTTGGAACCGAACTATACAAGGTATTCGTTGATGAAGGTCACCAGGGAATTGTAAGGTTCGGGATGTTCGACACTGAAATCATGATGGGCCATATATGTTTTGGGGACAGTTCAATTTACCCGTCATATTTCAACGGGGCCAGCGGAAACCGTGGTGTAGGCCCCTATGCACCTGTTTTAGGCAGTAAAGAAAGGAAACTGAAACCAGGTGACCTTGTATATCTTGATGTAGGGTGTGGTTATCAGGGTTACCAGACCGATAAAACCATGACATACATGTTTCAAAAAAAGCTGCCGGAATACGCAATAGACATTCACAACAAATGTGTTGAAATACAAAACCAGATTGCCTCAATGCTAAAGCCCGGCAACACACCCTCAGAAATATACCGGTCTGTTATGGAAAGCCTTGAAAATGATTTCAAAGAGAATTTTATGGGGTACAAAGACAGAAAAGTCAGATTTCTGGGGCACGGAATAGGTCTTTTAATAGATGAAATGCCTGTTATTGCAAAAGGGTTTGACGACCCCGTTAATGAAAACATGACATTTGCAGTAGAACCCAAAAAAGGGATAAAAGATATTGGCATGGTTGGTATTGAAAACACATTCATAGTGAAAGAAAAGGGGGGCATCTGCATAACAGGAAACAAAAAGGGTCTGATTTTAGTCTAATCAAGAAAATACTTTGGTTTCAGATTGCAATGAATAAATTACTTTAAAAAATCACTCATTTTTCATAACACTATTTTAATTTGAAAAAAATATTATAGCGCCGGGAGGTACACCGGATTCACAAAATATGGAAAAATATGCGATGACATTTGAATGATAATAAAAAAATGAAATAATTACTCTCTTTTATCAAAATATCGAAATAAAATTTCGTGAATTTCATACGTATTCCTATAATACGTCTAACGTACTCATGACAAATAAATAAAATTTTTAAACAATGCCCATGTTAAATACTACTGATAGAGGTTGGAGGGATCCAATACTCTCTCATAAGGAAATGTTAATGAAAATAATATAATTGGAGGAATTGTAATGCTAAAAATAAACACAGAAGAAGGTTTTACAGGCCTTGAGGCTGCAATTGTACTGATTGCATTCGTAGTTGTGGCAGCAGTTTTCTCATACGTTGTATTGGGAGCTGGTTTCTTCACGACACAGAAAGCACAGCAGGTAGTCTATTCAAGTGTAGACCAGGCTAGTTCAAGCGTAGAAGTTCTGGGTAATGTATACGGTATCGGTGATGACGGAGACAGTTCAGTCAATATTGATCAGATCAGGTTTTCGGTCGGGCTTACAGCAGGTGGTTCACCTGTTGATTTCAGCCAGACAACAATTGCATTCAGCAATGCTGATAACGTAAGCAAACTGGAAAGACAGGCTGATATAGTTACAGGGGATTCGGAACCGAAAAACGTCAACCCAGGAAACTGGTCAGTTGTACTTGCAAAGAACAACAAGAGCGATGATCTTCTCCTCGAAAACGAAGAGCATTTTGTTATTGTAGCAAACCCACTAGACAATATCTCTTCAAACCAGGATTTCACTCTTGATCTGCGCCCGGCTGTAGGGACATCCTACACAATTGCAAGGTCGGCACCTGCAAGGATTCAGGGGATAAACACACTCTACTAAGGAGATGAGAAGAATGGCTAAATTATTCAAATCAGAAGAAGGTTTTACCGGTCTTGAGGCTGCAATTGTCTTGATTGCATTCGTTGTCGTAGCCGCAGTTTTCTCGTACGTTGTATTGGGAGCAGGTTTCTTCACGACACAGAAAGCACAGCAGGTAGTCTACTCAAGTGTTGACATGGCTTCATCAAGCCTTGAAGTTCTCGGTGACGTATACGGTAACGGTACAAACTCATACATTGATGGTGTAAGATTTGTAGTAGGACTTACCTCGGGAGGGTCATCAGTTGACTTTGCAAACACAAACCTTGTATTCACAAACACAACAGCTATCGTTGATCTTATAAATTCATCAAAAATCTCAAGTTCAGGAAGCGTAATCGACACACTGTCAGATCTTCAGGGTGGCGCCCCGAACACTTGGGGTATTATTGACATAGCAAACGGTGATGACGGCGCACTTCTTGAAAATGAAGAGCAGTTTACTATCTATGCAAAACTTGACTCCACCGCAGTGGCACCAAATGAGGAGTTCACCATTGAAGTCAAGCCTCCGGAGGGAACAACCTATGCAATAAAGCGTGGTGCTCCTGCAAAGATAGAAAAGGTCAATATCCTATACTAAATTTTTTTTAACGCCAGACCAAGGAAGTGATACGAATGGTTATAGACACAGGCAGTTTTGAGTTTCTTGGACTTGATTTAGAGGCATTTACGGGTCTTGAAGCTGCTATCGTATTGATTGCCTTTGTTGTGACGGCTTCAATATTCTCATACGTTATACTTGGTGCAGGCTTCTTTGCAACGCAAAAGGCACAAGACGTCGTATATACAAGTGTAGGGCAGACATCATCAAGTATTGAAGTAATGGGTGATGTTTATGGGAATAGCACAACAGTCGGAGGAGTTGATGCAAAAATGGACGGGTTAAGGTTTGTGCTTGGCCTTACAGCCGGCGGTTCGCCAGTTGACTTTGCATCAACGACGATGACTTTCTCAACAGACGAAGACGTTACAAAAATTAATAATGTAACGGCAATCAAAAGTACTTCAACAAACGTAGTTGTCGACAAAAGCTCAATAGGAGCTAATGAATGGGGAATTATTGATATAGCAAACGGAGACAAAGGCGCACTTCTCGAAAACCAGGAGCAGTTCACAATTTATGTGCATCTGGATTCTGGCAATGAGATTGCACGAAACAAAGAATTCAGCCTTGAGGTAAGACCTGCAAAAGGCTCTTCCTATGGTATAAAACGTAAGGCTCCTTCAAAGATTGATAAAGTAAATGTTCTATATTAATCAGGCAATTACTAAATTTAAAAAATATATCCTTTTTTTTAGCGCGGAATGATTCGCATATCAAATAAAATTCATTAAACAGTATTTTAAATACTGAGAGAGAAATAAATATAATCATGGCTATAAACCAGTCGCAGGTTGACCATATTATAAGCGCAGCATCAGCCGACGATCCGGAAGTAAAGCTTCAAAACCTTCAGGATGAAGTTGATCTCCTCAAAAAATCCGTTAAAAAACTGCTAATTGATCTAAGGGAGAGACTCAACGAAACAGAAAATCCGTTTATCGTTTCGAATTCACTGCCGCAGGCAGGACTTCCTCCGGTTCTGTCAGAAGAACATGAACCTGATGAAAATGAAACACAAGGCAAAAATGAGACTGTTCCGGAAGTCACTCCTGCTCCTGATGATACATTGTCTGACATTGAGGTATTTCCAGAAAATAATCCTGACGATAGTATCAACCAGAATTACCCTGTCCCAGCCGACAAGAATTCAATGATGCTTCTTAAAAAGCAAATAGAAGATATAGAAAAAAATGCAAAAGAAATTCCTGTTGATACAAAACAAAAGGACAGACCCAGACTCCAAAAACTCCACAGACTCTTTGAATGGGTAAGCAGGATGGTAAAAAAATACGGTCAGGACAGACTTCTTATAATGACAGAATCATACAAGGCTATGGGATATATAAACGAAACAGCCTGTGACCAGGTAAAGGAGATTTCAAAACTTATGCCTGAAACCATAGGAGACTTCCACGAAATAAGCTCTGAAGAATTTGTAGCTGAACTTTATGTTCTGAACAGAATTCTCTTTCCTGAAGACTCATCACTTGACAGGGAAATGATCGAAGTCATGATGGATAAAAGAGAGATCTCTGAAAAAGAGACTTCAGACAAAAAAACAGGGGAAAATACATCAGAAGACGACTGGATAGACCTGCTCGAAAAAGTGTAGACCTGCTAAAAGACTTATTAATACTTTATATAACATGTCAAGTGAAACATTTGCAACAGCAATTTTTCTTATAACTGCGATCGTAGCTGCGGCGGTACTTGTAAATGCTTTTTTCCCGATAATATTCCAGGCAACATCCACTTTTTCCGAATCGTCAAATTCAGCGGACGAACGTCTCAGAACGGATATAACAATTATCAACAACTATGCTGCAAGTCCTGACGCAAAAATCTGGATAAAAAATATAGGTTCTTCGAAAATCGGCACAAATATGATAAATTCATCAGATCTTTTTATAGGAGCCGAAGGGGACTTTGATTTAATGACACTTGACAATTCAGGGACTCTGAGTGACGGAGAGTGGAGCTACAAAATAATCAATAACACAAATGACTACTTAGACCCTCATGAGACCCTTGAAATAACAGTTAAGAGTAGCAAAATACCTGGGAACTCCGGCAACTATGTGTACTTCAGCTTTACCCTTTCAAACGGAGTAAGCATATCCAAAACATTTACGACGAGTGGTTAAATTGGGAAGTGCAACAATTATTGCAACGGCATTTGCTCTGATTCTTCTGATTATAACCGCCTATTTTCTTGTTGCAGTGGTTTTGACAACAGCTGAAGTTGTTTCTGTTGCCCAGCAGGATAAAGTAAACCTGCAGGACTTGCGACTTAGAACATCCATAGACATAAGCAACATATCGGTGAATGAATCATCCAGCCTGCTGTATATCGAAATTCTAAATGACGGTAATGCAGAGATTTCAGAATATAAATACTGGGACATATACACAGGAAACAATTCTGCTCTTGCCCCGCTGCACTACATGACAGGAAACAGTTCAGGAGAATGGAGCATCATCTTAATCAAACCCGATATCCTCAACCCCGGCATTCTTGATCCTCAGGAAACAATAAACGTCTCCGTACAATATCCCGGACAAAAACCCCTGTGGGTACAGGTGACAACTCCCAACGGAGTGTCGGCATCATCATATGTCAATACATAAAAATAATCTCCATTCAGCAAGTGATCGGATAAGTCAGATTAAAACTAAAAAAAAGTGAGACCTGAAATGTACGAAGAAGAAGAAAATCTTGGAGACCTGATAGGTGGAGAAGATAGAAAAATACTCTCCACAGGAAATAATGAAATAGACAAAAAACTGGCTGACGGACTGCCTCTCGGGTCACTCACCCTTATAGAAGGTGAAAACGATACCGGAAAAAGCGTAATGACTCAGCAGATCATATGGGGTGCAATGAAGGCAAGTCTTAACGTAGAACTCTTTACGTCTGAAAACACTGCAAAAAGTTTTCTTTCCCAGATGGAGTCAATGAGCCTTGACATCTCAGATTACTTTGCATGGGGATACCTGAAAATATTTCCCATGCATACAATTGGTTTTGAGTGGGGTGAAACTGAGATGCAGGGAATTCTCAAAAGACTTATAAATAAAATGCAGAACAGCAAAGCCGAAGTGATTGTAGTAGACTCTCTTACACTTCTGACCGAATCAACATCACAAAGCGATCTTCTGGCGTTTTTGACAAACTGCAAAAATCTCGTGGATCATGGCAAAACTATCCTGATAACTCTTCACACATATGCATTTGAAGAGGACACACTTGTAAGAATTAGATCAATCTGTGATGCACACCTGTTTATGAAAAAAGCCCTTGTAGGTGACAAATACGTCATGGTAATGGAGGTCATAAAAGTAAGAGGAGCAAGAAAAACGACAGGAAATGTCGTTTCATTTGAAGTCCACCCGGGATATGGCATGAAAATTATTCCAATGTCAACTGCAAGAGTCTAAAGGAGAGACATGATAAAATATGGGATCATCTCTAAGTGCTAACATAAATCTTCCTTTTCAGCCGGAGGAGCTTGATGAGGATGAAGATATCTATTCAAACTATGAATCCTCTGCCCTTTACAGAATGCTTCCTGCAAATGCAAAGGAATACGTAGCTCAAAGTCCTCATCTTCTTGAATACCTTCAGATGTTTCCGGTCAACCTCTATGGAATCCCGCTTTTTTTCTCTGAACTCAAAAGAGACTTAAAAAGTATGGAAAACCCAAATGTCATATACCCTGTAAATGAATTCACATTTATCCACATATTCCCGGACCAGGACGATGTAAGAAACTATTACATTCCAATAGAGCCCTCATTTCTTCATTCTGTCTCAGATGCAATGCCTTTGATAGAGAAAAAACTTATAGATCTTATTGATGTTCTGGAAGAAGACCCTGTTACAGAGGAAGAAAGGAAAGAAGTTCTGAAAAGGGTATTAAAAGAAGTAGTCTACATAAAAAAACCTGAAGAGTCCTATGCATCCCTTACTGGTGAGACAGATGGAAATACAGGAGTAAAAGATAAAATTGTCCACTTCCTGAATACTGATTTTACCGCAAAAAAAGAGACTACAGAACTTGCAGGAAGCAAAATTCCACAGACAGAGGACGGAAGAGTCATCCTCACTCTGGCAGAGTACCGCTCTATTGAGTATCTATTAATAAGAGACAAAATAGAGATGGGCATATTAAACCCGTTTCTTGCAGACCCTTACAACGAAGATATAACGTGCGACGGGGTCGGCCCTATATTTGTAGAGCATAAGATCTTTAAAGGACTTAAATCTGCGGTTGGATTTAAATATTCTGAGGAGATAGACAATTTTGTAATAAAACTGGCTGAACGCATCAAAAAGCCGATAACTTTCAGAAATCCTATAGTTGATGCTACCCTTCCTGACGGTTCGCGTATAAACATAGTTTACGGAACAGAAATTTCAAAGAACGGAAGCAATTTTACCATCCGTAAATTTTCAGAAGAACCTGCAAGTATACTTCAGCTTATTGAGTGGAAGACCACGGACTATATGGTTGCAGGGTACCTCTGGATCTGCATCGAATTCGGAATGTCACTTTTTGTAAGCGGAGAAACTGCAAGTGGAAAAACAACAACTCTCAACGCCATAACCACTTTTATTGCACCGGAAAGCAAAATAGTGACAATTGAGGATACACCGGAACTGACGGTTCCTCACAAAAACTGGACAAGACAGGTCTCAAAGGGAAAAGGAAAAGGTGAAGGCGAAGGCAGTGACATAACAATGTTTGATCTACTTCGTGCAGCTCTTCGTCAGCGTCCAAATTACATTCTTGTCGGTGAAATACGTGGTTCTGAAGGAGCTGTCGCATTCGGTGCAATGCAGACCGGACACCCTGTAATGAGCACATTTCACGCTGCATCGGTGGAAAAACTTATTCAGCGTCTCTGCAGTGAACCTATCAATATTCCTATGACACACGTCGATAACCTAAACCTTGTAATTATACAGAGTGCAGTGAGAAGACCTTCAGGTGATACGGTAAGGCGCATGCTAAGTATAAATGAACTTGTTGGTTACGATCCCGATACTCACGGATTCTCATTTGTGGCAGTATTTGTATGGAATCCTGTTACGGACGAATTTGACTTTCCCGGAAGAGGCAGCAGCTACATTCTTGAGTCAAAGATTGCAACCTTACTTGGTGTTCCTGAAAATAAGAGGTCTGAGATGTATTTTGAAGTGGAAAAACGTGCAAAAATTCTTCAAAGGCTTCATAAAGCAGGATATACCGGATTTTGGGATTTATACCACATGACAACCAAGGTAAAAAAGCAGGGCTTACTAAAAATTGAATTTTAGGCGTATTTTATGTTTGAATCTCAGGTCAACAGTCTCAGGGAAAAAAACGGCGGAAAACTTCCTTTTGAAGATCTGCTAAAAAAAATAAAAACCAAAATTACTGACATTCGTGAGAATAAAAAAATGGGACCGGACCTCCTTTTCATGATTACTTACATGGCATCAATAACACATGCCAACGTATCACGTCCTGAGATTTTTGCCTATACCGCAGAAAGAAAAGAATACCTGCCGACAAAGTATATGAAAAGAGTTGAATGCTTTGTCAAAAGATGGAACTACAGCTATTCCGAGGGTCTTAGGATAGTTGCAGACAGGGTAAGAAATCCTCTTATTGAAAGTCTTTTAAACCGTTTCGGAAATTCAATAGAGGCAGGAATCCCGGATCACGAATTCCTTAACGAAGAACTTGGAACGGTAAGAAACGTCTACCGCAGTACAGTTGATCAGGGAGCTGAAATGCTCAAAAAGTGGGGAGATGCGTACATTGCCCTTATGCTTTCATCCACAATTGTAGCAATCATCATAATGGTTTCAGTAGCAATTTATGCACCTGATGATCTTGATGCTACACTTAATTCTGCATATCTCCTGACAATCGGTGTTTCAGCATTCGGTATAATTACGATGTACAAATCAATTCCGGACGAGCAGAAGTGCCACAATCTTCCAGAAGGAGGGAGCTACGAGCAGAACATGATAAAAAAATTTGAACGCATCATCGTTCCTATTACATTATTTACATGTTTTTTTATGGCCTTTGCCGGACTGAACTTTGGTCTTATATGCATTCTTTTTGGAGTACTTTTAGCACCTCTTGGAATCTTCGGCTGGAAAGACGATCAGAACATCACAAAAAGAGACGAGGATTTTACAACATTCATCCGTGGACTGGGTTCTATCATGGGCGGCATGGGCATGACAGCCGCTCCGGCAATTGCAAAAGTTGACAGGAAATCATTAAAGGTTTTGGGTCATTTTATCGATTCGGTTTACTCCAAAATGAACATAGGTCTGGATGAAGTCATGGTCTGGAAAAAGTTTATCCAAGATACCGGAAGCAACCTAATATACAAATATCTTGGAATTTACCATGATTCTGTAGAACTTGGAGCTGACCCTGCAGAAGTTGCCCACATCGTAAGCACTTCAATGCTTGAACAAAATCTCCTGCGTGAGAAAAGGGAAATGCTTGCAATGGGTTTTATTGTGCTCCTTATACCGATGCACATGGCAATGATTGCAATTTTCGCATTTCTTTTTCATATTCTCATGAAAATGGCAAATGCAATACATGAGGTTATGTCAACTTTCAGTAACACCGCAGCCGCACTGAGCTCAAGCACAACATCAATAAGCGGTTCAATGCTGGGAGCAATAAACATTTTTGCAAATTTCCCAGCAGATAAAATGGAAGAATTCCTTATCATAACTCTTCTTATAATAACTATCTCAAACGTACTTGCAGGAAGAATTGTAAAAGGCGGGGATCGCTATATGTACTACTTTTTCGGTAGTGTTTTATTTCTATTGACCGGAATAATATATATTGTAACTCCGGTTTTGGTTAATATCCTGTTTACGATACCTACATTTGAGGCGGTATAATGACAGAAATTAGCGACACAAAAAGACGACTCATAATGATGCTGACAATCATTCTGGCAGGCACGGCTATTACATTTATGGACTTAAGTCCTGTACTTGTTATAACCGCCACCCTCGGAGTAGGCATAGTCATGCTATTTGCCATGAAGATGATCTCTGTCAGTGAATTAAAAAAGGACATTCTTAACCTTAAAAACAAACTTCACCAGCCCATAGAGATTAAAAAGAAAAAATCAAAAAATATTGATAATGATACTCCGGAAAAGAAGAATGTAAAAGAAAAACAGGTACAAAAGTCCAAAGATAAAGGAAAAGGTTCATTTTTTGCATCATTCAGCAGCAAAATTTCAGGAATCCTGCCCAAAAAAAATACCGTAACAAAAGATGGTTCTTCCGGAAAAGAGAATCAGGAATCAACTAAAAAATCTGGCAAAAATTCATTGTTCTCCCATATACCCTCTTTAAAGGGGATTTTTGGAAGAAAAAAAGCAGTCGAAAAAAAGACAAAGAAAATCGATGATCTGGTAGATAAAACCATAAAGGGAGAATTCCCTTTACAGGATAACAATCAGGATGAGGATACAGCTAAAAAGGCAGGCCAAAATCAGGGCAAAAATAATGATAACAAGAATAGAAACATTTCTGATGATCAGATAAATGATGATGACCTTTCCGATCTGGACAGTCTCGATCTCGGTCTTGATGAAGAAGAAGTTTCTGAAACAGAAAGTCCTGAAAAAGTTAACTTTGAGGAAGAAATTCCTGAATCCACTATTGCAGAAATCCTTGCAAATGAGGGAATCGAACTCGAAATGGACGATGAGGAGTTCCCCAACGTTGAAAATAGCAGCTCTGATGAAGAGGATTCCAAGAATGACACTGCATTATCAACAGATGAGCTTGACGAGCTCAATGAAGACATTTCCGGTCTTGATCTCGACAACGGGGAACTTGAAGAGTTTGATGACATAGACCTTGATGAGCTTGATGTCGAAACGGATGAAGAGATAGAACTGGATGAGGAAGAACCAGCTGATGAGGTTGAAATAGGAGATTCCGGAATAGAGGATGATGAAACTGTTAAGGAAACACCGGAAGAGGATGACATCTTTTCATCACCTCCAAAGGAATGGACACAGACAAAAACCTTCGGAGGTCTGGATTCAGGCGAAAACATTTTTGAAGAGCCTATGTCTCTTTCCATGGGTGGAAATGTTGACGAAGACGATCTGTTTGCAATGCTTAAGTCAGATACAAAGAAAGCTGTATCTGTACAGGAGTTCAGCCTTGTCCGCGATCTTAAGGATGCAAAAATAGAAAGTGAAGAACTTGTCGAGGACCTTGAAAACATTCTGGAGAAATTTGGTGTCCAAAAAGAGATAAAGTCAGAGAAAACAAAGTTAACTGACAAAACGGACATAAACAAGAATAATTCATGATATGAGGTATTATTTGATATGACGCAGCTTCCGGTTAAACTTGAACAAAAAGGGAAATGGATCTCACTAAAAATTAACTTAGAGGAGGATAAAATAACTATCCCTGGGCCTGTTTCAGTTGATATAAAGATTAAGGACATAGACGATCTTGAAGAGAAAAAAAGCATTCTTGTTATAAATACCAAAAAAAGTGAAAAAATAAAACTTGCATCCATTCCAAAAGTTCTGAATCTGCTGAAACGTGCTGTAATTATGGGATGTACAGCTTACAGGCTCAGTGCATACTTCATGTCTCCGGCAGTAAGAGGAGGTGTAATGGTAAAGAACTCCAAATGGGAGAAAGGTGCTATTGCAGTCCTTAAAACAGGAATATGGTTTGTAAGCAAAGAGCAGCAGATATGTATTCCGTTAAATGAGGTTTCAGGGATTGAAATTACAAAAAGGGAAGTTCAGGGAAGAGAAAGTGATGTAGTCCAGATAGAGCATATTGAATCAGATGAAGTTGTAACAAGCTTTGTATTATGCCCTCTTACAACTCTTCAGATTCTTTTCAACTATCTTAAGGATGCAACAAAAGAGCTTGACGTGTCTTCAGGAGAACTTGACGGTACATCCGCCCAGGTTGCAATGCTCGTGTACAGCGGAATGGACACACACGCAATTGAAAACATGTTGAGCATCTCAAACAAGCAGATTGAGTCTATTTACGACAAACTTATTGAGAAAGGTCTTGTTGAAGTAGTACTTGTCAGAAGAGAAGTTAAGCTGACAACAAAAGGTGTAAGATTCGTAAATGAATCTGTAAAGACATAAAGTCAGCTTTACCTGTTTTATCGCGAAAACCTGAAATAATCAATAATTTTTCGTTTTTTTTGAAAGTTATAACGTTTATTTCGGATTACATTCGATAGCCTTAATAGTCTTCATAAAAGAAGTACTATCGATTCACAATGGGAAGGATCCTTGTTGTAGACGATACAATGTTTATGAGAACCCTTTTGAAAAATATTTTATTCTCCGGTTCGCATGACATTGTAGGAGAAGCTGAAAACGGCGAAGACGCTGTTGAAAAGTACAAGTCACTTAAACCTGATCTTGTTACTATGGATGTTGTAATGCCTAAGATGAACGGCATAGAAGCACTGAAGACTATTATGGCTTCAGACCCCGGTGCAAAAGTTGTAATGTGTACTGCCGTTGGCCAGGAGCAGATGGTGAAGCTTGCAATAAAAACCGGAGCAAAAGGATATATTGTAAAGCCTTTTCAGGCTCCAAAAGTGCTGGAAGAAGTAAATAACGTATTAAGTTCATAAAAATGATCAGAGTTCTGGTTGTTGATGATTCCGTATTTATGCGTACGGTTCTTACCGACATTTTAAAAACAGATCCGTCGCTGGAAATTGTCGGAACGGCTGAAGACGGCATAAAAGCATTACAGAAAATTGAGGAATTATCCCCTGACGTAATCACTCTTGATATTCAGATGCCAAATATGGATGGCATAGAAATGCTTGAGCGTATGCAGTCATTAGAAAATCCCCCAAAAATTTTGATGCTAAGCACTCTCACATCAAAGGATGCCGAACTGACAAAAAAAGCCCTGGATCTTGGTGCAGACGATTTCATGTTAAAACCAAGAAATCTTGGAAAAATCAGGGGAATCGAAAAAGAGCTTATCACAAAGATTAAGCATCTGGTCACAATACCGTCGGTACATAAAAAAACCAAAATAACCGAAGTTCCCGCTGAAAAAATAGTATTAATAGGTTCATCCGCCGGAGGGCCCCCTATGCTGGACTCTATTGTATCATCTTTGAAAGCAGAGATAGATGCAGCTGTTGTAATTACCCAGCATATGCCGGCGGGTTTTACCGCATCTCTTGCTGAAAGACTGAACAGAATTTCTCCCCTTGAAGTTAAAGAAACTGAAAACGGTGATATTCTTCAAAAAGGGAAAATATTCGTTTCAAAAGGCGGTTTTCATACTATAATCTCAGCTACTCTTAACGACTCAGGTAAAAGAGGAGGAAAGATTACTCTTTCAAAATCGCCTCCCGTCCACGCAGTAAGACCTGCCGTAGACAAAACATTCGGCTCAGCCGCAAAGGTGTACGGCCCAAAGATTGTGGCTGCAATTTTAAGCGGTATGGGCAGTGACGGTGGTGAAGGCATGGCTGCAATAAAAGATGCAGGCGGAAAAACGATTGTAGTTAGAGAAGAAGACTGTCTTGTCTACGGAATGGCACGTTCAGCACTTGAAAGAGACTGTGTTGACAGGGTACTGCCTCTAAAATCCATTCCAAGAGAACTTATAAAATCTGTTTCAGATATGGAGTGACCAATATATGTCAGATGAAGATTCATACAGAAAACTTTTTGTTGCTGAATCTACCGAAAATCATGAAAACATTGTAAATAATATTCTGGTGCTTGAAGAAGGCTCAGACGATGCTGCCATAGATGAAATTTTCAGGTCCGCTCACACTCTCAAAGGTATGTCAGCGTCAATGGGATATATGGAAATGGAACATCTCTGCCACAAAATGGAAGATATATTCCAATCTATCAGAAGCGGTGAGATTGAAATATCTCCGGATTTAACCGATCTTCTGCTGGCATGCACAGACAGAATAGAAGAAATGATCGATGACATAGAAGGCGGAGGAGACAGCTCAACAATAGAATCAGGAGACCTCATTGCTGAATTAAAGAAGTACGAGGACAATATAGAGGCAGGGAATGATTCATGCAGCAAAATTGCACTTTCTGGTGAAAAGAATACATCTGACGTACGGAAAAACTCAGGTGAACAGTCCGAAAGTCCCAAAAATTCAGAGATTCTGACAGAACCATGCGATATTCAGGCTCCTGCTATTCCACATATACAAAAATACAGAATTAAAGTTACAGTTGATAAGGACTGCGGAATGAAGGACGTAAGAGCGATGATTGTCCTTCAGAACCTTGAAGATGTAGGAAACATCATCTCAAGCAGCCCCTCTGCAAAAGAGCTTGACGACGGCATAATAGACGACAGCCTTGAAGTTATTATTGAAAGCGACTCAGGCGAGGAAGCACTGAAAAGCGCTGCTTCTGTAACTGAAATCTCAAACGTTGAGATAGAACCTCTTGATGAAAACATTCCTTCAGATTCTCCGGTGTACACCTTAAACATTAAAATATCTCCTGAATGCAACACGAAGGACATAAGGGCCATGATTGTCCTCCAAAACCTTGAAAAGGTGGGTACAATATTATCCTCTTCACCAACTGCCGAAGAGATAGATGCAGGAAATACAGGAGATTCTCTTGAGGTTACAATATCAAGCAATAACTCAAAAAGCGATCTGGTAAAAGCGTCATCAGGCTCAGAAATTAAAGAAGTTTCAATAAAACCGGTTTCCCAGAAAAAAGAAGAGAAGTCAGCTCCTGAAAATAGCTCTCGTCCTTCTGAAAACAAAAAAACGCCGGAAACTTTTAATGACAACGGAAACGACACAAACCCCCAAAAAGATAGTAACAGTCCTGAAAAGAAAGAAGAAAATAAACCTGAAAAAAACAGGCATCCCGATAACAACAGGAAAAAAGAAGTCAAAAACATCAGGGTTGACATCCACCGTCTGGACCAGATGATGAATCTTGTCGAAGACCTTGTAATAAACGGCGGGAGACTTAAACAGATTGCAAAAGAGCACCAGATTAAAGAGATGGATGAAGCTCTTAACATGGTCAGCCGTTCTATATCCGATCTCCAGAACCTGATGATGTACATCAGGATGATACCTCTCAACCAGATATTCAACCGTTTCCCGCGTGTAGTCCGTGATGTAGCGCACCATGACGGAAAGGAAGTCGAATTCATCATGAGAGGAGGGGAGACCGAACTTGACAGAAGTGTTATTGACAACCTTGGAGACCCGCTTTTACATCTCATAAGAAACGGCGTCAATCACGGAATCGAGACTCCTGACGAAAGACTGGCTATGGGTAAAAACAGAAAAGGAACCCTTAACCTTTCTGCAAGAAGAGAGCAGGGAAATGTCATTATTGAACTTTCTGACGACGGTGCAGGCATCAAAAGGGAAAAAGTCCTAAAAACAGCAGTAAAAAGAGGACTCATCTCTGAAGATGATGCTGCAATATACCCTGAAGAGGATATTCCTGGTTTTCTTTTCCAGCCCGGATTTTCGACCGCAGAAGTGATTACTGACATCAGTGGAAGAGGTGTCGGTCTGGATGTGGTCAAAAGCGCAATCGAGTCACTTAAAGGAACGATAAAAGTAGAATCCGAAGAAGGCAAAGGTACAACTTTCAGGCTGACGCTTCCTCCGACAATGGCGATTATTGAGGTAATGATGGTCAGAATTAATGACAAGAGGTGTGCAATACCCATTAACGCCGTTGTCGAAGTCGCCAAAGTTGACTTCAGCCAGGTTACCCGTATAGGCAAGAGCGAAGCAATTCTATTAAGAGACGAAGTTCTTCAAATAAACAGGCTCGATCAGATGTTCGGTCAGGTTAAGGAAACAGGAATTGTGGTTATTGTCCAGTATAAAGGGACAAAATGCTGTATTCCGGTTGACATAGTTGAAGGCCAGCAGGAAGTTGTGGTAAAGCCGGTAAGCAACATTATAGGCAACTGCCCCGGAGTAGGCGGAGTTACAATTCCCGGCGACGGGGACGTTCTCCCTATTCTTGATGTAAATACGATGATTTTAAACTAATATACAGGAGGAACAGGAAAATGATACTAAACGAAAAACAGCTTGACGCCATGAAAGAGCTTGGAAACATAGGGGCATCCCATGCCGCAACATCTCTGTCCACAATGCTTATGTGCGAGATAGAAATGACTGTGCCTGAAGCACTTATAGTTGACATTTCCAAAATATCAGATTATTTTGGAGATGAAATCTCTGCACTTGTGGTTTTTGAAATTCAGGGTGAGCTTCAGCCCGGCGGATATGTAGTTCTCCACC
Organism: Methanomicrobium sp. W14; assembly: GCF_017875315.1. Lineage (NCBI taxonomy): Archaea > Methanobacteriati > Methanobacteriota > Methanomicrobia > Methanomicrobiales > Methanomicrobiaceae > Methanomicrobium > Methanomicrobium sp. W14. Next base: position 865,795 of record NZ_JAGGMM010000001.1, read on the forward strand.
TTCCGAAGAAATCGGCAATCAGGCTTACAAACACAATGCTCGGGTCCAGTGACGAAGAGCGTGAGTTTAATGATATGGATGAGAGTGCCCTTTTGGAAGTAGGAAATATTATGGTTTCGCAATTTCTGGATGCAACAGCAACACTACTCGGGATAGTAATGCTTCCGTCACCTCCTGCAATTGCCATTGATATGGCTCATGCGGCGTTTGCAAATGTTGTTTCCATGATTGCCGGAGACATAAACGAGATTATACTGTTCAGAACAGAATTAAAATCCAAAGCCCACGATATAGACAGCACTATCGTAATGCTTCCCTACGAAGACACTCTCGGGCAGATTCTTGATCTCCTTGACAAGCTTGTAAGCCTGAAAGAATAAACACGAAAATATTTTAAGATTAGAATGGCGGAAGAAACTCCTAAAGAAAAGGGTATCAACGTGGGAATAGGTGAATATCATGTTGGTGAGTCTCTTATGACATCAATTGGTCTTGGTTCGTGCGTTGCGGTGGTTTTGCATGACAGCAGAAGGTCCACAGGAGCTGTTGCTCATGTTATGCTTCCCGAATCAAACGGAAAATCCGACAGACCGGGTAAATTTGCCGACACAGCCATACCTGCCCTGTTCGATGAACTCATAAAGCTTGGAAGCAACAAAAGAGATATCACTGCAAAAATTGCAGGAGGGTCCAGTATGTTCAAGCAGTTTAAGGGAAATCTTGACATCGGAGGGAGAAACGTTGAAGCTGTCAAAACGGCTCTTGAAAACTGCCGGGTAAACCTTGTGGCAGAAGATGTCGGAGGAAGTTTCGGACGCTCTATAACATATGATCCAAAAAAAAGCGGAAAGATACTTGTGAGACGGGCTGATGGAACATGCAAAGAAATTTAGTCTTATTTTTTTTCCTGCTATTTGTGTGTTCCCCGGTTTCTGCTGAAATCTGCAGTTTCTGGCCTGGACCAGGGAATTCAATTTCATCCGCTGATGTCATGGATATTGCAAACGGACCTGACGGGAGTGTCATTTTTGCAACGGCAAACGGCCTCTGTATATATAATGACGGCTCCTGGGAAAACTACCATTCAGAATCCAGGGAAGAACATGGATATGTTGACGGTATTCCGCTTAATGATTATGTCGTCTGTGCTGAATCAGATAACCTGGGAAATCTATGGCTTGGGTATGGTAACGGCCTGCAGATATATAACGGATATACAAAACCCGTTTCAATAATCTATCCCCAGAACACAATAGCATCATATTCTATAAATGATATCCAGTCATTTGGAAAGCAGATGTGGATAGCTACAGGCAACTCAGGAGTATACTGCTACCAAAACGGAGAGTGGAGGTGGTACAGACCATTTGCTGATGACGGTGTTGCAGCAAACAGAATAGAAAGTATTGCAGCTGATTATTCAACAGGCACTGTTGTCCTTGCAGCAGACAGATACGGCCAGTTTGTACTCAGTCAAAATGAAAACAAAGAAAAATGTTTCCAGAAGATTAAAGAAAGCAGGATATCTCCAGATATGACAGAAGTCCGCTCCGCAAATACAGGAGGCGTATATTTCTTCAACAGAACCTGGATTGTTCACTATATACCGGGTACAGGAGTCACAGAAAAAATAAACCTAACAGACCTTTCCGACACAGTTAACTATATCTCAGACATATCTTCGTCACCTGACGGAAAACTTGTTATAGGGACAAATGAAGGTATTTTTGCATGGAAGAACGGAGTAATCACAGATCACCTTTCAAGAAAAGACCTTATAAACAACCAGATAAAAAAAGTCTTCGTGGACTCGGAAGGCCGCTGGTGGTTCACAAACAAACTTTTTACAGGGTATTACTATAAAAACGGATTCAAATCAGTAATATCATTTGATATTTCAGGAAAAGAACAGAATACCAATTCTACTCCTGAATTTTAATTACCTGCATTGCATACTTATCCAGCGACTCAAAAAATACATTTTTTGCACTAATTCTGCGTATTTTGTCTTCGGAAAAGATATCCTTCATCATATAGTCGATTAGAATAAGGTAAAAACCCAGTGATTTGAACCGTTTTTTCAAATCCCTGAACTGAATCTCGGATTCATTCTTCTCATCCCTCAAAACATAATACGCAAGATCGAAAAGCTGTACAAGATAATGCGGCATCCCTTTTTTAAGTGAGGTCTCCCTGAAATCATTATACAGATTTTTGCTGCCTGAAAGAAGAGACAGCTTTATACCGTAATAGAAGGGCTCAAGACTGTCAGGCGACTGCTGAATCATCTGCTTGACTACTCCTGCCGCACCGGCGCCGTCACGCTTTTCAAGTTTCAGGTAAAAATCCTCTCTTAAAAAGTCCTGATCATCATAAAATTTGTCAATTGCATATTTTAAAAGCCAGAACCTGCGCTCATTATTTCCGTCTGACTTCGCTTTTTGAAGACCAATTTTGACAAACCATTTTTCATCGGGAAACCAGTCAAACGTTTTCTTTATAATTACCCAGAACGCCCGCTCCATAACCTCGTTATCTTTGATATCCAACTGTTTTAAGCGTGAAACAGGAGGTTTTGTTTTAAGAAGTTCCAAAAGGGTCTCTCTTGACAAAAGTTCAAAATCTGAAGGCGTCTTAGTCCCTCCGGGACTATTCCTCTTGGACTCAATCTCAGAAAGACAGAAATAGCAGTACGAAATATATATCCCTATTCTGGCGTCGTATTTCCAGTATTCACCAAAATATTCTATTGCTTCGTTATATTTGCCAATATCCATCATTTTGACGCCGGACAAAATTTTAAGGGTGAAACGACCTGATTTTTTCTTCTTGCACCTGAGGGCGTTTTTTATCAGTCTTTCTATAAAATCAGTCTTATTCCCCTCTTTGCTTGACATCATAATGCGATATGCCATGGAGTCTATAAATTCATCATATGTACTGTTGTCAATGTCAGGAAACGCATTATCTAGTGCCGACATCACATGACCGAAAAAAACAGGGAGATTTGATGATACTTTCTCAGGATTGCTGTCAATATAATAAAACAAATCGTTTTTTAATGACTCTACTTTATCATACCTGATGGCATCTGTAAGTTTCTCCCCACGCGGCATTTTCGCACCCGAATTAATTTCTCTAATTTCTCTATTTATAAAAGTTAAAGATTATGATTTACTAATTTCAGCATAATAATACTGGCCTAAAGAGCGCTGTTCCCTGTCCAGATAGCTGCCCGGTTTATTTATCCTTGGCCTTCCGCTTTTATCCCTTCTGAAAGTCACCCCGAGCTCCTTTAAGAAATAGTTCATGCCTTCCTCCATTTCAAACGGACCCGAGGCCTTACCGTATACTCCGGGACTTCCTTCAAACACAAGAAGCCTTTCGCTTATCATGTCTATTACGTATATATCATGGTCTATGACAAGGACTCCGGAACCGCTGCTTTCAGCATGCCTCCTTAAGACACGGGCAAGTTTTACGCGCTGCTCAACGTCCAGATGAGCACTGGGCTCATCAAGGATATACAGGTCTGCATCCTGTGCAAGACACAGGGCAATTGATACACGCTGAAGCTCTCCGCCTGAAAGCCTGTCGACACCTGACTGAAGGATCTGCTCCAGTGACAATGGTTCGATTATTTCATGGAGGAAATACGACGAATCGAATTTGTTCGTTGCCCTTCTCAGAAGAAATTCAACAGTATCGGTTGAATCAGTCTTTATGTACTGCGGCTTGAATGAAACCTTTACAGTATCGGAAAGACTTCCCGAATCAGGAGTTTCGACACCTGCAAGAAGTTTGGCAAATGTACTCTTTCCTATACCGTTTGCGCCGACTACTCCCAACACCTCTCCTGCCTTAATCTCCCCTCCGTTTACGTCAAGCGAAAATGAACTTTCGTAGCTCTTCCTGAAAGATGGAAAGGTAAAAAGAGTCTCTCTTTTACTTTCGGTGTTATGGGCCCTTGTCTCAAAGGTAACGGAATAATCCCTGAACCTTACATTCTCTTCTGTAAGAAATCCTTCAAGATACTGGTTTATTCCCACCCTGACGCCTTTGGGCCTTGTTATTATTCCGAAAACCGACGGTTTGCCGTATGCGACGTGGACATTGTCAGCAAGCATATCGAGAATGGCAAGGTCATGCTCCACAATCATTACAGGACTTATCTCCGCAACCTCGCGAATCAGATTTGCAGATGCCATCCTCTGGTAGATGTCAAGATAAGGGGTAATTTCATCAAGGAAATAAAAATCAGCCTTTCTGCATAGACATGCAACAACCGCAACACGCTGAAGTTCTCCGCCTGAAATAGTATTAATATCCCTTTTAAGAATAGACTGAAGCTTCAGCTCATCTACATACTTTTCAAGGCATCCCCTCTCGTCAGTTGATTTAAGGAGGTCTATGACCTTTCCTTTGAAGACTTTGGGAATAAAATCGATATACTGCGGTTTTACTGCAACTTTTACATTTCCGGCAGAGACTCTTGAAAGGTAATCATAGATTTCAGTACCTGAATACTTGCTTAAAATATCGTCCCATGAAGGGTCAGGATCATCCGTATCCCCTAAATTAGGCACCATCTGCCCTGAAAGTATATTCACTGTCGTACTCTTCCCTATACCGTTTGCACCGAGTATACCCGTAACCTTTCCTTCCAGGGGTACAGCCATCCCATAAAGTGCGAATCCGTTGACACCATAACGGTGTGTAGGGTGTTCAAGCTCTTCCGGGAGAGTGATGATATCAATCGCATCAAACGGACATTTTTTTACACATATACCGCACCCGACACACAGCTCCTCTGATATTACAGCTTTGCCGTTCTCTCCGATAACTACCGTTTCATCCCCTGTCCTGACCCGGGGACAGTAAATTATGCATTCACTGCCGCATTTTTTTGAGTGGCATCTGTCCTTATGAACCACAGCTATTCGCATAGAATCATCCTGAAAATCAAATTAAAAACTACATTTACTTTTTATTCATTTATCTAAAACATCATTTCAGCAAATGTACACTAATGTTTTATTCTAAAGAAAATAAAGAGATTTATTCTCATTGTCTTTTACCAGATTCAGTATAGTCCTGATATTAAAGCGTCAGAAGAATAGTCCATGAGATAAACCAGAACGCAAATGCCATAAAGCCCTGGTAAAACCAGTCTTTTCCTCCAAGTTTGGAGTAGTCAATTCTCATCACTATGAGAACATGCTTCTGAAAAACAATTCCTGCCAGAAGCAAAAGCAGACCCAGAATAGAACGCGGTTCTCCTGTAGGGGAAGTCGGGTCACCTATTACAATATAAGATATGATACCGGTTGCCAGACCCATGAAACACGCAACACCTGTGCGGGTCATACGTTCACGGTGGCCCTGCATCTTATCTATAGGGGTTTTTTTGACCTCTGGTTCTGTTGTTTTCTCCTCTGTATTGCTTCCCTCACTCATTGAGCACCAATGATTATTTTTTGGTTTTCAGACAATATGTAGTTTGGTATATAATGGCAACACAAAAAGGAATGAGCGGCATTGACCTTTACGCGATGCTCTCAGAACTAAAATCCTGCCTTCCTCTGTGGATAGGCAAAATTTACCAGTACAATAACGAGACATTCGGTTTCAGGCTTAACGGGGATGATCACCAGAAATATAATTTCCTGGTTGAATGCAGCAGGCGCGCCCATATTTCAGAAAAACTTCCGCCTGCGCCGAAAAACCCTTCCGGGTACTCGATGTTTCTCAGGAAATACATTTCAGGAGGAAGAATTCTTGATATTACCCAGTATGGCATTCAGAGAATTGTCGATTTTAAAATAGGGAAAACCGAACAGGTATTACACCTTATTTTTGAATTATTTGACGAAGGAAATGCAATACTCTGTGATAATAACTATATTATCCAAAACCCGCTGAAAAATCACAGATTCCGCGACAGGGAAGTACTGCCGGGTGTCAGATATGAGCTTCCAGAAGAAATCATATATCCTGAAAACATTGAAAAAACTTCCCTGCTCCTTAAAAAAAGCGACAAGAATCTTGTAAAAACTATCGCTTCATACTTTATGACAGGAGGAAACTACGCAGAAGAAATTTGCAGGATATCCGATTATGACAAAAACATGGACGTACAGTTGGCAGACCCCGAGACTATATTCAAAGCGTTCAGTGAGGTTCTCAGCCGTTGCACAGACAACAAAAACCCTGTCATCACAGGTTCGGGGTGCTGGCCTTTCCTTTTTGAGGGCGAAAAGCCGGTACAGGAATTTGAGTCCTACAACAATGCACTGAATAGCTTTTACCCCCTTCCTGAAGAAGAGGAAAAAGACGCAAAACCCGTCCTGTCAAAAGAAGAGGTTATCAGGAACAGACAAAAAAAGGCAATTGAAGGTTTTGAGAAGAATATAATACTTATCCAGAAAAAAGTTGACCTCATATACTCAAATTACCAGCTTGTATCCGAAATTATCAATACACTGAATGAAGCAGGCAAAAACCACTCCTGGCAGGAGATAGAAAATATTCTTAAAGAAAGCAGCATATCCGCTGCAAAAGCAATCCTGAAGGTGTACCCGAAAAATGCATCTGTAGACGTCAAAATTGAAGACGTCGCAGTCAGAATTTACATTCATGAAAGCATCGAGGTCAACGCAAACCGCTACTACAGTGAGATAAAAAAATACAAAAAGAAGAAAAACGGCGCAATAAAGGCAATGGAAAAATTTGCCCCCGTTAAAAAGCCTGAAAAGAAAAAGGAGATTACTCTTTTAAAACCCAAATGGTACCACAGGTTCAGGTGGTTTTATACAAGCGACGGAGTCCTTGTAATAGGCGGAAGGGACGCCGGCACAAACGAGGAGATAGTCAAAAAATACATGGAAGGAAACGATACCTTCGTTCACGCAGACGTCCACGGAGGAAGCGTCGTGATAGTCAAGGGCGAGACCAGATTCTGGGACGAAGTATCCGTTTTTGCCGCATCGTACTCCAATATCTGGAAATCAGGGCACTTTTATGGTGATGTATACGCGGCAAAGCGTGAGCAGGTAAGCAAAACAGCTGAATCTGGTGAATTCGTTGCAAGGGGTGCATTCGTTATAAGAGGAGAAAGAAAATATTTCAGGGACGTCTCCCTTGGAGTTGCAATAGGTCTCCAGTATGAGCCCGCAGTCGCCGTTATCGGAGGGCCTGTATCGGCGGTAAAAAAACGTGCCAAATATTATGTAGTCCTAAAGCCCGGAACATTTGAGCCAAATGACGCCGCCAGAAAAGTTCTGAGAAACCTAAAGGACATTATCCCTGAGGGAGATTTCAAAAGCCTTAAATCGGTCCTCAATACTGAGGCAATTGCGGCATTCGTCCCGCCGGGAGGGTCCGATATAGAAACCGGGGTCTTAAATGAAGGCTGACTGTACCGACCTGAAAGACTCATCAGGTGAAATCAGGCTGTTTCCTGAGAATACTGATGACCTGTGGCACCTTGAACACCTGATTACTCCGGGCTGCCTTGTCTACGCGACGACTTTCAGAAGCCCGGAAAATGCAACTGATAAGGCAAGACCTGAAAAACAGGAGAAAAAAGCAGTCAGGCTTGGAATAAGAACTGAAAAAATAGAATTTCACCGCAACTCAAACAGATTGCGTGTGATGGGAATAATAGAATTCGGGATGGACTGCGGGTTTTACCATACCATCAGCGTCGAGCCAGGATATGAAATATCGGTAATAAAAAAATGGAGCTCTCTTGACCTCGAAAGAATAAAAAGGGCTGTCAAATCCTCGGTGACAGGCGTGATACATATAATCACAATCGAGGAAGGGAGCTGCGAGGTCTACAGGATACGGCAGTTTGGGCCTGAATTTGGAAAATCAGTTCTTGGCGGTTCAGGCAAGAGAGAGGGGCTTGACAAAAGACAGGAGTTTTTTGAAGAGATTCTGGACATAATGCTTGCAACAACCGGACCTCTTGTAATTGCAGGACCCGGTTTTGTCAAAGACGATTTTATGGATTTCGTAAAGTCAAAAGACAAGGGCCTTGCCTCGAGATGCGTAACCGCAGAGACCAGAAGAATCGGAAGAGGAGCTGTACAGGAAGTCATAGGCCTTGGAATACTCGACAAGATTTCAGAAGACCTGCAGTTGAAGCGTGAAGTGCTTGCAATGGACGAACTTATCAGGAGAATATCCTCAGACGGCAACGCCGCCTATGGTGTAAAAGAGGTTTCTGCCTCAGTCGATTTTGGCGCTGCTGAAAACGTTCTGGTATGCGACGGGATTATAAGAGATGACAGAATCGCAAAAATTCTTGAAAAGGCAGAAAACATGCGTACGGAAATAACTGTCCTTTCAACCGAATTTGAACCCGGAAAACAGTTGTCGGCACTTGGCGGAATCGCCGCACTGCTAAGATACAAAATATGAACTAAAATCTGAATTTTTTTCTCCTTTACTTTACATTCCACCATATCCAGACAGCCATATCTTAAATAAGATAATAGAATATTGATTAGTATGGCTGATAAATTTGAAAACAACCCTCTCAGGGTCGCAGCAGCGCTTATTCTGGGAGTTGTAACAGGAGTTATCGGATTTTTTATTGTGGCGCTTGTTCTTGGAATGATTGAGGACATGTCAGGGTTTTCTTTTGGAATTTCTCTTGATATAGCTGACAATATCCTTAGTGCAATAGTACTCGTGATCTTTATAATAGCCGGTCTTCTGTTCTTCTACTGGAAAGTATCAACAGTTCCACCGTCAAAAGAGAATACAGACTCAGACTAAATACCCTTTTTGTAATAAAAAATTTTGATTGGTTTAAAAATAAGAACAGTTTTAATTTTCTTCAGCGTTTTCAACAGGTTCAGGCTCTTTTTTCTCGGGTTTCTTGAAGGTTTCCTTGAGGACAATCTCCTCTATACCGTCTACGTACTCAAAAGCCTGGTAAACCGCCATTCCTTTTCCCATCATCCAGCGCTGATCATAGGTGATTCCGGCAGGAAGCGAGACAGTCAGGACTCCGTCATTTAACTCCATCTCAAAGTCACGGTTTGCGAAGAGTTTAAACAGCGCTTTTGCCTTCTCCACTGCATCCTCGACAACACCTTCAACGGTGTACTTGTAATCAAGAGTCTTTCCGGCAAGCATATGGTTGAAATCAACTACTGCCCGCTTTCCTATAACGTTTACAACGACGCCCTGGTGGCCTTCCGATGATACACGCATACCAACGGTAGGCTTCTCCTTGAACTCCTTAGTGGGAAGTGATTTCACAAGGGTGTTGTCACGCTGGCCATATGCCTTCTCGGGAGGTATAGTAACCTCGTATTCTTTCCCGGCCTCTTTGCCTGCAAGGTCCTCATCCAGTCCGGGTATTACGTGATTTCCGCCAATCCTGATTACGATTGGCTCATAATCCTTCCCTTCTGAAAAAGCATCGTTTTCCTTTGCTAACTCTTCAGAGGTGGTGTCAAATATGTTTCCATCTACTGAACCGGTATAGTTCAGTCTGACAAAATCTCCTTCTTTTATTTCCATTAAGAATACACCTGTCTATATTACTTGGTTTAATCAACCTATATATGTGATGCAGTAATGTTAGAGGTCGAAGCAAAAATAAAGGTAAGCTCAATTGACAAAATCAGGGACGAGCTGACAAATAAAAAAGCCGGATTCCTCGGAAAAAACACCCAGAAGGATTTATATTATAATGCCCCGGACCGGGATTTCGCAAAGACCGACGAGGCTCTCAGGGTAAGAATAAGCGGGGACAGTTACGAGCTTACATACAAAGGCGCAAAAATAAAGGGTACAGGGGCAAAGGCGCGTGAGGAGTTCAACGTCACAATAAGTTCTGCAGAGGATATGGAAAACATCCTTGAAAGACTTGGGTTCATCAAAAGCAGTTCAGTTTTCAAAACAAGGGAGGAATATTCATTCCGGGGCACTACGGTCGCACTTGACATCGTTGAAGAACTCGGGTGTTTTACAGAAATAGAAGTTATTACAGACGACAGGAACTCTGCTTTAAGCCTGATTGACTCGGTCAAATCGGAACTGAGCATAACCGGGGACATTATAAGAAAGTCCTATCTCGAACTGGTCCTTGAAAAAAAAGGACAATAAACTCATTGTACCAGGTATTTTAGCCATGTCAGCTGAAATTAACACAAACTAATTTTTTTCGTTGTAAAAAATAAAGAAAATAATACATATTCTCAGGCAGAATCAAACATTAATTCCTGAAAATATGAATATAATTTGTTGTCCTCAAAAGGCATAGTAATTCAGACCTTTTTTAAATCTACCTTTATATCCTTGGGCTCATCCCCGAGTGTAATCATTGCGCATCTGCCCTCGGAAGCGGGACCGGGGTTTACGACAATTGTTCCATCAACCTCTTTTATTCCGGACTGGTCGTGAATATGACCACAGCAGACAAGATCATATTTATTCATATGATCTTTTATCGACCTGCTCCCTACACTGTTTCCGCCTACATCATCAAGAACCCCGTAAGGAGGAGCATGGCACAAGAGTATGTTGTGAACATTCTGTTTTGCCCTTGATTCAGCGTTTGTAAGAAGATTATCTATCTCTTTTTCATCTATCTCGAAAGGAGTGCAGAAAGGTGTCGGGTTAGCACCTCCTACCCCGACAAGGGTGACTTCCCCGATGTCAATTGAAGACCCGTGCAGGCATACGGCTTCCGATTTTTCAATAGTGTCCAGGATTTCCTTTGGATCACAGTTGCCCGGAATCGCAAAACACGGCACGTTTATTTCGTCAAGCAGCGGAATGACAGTTTCACAGGGTCCCATTTCAGTTAAATCACCTGATATCAGGACCATATCCGGCCCCAAATCAAGAAATGAACCCATCTTGCCATACTGACCATGCAGGTCAGTGAGCAAAAGAACATTTATCATTCATTATTGATTTTTGCTCTTTCTAAAAAACCTTAACTCTGTAGTCATCCATGAACCGGTAACCCTACCTGACAACGCAAGTTTACCTAGTACTTGATCCAGTTCAGGAATCAAAGCAGAAGGCTTTTTTTTGTAAAATGGCGTCCCGGGAAGGGGCATAAAATAATGTGCGTGAATTTTTCCGTATTTTGCAACCCATTTCACCTGATCGACCGTCTCTTTCTGCTCCTCATCAGTCTCGCCGGGAAGTCCGACTATGTAGTCGACAACAGGAACAAACCCGTTGTCCCTGCAGAGTTCAACTGCTCTTAAAACGTCGCCTGATGTATGCCCGCGGTTTATTCTTTTCAAAACCGAATCGCTTCCGGACTGTGCGCCAAAATGAATCTTGTCATTTCTGCAGAAATCATGAATAATCTCCAGTGACTCACGGGTTACAAACTCGGGCCTGACCTCGCTTGGAAACGTTCCCAAGTAGAGATTTTTATCTCTGTCAAAAGAGGAGAGAAGTTTTTTTAGTTTGCTGTAAACGGGTTTTTTCCCATCTGAACCGTATGAAAGTGCATTGGGGGTCAGAAATCTTATATCTTTATAATGCTTTGAAGACCTGACAATACCGTCTATCGAACGATGGCGCATGAAGCATCCGAAAAGTCTTGGAGTCTGGCAGTATGCACAGCTAAAAGGGCACCCGCGCGAAATTTCAATATAACCCTTCACCTTTGAAAAAGGAGGGTATGCATCCAGAAGAACAGTCGTGTCATTCTTCTCATACCTGCCCTTTGCCGCAACACCTTTAGGAAAAACGAATGATTTTTTTTCGATATACCTTATAAGTGCAGGAAGCGTGTATTCCCCTTCTCCTACAATAACATAGTCTGCACAATTCAGCACTTCATCAGGCACTGCCGACGGGTGCGGTCCCCCTGCAACAGTTATGCAGTCCGCATTTTTCATCTCATCAGCGTATTGTTCTGCATTTATCGAATTAAGACTGTAAAGCGTTATATCCTTCTCCGGGCAGTCAACCGGATTTAAAATTATATTGTTTTTTTCACATGCGGAATAAAGGGCAGCGTATGAATTTCTTGCTGCCTTTATATAACGCCAGTTTACTTTCATTGCAAAAGGAATTTAAACTGAAATATTATGGTATTATCTCACATCCGTTGTATTTTTCATGTTCAAACTGCCGAATCGATATGACACCTTTTTTAATCAGGCCCAAAACTTCCGGGACCTTTTTTTCTATAGAGTACCTGAGATTTCTCACGGTATCGCATACCATCTTTCTGCCGGTTTTTGGCCACGGGTTTATGATATTCGAATACAGGCACCTTCCACCGCAGAAGTTTCTTATATCACATTTCCGGCAGTCGCCCGAGATATCTATTTTTCTAAGTCTGCCGGGGTCGCCTGTTTTTATATTCCCACAGTAATAGTCCTTCATACCGGCCATACACGGGCACGGAGCTATGTTTCCGTCCTGAAGAATACTATAGTTTGCAAAACCACTTCCGCACCTGAGAGGGGCATTTTTCATTCCAAAAAGCAGGTCCTGCATAGTATCAACAAACGGATACCACATCATAACCCTTCCCTCTTCTCTCATAATTTTTATCCACAGGTCTGCAAGACGCCTTATTCCAGGGTTATACCCTGAATACAACCACTCACTTATGCCATCTCTTAACTCAAAATCACTCCAGAAATTACAGTCCATTTGCCAGTGTACAGAATCAAAGGAAAAATCCGGGTTAGACGAGAGGTATTTTACGGAATTGAATATATCGTTTTTTTCAGATACCGTCATTCTTGCGATAATTTCGTTTTCAAATCTGTTGTTTTTTATGTGCTTTAAATTCCTGATGACCCTGTCATATGTCCCTTTACCTCTTGATAAGTCGGTTGTCTGCCTGTCACCGTCTATCGACACGAATATGGAACAAAAACTGTTCACATACTCCGCAGGAAGTGAATCCAGAAGTGTCCCGTTTGTCTGGATGATATACTTCTTTACAGGTGCGTTGTCCATAATCTCGCAGATAAGATCCTTTTTCAAAAGGGGCTCCCCACCGTAAAAAGTAAGCACTGCATCTTTGTCCTTTGACAGAAATTCATAGAGATGGTCTAACGAAAAACTCAGTTCGCAGGGAAGGTTACAGTCAAGGTCTACAGTGTCAGGGGTTTCATCAGGAACAAAAAACATTTTTCCGCGGCAGTATTTGCAGCACAAATTACACTCGTCAGTCAGAAGAAGAAAATAATGCATTAATGTTTGTCTCCAAAACCATTGTCTGAAAATTTGGAAATCCTTTAAAATCACTCAATTTCAATACAGCCTGAGTCTCCGTCAACGCAGACTACTGCGCCGTCATCTACACTGTATATATCGTCTCTGGGCCTGTCAACCATCGGAATGTCGGCAATTATCGCACCAACCGCAATAATCGTCTCGGCTTCCATATTTATTATTGCGCAGGGCGCTTTATTGTTCCTTTTAAGGGCATATATAATATATGAGCCAACAGTTGAACCCTTGCCGTGGGGAAACAAAAGAACCTTTCCCGATATCGACTGCCCGCACAGGGGACTGCTTTTTTCCAAAACAATACCGGTATGCGGATCAACACCGGATAAAAAGGATATTGGCTCGGTGCTTTTTAAAAGCAGGCCTTTTGCTCTTCCCTTTGAGATGCCTCTGCCCTGAATTGTAAAAGACATACCTAATAAATGTTGTAAGAATAAGATATAAAGTAACATGGATGAGACCATCTACAACAACCCTGAAGACAGTGACCTGTCAAAATTACGGGTTCAGGAACTATGCACTCAGGTTGAAGATCTGAATATGAAGGTCGAATTCCTCAACAGGGAGAACGGGCGCCTTGAAAAGGAGGTGGCCCAGCTCAAAAAAGAGAATAATCAGTTAAAGCGTCCACCCCTCTTTGTTGCGGCTGTGATCGACGTACTGGAAGGCGGAGAAGTATACCTGCGACAGCAGGGGAATAATCAGGAATATATAACACATTCCGCCGAAAATTTGGAAGGAGAGTTAAAGCCCGGAATGAAAGTTGCCGTAAACAACGCACTATCAATAGTAAGAACTGTTGACAACACTTTCGACTCAAGAGTCAGGGTAATGGAGCTTGAAGAATCACCTTCCGTCACCTTTGCAAACATCGGAGGGCTCAAGGAAGAGATAGAAGAGGTAAGAGAAGCCGTTGAATACCCGCTTACACGTCCCGAGGTATTCAAAAAAATCGGTGTAGAGCCTCCAAAGGGAATCCTTTTATACGGCCCTCCGGGAACAGGAAAAACACTTATTGCAAAGGCTGTTGCAAACCAGGCAAAGGCGACCTTCATCAGGATGTCAGGCAGTGAGCTTGTCCACAAGTTCATAGGCGAAGGTGCGCAGATGGTAAGAGAGCTGTTTGCCCTTGCACGCGAGAAGAGTCCCTCTATAGTTTTCATTGATGAAATCGATGCAATAGGAAGCATGCGCACCCAGGACGGGACATCAGGAAGTGCGGAGGTTCAGAGGACACTCATGCAGCTCCTTGCGGAAATGGACGGATTTGACAAACGCGGAAACATCAGGCTTATGGCCGCAACAAACCGTGTCGATATGTTAGACCCTGCACTTCTAAGACCAGGAAGGTTCGACAGAATACTTGAAGTGTCCCTCCCTGATGAAAAGGCAAGACTTGAGATAATAAAGATTCATTCGGCGAAACTGAATATGAAAGGAGTCGTTCCTGAAGACTTACTTAAATATACCGAAAATACAACCGGCGCAGAAATTCAGGCAATATGCAGGGAAGCCGGAATGATAGCCGTAAGGAACAATGCCGAATACGTAAAAATGCAGAACTTCATCGATGCAGCAGTAAAAGTTAGAAGAAAGACTAAATCCGAAGATATCATGTATATCTGATAAAATGAATCTTCTTTTTATACAAAAAGAAGGAGTTGACCTATACTCAACCCTTTTGTCGTCCGAGACAAGCAGGGGAATACTCAGATTTTACCGCCCAGTAAGGACACAATTCGGAGTAATAATCGAAAATGCGACTCTGGGAAATGCACTCTCCCTTGCATCCGAGATAAGCTGGTATATCAGGCGCTACACTTCTGATGTTCTCCTCGAACTATCTCCCGACCTTTTTTGCACTCTTGATTTCGCTCTTGACATCTATAAAAGAGAGATAAAGATGAAGGAGACTTGGGACTTTACGAAACTCATCGGAATAAGAGATGGCTTTGTATCGGCTGTATTGTACATACAGCCGCATTCATCAAAAGAGGACTATCCCGGATTTGAAGAGTCTTTTGATACAGTATTCGAAGTTTGGTGCTGCAAAGATGAATGGACTGAAAACTTCAGTGAAAATACCACTGGCACTGAATCAGGATAATGAAATTAATGCTAAAAGGATAAACTAAAAAATAATTTATTTTCCATTAGTTTTTCATTTAAATATATATGATTAGGAATAATTGTTCTTAAATTATTGCTCTTTTTTGTTCATTCAAAGAATTTTTCCCCCAATAGAGAACCTTTACGCAAACATCGCACCGTCAAGTGCTTCTCCGGGTGTGCTTTTATGGTCTATTCCTACCTTTTCTATTGCCTTGATGAAGTCGTTTCTTGTTATGGTCTCCCTTTCCGAGCGTATCGCAAACATTCCGGCTTCAGTACATATTGCCTTTATATCAGAGCCTTTCATCCCCTCGGTAATTCCGGCCACATACCTGAGATCGACATTTTTGTCTATATTCATGGACTTCGTATGAATCTTAAGTATAGAAAGGCGGCCCCTGGAATCCGGCTGGGGTATCTCTATAATCCTGTCAAACCTTCCTGGTCTTAGAAGTGCAGGGTCAAGGATGTCTATCCTGTTCGTCGCACCTATTATCTTCACATCCCCACGGTCTTTAAAGCCGTCAAGGTCTGCAAGAAGCTGCATAAGAGTCCTTTGAACTTCCCTGTCACCCGAAGTGATGCTTTCTGAGCGCCGGGCACCAATTGCATCGATTTCATCGATAAATATTATTGAAGGAGCCTCCCTTTTTGCAAGATCAAAAAGCTCCCTTACAAGCCTGGCACCTTCTCCGATATATTTCTGCACAAGCTCGGAGCCGACGACTCTCATAAACTTGGCATTTGTCTCGTGGGCAACAGCCCGTGCAAGAAGCGTTTTCCCGGTTCCCGGGGGCCCGTAAAGCAGAACACCACGCGGCGGAGATATCCCGACCTTTTCAAAAAGCTCAGGCCGTGTAAGTGGCAGTTCAACCGCCTCTTTAATCTCTATAATCTGCACTTCCAGACCTCCTATATCACCGTAAGTCTCCCCGGGAATATCGTCAATCTCCATTCCGTAAATCTGTGAGTCAAACGACGGAGGCAGAATATCAACAATAGTCAGTGACTGCTGATTAAGTGTGCACCTGGCACCGGGCTTTAACTCATCAGCCTCTATGAACCCCGATGCACGAACCATAAACTTGGGACCTGCGCTGGACTGCACCACAAACCTGTTATCGCCGGAGACATCCGTAATAGTACCAACAATAAGAGGCGGACTCCTGAGTTTTTCCACCTCGCTTTTCAGTTTTCGAATCTCCCTCTCATACCTGATTTTCTGGCTTTCGATAAATCGTTTTTCAGATTCAACCTGACGTATTTCCTCTCTAAGCTCCAGATTTCTGGTTTCAAGACCCGAAATTCTGTCAAGAAGATACTTTGTTATATCCTCCTCAGGCCGGGAGTCCTGGTTATGTGTCTGGATGTCTGCCATAGGCTCTCTCAAATAGTTATATAGGGGTAGTTCAATATATAGATATTTGCGATTAATATGTCAGAATGCGAGGTTTGCGGGGAAGTCATCCGTGGAAAACCGATTCTTGTCTCTATTGGCGGAGCTAAGATGTCAGTATGTTCCAAGTGTGCAAAACTTGGGACCCCTTTGGAACAGCCCGGAAGCGAGATCAGAAATCAAAGCTCCGGCAAAATAAGAACTGTACCTTCATCCGGGCGTATCTCAACTGCATCCAGAAAAAGGGCAAAAGATGTATTCGACTTCATGAATGAAGAGATTGTAGAGGATTTCAGTGAAAGAATCAGAAAGGCCCGTATCGAAAAAGGCCTGTCACAAAAAGATCTGGCACTGGAGCTTAAAGAAAAGGAAGGGCTTATAAAAAAGATTGAAAAAGGGTTAACACCCGAGGATAGTGTCAGAAAAAAGCTTGAAGACACTCTGGAAATCAAACTTCTGGATACTATGGATTCTTCGGAAGCAACAGGCAAAAAAGGCAATATCACTCCAACCCTCGGCGACGTGATGAAGATTAAAAAAGTAAAATAGAGAGTTAGTCAATGCAGGAAAAATATCCGCAGGTTATCATAAATCTCAAGGCATACAGTGAAGGATTCGGGAGCTCTGCACATTATATCGCAAGGGCCACCGAAACAGTTTCAGAAGAGACAGGAGTCGTTATAGGTATTGCACCAGGGTATATGGACATTCACCCCATATCCATGCACTTCAAAATTCCGGTGTATGCACAGCACATAGACCCTGTACCCCCTGGCGCGTATACAGGCCATATCGTCGCTGAAGCGGTAAAATCCGCGGGCGCATGCGGGACGCTGATTAACCACTCTGAAAAAAGGCTTACGCTTGCAGACATTTCTGGTGCAGTTGATGCAGCGAAAAAAACGGCCCTGCAGACGGTAGTCTGTACAAACAATATTTCTACAAGTGCTGCAGCAGCGGTTTTCTCGCCGGACTTTATAGCAATAGAACCTCCCGAACTCATCGGAACCGGAATTTCCGTTGCAACGGCAGACCCGGAAATAATTGAAGATTCAGTCAATGCCGTAAAAGAGATAAATTCCAAAATCAAGGTTCTTGCAGGTGCCGGTATAAGCACAGGGGAATGCGTAAAGCGTGCCCTTGAGCTTGGCGCTGACGGTGTTTTACTTGCATCAGGGGTTGTCAAGGCCAAAAATCCGCAGGACGTCCTTTTTGATCTTGTATCAAAAATTTAAACCTTAAAAATACTATTTTACTTTGTCATCATTCCGATAAGATCATACTTCGTTATAACTCCTGTAACTTTTCCCTTGTCTGCAACGAGTACGGCGTGATGGTTGTGCAGGAGATGAATTATCGTATCCATGCATGACGACAGAGGAATTGTCGGAAAACCGTCCTCCATGAAATCCGAAACGACATGTGACTGTATTTTCTGGATTCTCCCCTCGTCCATGGCATTTATTATTGCCGACTCAGAGATGCACCCTACGGCAACATCCTTTTCAAGCACAGGGATCTGGGATATACCATGCGCCTCCATGATAGCAACAGTCTGCGCAAGAGTTTCATTTACCTGAACACCTATAACAGGACTGTGCATTATATCTCCCGCAGTCACGGCAGAAACTTCCTCCTTGTTCAGAACATCCACGATTTTTTTCAGGGTGCTCAGGCGCGGGTCAACTGTCCCGGACTCAATTCTTGCAATCATTGACTGACTCAGACCTGATTTTTCCGCTACGTCTGACTGCGTAAGTCCGAGCTCTATGCGCTTGTCCCTGATATCTGAAGAATCCGGAATTTGCATATATTACTAATAGTAATTCCAAGTAAAAAATATTTTTTGAACTACGTTTACAGAATTTGAAATATATACAGCCGGAATTATCAGAAACATATATACAAAGTGATTACGCTGATTTATCTCAACCTCAAAAAAGAATAACAGGACACTTAATATGAGTGGGAGTAGTAAGCCCCATTCTGTTCATTGCGGCATTCAGCTTCGCGCCATACCCGAGAACGGCCCGGAAATACCGTATAACTCTCTGTTCTGACTTGCTCCCGCAGGGATTCACCGTTCCACCGAATCCTCATACCTTAAACGCTTCAGCAGTTTTAAACCTGCATCATAGGCAACGGAAGATGAGGCCGTTATCGTTTCTGTGCCAGAGCCGTGACTCTCGCCACCCGCACTTGAATGCGGCTTTGCGTATCCGGACGGAGTGGGGACTTTCCTCAGCGGCAAATAGATGCCACCGTCAGCCGCACTCTCCCTCTCAATCTTATTATTGTCAGCCCGCAATATATGTAAGTAATGATGCTCCTGGACGATGATGAAGGAAAGGCCGCCCTATGCCTTGCGAGAAAAACCATTGAACGCATGATAGCAGGAAAAGAGGCTGACTGCCCTCCACTATCTCCTATATTCAGCGAAAAACGCGGCGTATTCGTAACGCTTAATGAATTCGGTGATTTGAGAGGATGTATAGGATTTCCATATCCCGTGATGCCGCTTTCCGAGGCAATAAGCGACTCGGCGATATCGGCCGCGACCAAAGACCCGAGATTTATGCCGGTCAGGGCTGAAGAGCTAAAAAACATAACAATTGAAGTTACGGTTTTAACACCCCCTGCACCCCTTCTGTGCCCTGCAGAAAGAAGGGCTGGTAATATAGAAATCGGGCGTCACGGCCTTATTATTCAAGGGAGAGGCAATTCAGGTCTTCTTCTTCCCCAGGTCGCAACAGATTACAACTGGAGCCCGGAAGAATTTCTTGATAATACATGCCTTAAGGCAGGTCTTTACAGGGACTGCTGGAAAGACGATAACTATGAACTGCTCACATTCGAAGGGCAGATTTTTTCAGAAAAGAGGACTACATGAGCATTAGTTTTGAAGTAACCAGAAAGGACATAATGGGAAGGCTTGGTAAACTCAGAGTCGGTGAAAAGACAGTTAAGACACCGCTTCTCCTTCCGGTAATAAACCCTAATATACAACTGATTAAACCTGAGGAAATGGAAAAACTTGGCGTTGAGGCACTTATTACAAACGCCTACATCTTCAGCAAAAGCGATGAATTCAGGGAGAAAGCCCTGAAAGAGGGGCTCCACAAAGTACTTGGCTTTAATGGTGTTATCATGACAGACTCCGGAGCATTTCAGCATTCCGTCTACGGTGACATCGATTTTTCAAATACTGACACGGTAAAGTTCCAGCGCGCAATAGGAAGCGACATTATTGTCCCGATGGACATTGCAACATCCCCCGACAAGACACACGAAGAGGCAGAGGAAGAGCTTTCCATTACAATGGAACGAATTAAAGAAGCACGCGGAATCATAGACGACGGCCACCTCTGCGCACCTGTACAGGGAGGAATCTATACAGACTTAAGGAAAAGTGCAGGAAGAGAAGTAAGAGAGCTTGATTTTTCGTTCTGTCCAATAGGTGCCGTTGTCCCGCTTATGGAGAACTACCGCTACAAGGAGCTTGTCCAGGTTGTAATGGCGGCAAAATCAGAGCTTTCACCGTCATCATGCATACACCTTTTCGGGGCTGGTCATCCTTCAATGTTTGCGCTTGCCACAGCTATGGGATGCGATGTCTTCGATTCCGCTGCATATGCCCTTTATGCAAGAGAAGACCGGTACATGACGCCGCATGGGAGCTACAAATTAAATGAATTAAATGAACTGCCCTGCGCATGCCACGTGTGCAGGACGCACAGCGCCGGGGAGCTTAAGAAATCGCCTGAAAAAGAGAGGCTTCTTGCATATCACAACCTGTACGTGACTCTTGCAGAGATATCAAGGATAAGACAATCAATCCTTGACGGGACACTCTGGGAGCTTGTTGACGAAAGGTGCAGAAACCACCCACGCCTTCTTGAAGGCTACCGTGAACTTCTGAAATACAAAGACCAGCTCGAAAAATCTGACAGGATAACAAAAAGGCGCTTCTTCTACAGAGGAAGCGAAAGCTGCATGAGAACCGAGGTCAGCAGGTATCATGAAATGGTAAAACGGCTTCCTGCCGGAAAAAAAGTGCTTATATCCTTTGAAGGCAAAAACCGCGGTGGTTATGACACTGTTTTCCTGTTCAAACCGCCTTTCGGCCCTTACCTTCCGGAACTTAAAGAGACTTTCCCGATAGGCCAGAGTGAGACTCCAGAACCCGACCGGGATATGATTAAATCAGGATGCATAGGAATTGCAAACCTTATTGCAGAAAACCCGGATTCGTCCTTTTTTATTGCATGCAGCGACGAAGAGAGAGAAATAGTCTCTGAAGAACTTAAAGAAATAAAATCAGGTTATTCCTATGTTTGAAGCACTTAAAAGAGACGGCCGCGCCCGTACAGGAATTTTCACGCCGGAGTCAGGGGACATTATAGAAACACCTTCTGCTGTTGACACTAAAAAAATATTCACTGACCTTTCCGGGCACGATTACTCAAATGTTCCGTTGCTTGCTCCACAGAAGTTTGCCGGCAGGTACATTCCCGAATATCAGGGGATTACATACATAGCCCCCGAATCGGGGAAAAATGGAAGCTCCGGGGACTGTCTTATAGCCGCAAACTGGCATACGATTCTTGACAACCCGAAGTATTACGTGGAAATCCTGAAAAAGCTGAAAGAAAGAAATCCTTCCGATACAGCATGGTATGCACCCGCATCGGCCCTTCCGTCAAACGTTGCATCACTCATATACTCTGGTTTTGATATCTTCGACTACAGGGCCGTCGACCTGAAAACCGCACAGAACCTTTTCTGCACGCAGGACGGGGAATTTCCGGCTGAAGAATGGTTTGACAAAGGTCTTTGCAGGTGTCCTGGGTGCCTGAAGAAAAGCCTTTTTGAGCACAACAGAAACGCACTGGACTGCGAAATTCAGACAGTCAGAAGTTTTCTGAAAGACTACCACATAAGAGAACTTTTCGAGCGCAGGTGCAGGAATTCTGCGTCCCAGGTTGCAATACTGCGTCTTCTCGACCAGTCATACGAATTTTCGGAAAGTTTCACACCAGTAGTAAGGGAAAACAGGCTGTACGCAAACTCCGGTGAATCCATAAAAAGGCCTGAGGTTAGGAGATTTATAGACAGGGTGACTGAAAGGTTTATTCCTTCAAGGACCGATGTCGCGGTCCTGATTCCCTGCTCTGCGAGAAAACCGTATTCGGCATCGCAAAGCCACATGAAGTTCAAGTCCGCCATTCAGAACAGGGCACATGAGATTATAATTACGTCCCCGCTGGGAATCGTCCCAAGAGAACTTGAACGCATTTACCCTGCCGGACATTACGATGTCCCGGTAACCGGTTACTGGGACGGAGAGGAGAAAAAAATAATCACCGATTCCATTGCACGGTATTTCAAAAAGAACAATTACGAAAAGGTATTCGTTCACCTTGACGGGGACGCTCTGGAAATAGCTCTTGCGGCGCTTGACATTGCAGGTATGGATTACGAGTGCTGTGCATCGGAAAAACTCACGTCAGCTGATTCTCTTAAAAAACTTGAAAATGCCCTCCAAAATTACAGGAAATCGGCTCCTGACATGGTCAGGGGAACACTCTCCTGGCAGTTTGGGACTGACGTTGACACCTCAAAACTTCATGTCAAAGGCAAATTCATGAAAGAAAAAGTCTTTTTGGGAAAACAGCAGGCATTCTCGGCCGACGGCAGGACAGGACTTTTAAGGCCAACATTTGACGGCTGGAATATCATAGGAGACAAGTACAGGGTAAATATAGAAAGTTTCGTTCCCCAGGGTGATATCCTTGCACCTGGCGTTGTCGACTGCGACCCAGACATACGTTCCGGTGACGAAGTCTTTGTATCCGGAGAGAAAGCCGTTGCAACCGGAAGAGCCGTTATGGGTGCAAAGGAGATGTGCTCATCATCAAGGGGAGTAGCAGTCCGTGTGCGTAAAGTAAAGAAGTTGTAAGGATAAATTATAAACACAATATTTTGTTATTCTGGAGTGACCCTATTGGCATATGAAGTGAAAAAGGCATCGAAGATTGCCGAAAATATATTTGAATTCTGGATAAACGCCCCGCATGTTTCAAAAAACGCCAAAGCAGGACAGTTTACCGTAATAAGAATAGATGACAAGGGAGAAAGAATTCCTCTCACAATATCCGGCGTAAAAGGCGACCATATCAGGGTCGTCTTTATGGCAGTCGGGAAAACGACAACACATCTTTCGACACTAAAAGAGGGAGACTTCGTAGAGGATGTTGCAGGACCACTGGGTCACCCGAGCGAAATTAAAAAGTGGGGAAGATGTGTCCTCATAGGCGGAGGTGTCGGCATCGCATGTCTTCCTATACTTGCAAAAGCCCTTAAAAGCACAGGTAATTACGTAACCGGAATAATCGGTGCAAGAAATGAAAAGCTGCTGCTTTTGGAAAAAGAGCTTGAAGGAGAATGTGATGAACTTGTAATCTGCACGGATGACGGAAGCCGCGGCCATCACGGTTTTCCTGCAGACATTCTCAAAAAGAAACTTGAAGATGAAAAAATCGACTGCGTCTGGATTATTGGTCCTGCTATAATGATGAAAATTACATCAATGGCGACAATTCCGACCAAAACAAAGACATTTGTAAGTTTAAACCCGATTATGGTGGACGGCACGGGGATGTGCGGCTCGTGCAGGGTCACAGTCGGAGGAGAAACAAAATTCGCATGCGTCGACGGACCGGAATTCGACGCACACCTTGTCGACTGGAACGAGCTTATGAACAGGCAGAGAATCTACCCTGAGCAGGAAAAGAAAGCTCTTGAGAACTTCAGCGAACATGTCTGCAGATGCGGGGAGAACTAAAATGAGCAAAAGAGAGGCTGAAGAAAGAGTCAACGACTTCAGCGAAGTCGACGAGGGTCTTTCCGAAGTTAATGCGGTTCTGGAAGCCTCAAGGTGCATGGAATGTGTACGCCCTTCATGTGTTAAGGGCTGCCCGGTAAACATTGATATCCCGGAATTTGTCGCCGCAATTGCAGCACATGATTTCAGAAAGGCTTCAGAGATAATAAAATCAGAGAATATGCTTCCGGCAATATGCGGACGTGTATGCCCGCAGGAAAACCAGTGCGAGGGGAAATGTGTCCTTGGCAACAAAGAGAAACCTGTCAGGATAGGCGCCCTTGAAAGGTTTGCCGCAGACTGGGAACGCAAAAACGGAATTGTAACACCTGATAAGAAAAAACCGACAGGAAAAAAGGTTGCAGTGGTAGGATCGGGCCCTGCAGGAATTACAGCGGCAGCGGAGCTTGCACGCCAGGGCCACAGTGTCACGATATTTGAATCGCTTCATGCTCCCGGCGGAGTTCTTACATACGGAATTCCGTCATTCCGCCTTCCGAAAGATATTGTAAAGACCGAAATCGATCAGGTGCTCTCACTCGGCGCTGAACTTAAGCTGAACTACATAGTCGGAAGAAGTGTAACAACAGATGAACTTCTCTCATTCGATGCAGTGTTTCTCGGGACAGGTGCAGGACTGCCTTCTTTCATGGGAATAGAGGGAGAGAACCTGAACGGAGTCTATTCAGCAAATGAATTCCTCACCCGTGTAAACCTCATGCACGCCGACAGGTTCCCGGAATACGACACGCCGTTAATCAAAGGGAAAAAGGTTGCAGTGGTCGGCGGCGGCAACGTCGCAATGGACTCGGCACGCGTTGCAAAAAGAATGGGTGCCGAGGTTTACCTTATATACAGGCGCCGCGAGGAGGACATGCCTGCAAGAAAGGATGAAGTTGCAAATGCTGTTGAAGAAGGGATTAAGTTCTACTGCTGTGCAAACCCTGTGAAAATTCTTGGAGAAAAATTTGTTACAGGTGTTGAATGTGTAAAGATAAATCTTATAGATTCAGATGAAAGCGGCAGACCGCGTCCTGTTCCCGCTGAAGGAAATGATGCCACATTTACTCTTGAGGCAGACGTGGTTATTGAGGCAATCGGCCAGAGCCCAAACCCTCTCCTTGTATCACTTATGAAAGACCTTAAGAGGGGAAAGAAAGGAAACGTCATTGCCGATGAATGCGGAAGAACTTCCATCCCCGGTGTTTTCGCTGGCGGAGATATAGCAACCGGTGCTGCAACCGTAATAGAAGCGATGGGCAGTGCCAAAAGAGCAGCAGCAGCAATAAACAAATATCTGGAACAGCAATAAAATAAAAAATAAAATAATTTTTTAAAGAATTTCAGATTTTTAATTCATATCAAAACTTTTTATAGTGAATCTAATCCTTCCGGATAACTGATGGCTTAAACCCTTTACTTTATTCATCCCCCAGTTCATGTTAAAATATTATCACCGGGACTGGTAATAGTAACATAATTCAGTGAAATATTTACTGTCAATAAAGAGAATCTCCAACGTCTTCTTATCTACAGATTGTATTAATCTGAACTAAAAACAGGCAGTGAAAAAATATTAAAAAATAGTTTTAGTTTTTGTAATTGTTGTTATCCCAGTTCATCCCATGAAGTGTAGCGTCTGTAAATAACAATTCCTACTATCGCCACAACAATGATTATACCAATTATAAGAAATATTCCGGCACCGCCGATATCAGGAATTATACCTTTACTTACCTCTTCATATATAGACTGGGCGGTTTCAAGAGCCTCTTCTGCCTTTGAATTTGAGGTGTCTGCAAGAGTGTATGCCTGAGCATAGTTCCCATTATTAATCATAGATTGTGCAGAATTCAGAGAAGACTGCGCGGACTCAAGCTTCGTCTCTATATTTATTACCCTTGCATCATTCGTCATACTCCGGTTTACCTTAAAGTCAGTGACATAGAATGATACACTGTTAATAGTGGACTGGGCATCATCAATTTCCTTCTGTGCCCATGCCTTGTTAAGGAGTGTTTCACCGTCTTTTATCAGCGTCTGGGCTTTAGACAGGAGTTCGTTGGCATCGGAATATGAAGCCGTTGCAGCCTGGGTGTATAGTTCCTTTGCAGAATCGTATTTAGACTGCGCGGCTGTTGTGTCTACACCGGCAACTAATTTATCCTCAAGCTGTGATTCAAAATCACCCAGGTCACCTTTAACTATATTGCTTAGTTTGTCTATATCATCGGGATTTACGACCAGTCTCTCTTCTGTATACTTACCGGAAGACACTATATTTCCGTTTCCGTCATACTGTGTAATCTGGACAAATGTGATATTGCCTGTACTTGTTACTTGAGGAACTTTCCCTTCCAAAGTGTAACTTATAGTAACCTCATTATCATCAGAAGGATAATCAAGAAGATAACCTGAAATAT
The DNA here is from genome assembly GCF_017875315.1 of Methanomicrobium sp. W14. Lineage (NCBI taxonomy): Archaea > Methanobacteriati > Methanobacteriota > Methanomicrobia > Methanomicrobiales > Methanomicrobiaceae > Methanomicrobium > Methanomicrobium sp. W14. The sequence continues at coordinate 891,851 of NZ_JAGGMM010000001.1, forward strand.
CCAAGGTTTTTCTGGTGACCTCGTTTTCTTCTCCGTGATCATTTACTTTTACAGTATACACCCATTTCGGGTCTTCCAGTTCTGTTATGGCCTCAAGTGTATGAGCATCCGGAAATGTGTCATCACCGCTGCTTGCAAGCTTAACTTCAGCTTTTACGATGACATTGTCACCGGGTGCATATGAAGTCTTATCGGGTATGACTTTAACCACCGGCTTATCAAAATTTGCCGCAGATGCTGCACTAACCAATAATAATACAAAAGTTATCAATACCAAAAAGAATATCTGTTTCTTCATATCTTACCTCTCTCACTCAAACAGCGGATCTATTTCTTCGTCGTCAAACATTGTTACGCGACGTTCTTTGGATTTTATGACATCATCTTTAGTTTCTTTTGCAATCTCCAGAAGCTCCCTTATACGTGGTGCATCCCCGATCGTTGCAAGAACTACAACCGCTGCTATTTTGGAACTTTCTGTCGGGTAATCTCCACCTCTTACCTCAACACCGGCAATGTTTTCTTCAACCCATGATTTGGATTTTTCAACACCCTTTCTGTCCATCTCATCAGGAGGTCCTGCTATTAATACCAGTGCACGCTCAGCAGTTGTATAATCACACGGCAGAGTCAGACGCCCAAGCATTGCACGCCTGACAAGACCTATAACCTTTGCAGATTTATCCTCTCCAGTCAGAACTTCTTCTGCAGAATCCTTCTTTTTTACAGAAAGACCCCCCAGGAATCCTCTCTTCTGCTTAACGCTCTTAGTGACTTTTTCGCTGATTGCATATCCTACCGAGCTCACACCGCCGCCGCGCAGGGTATTGATAATCTCACTGGAATCCACAACCATTTCTCCGACACCTGTTCTTCCGACTTCACCTGCGCGGAAAAGAACACCGAAACGCCGGACTATTTCATCATTAAGGCGTTCATATGCGGACCTTACGCTTTCTCCCTCATTTTTCCAAGCACTGTTATCAAAAATAAATGTATTATCCGCCTCATTTACAAGGGTTGAAAGACTTCTTGCAGCATTATATGAATAAAGTCTGCCCTCTTCAGGAGCAGGCAGTATACCCAATGCGTACACAGGTTCACGGTAGATACGCTTAAGATGACGGCACAGAACCGGTGATCCTCCGGAACCTGTTCCACCTCCAAGACCGGCGCAAACTACAAAAGCATCAATATCATGAGTTCCTCTTGTATCAATCGTATTGATGATGCTGTCAATCTCATCTGCCGTGATTTTGGCTCCGGTTACATTGTCTGTACCTACACCATGACCTTTAACAACAGTCTGGCCAATAAGAATGCGATCACGCAATTCTATATTTCTAAGACCCATAAGATCGGTTCTTGCAGTATTCACTGCAATTCCTCTAAAGCTTCGGACCGGGGCTCTCTTATCCTGTTCCATGAACATATCTACTATTTTGCCCCCGGCCTGGCCAAATCCAATGAAAAAGACTCTCATTTAACAAAACACCATCCAGTGGAGTGAAGATTATTTTTCCCGTTACTTCAGGATATAAAAATGTATTATTTCATTACTTCAAAAACTTTCTTATGTTTACGTAGGAAATCCAGAGTCAGAAGAGATGAACCTCTTAATTTCTCATACGACGAAAATTTCAGAGAAATTATGATTTTAATATGCAAAAGTGATTGACAATGCAGATATAGGAAAATATTGTTCATTAATTAAACAAGTCTTAAAGTAAATCTTAAAGTGAAATTTTGCGTTTGAAACAAAGACTACCTTAAAATCTAATCAACATGAATTTCTGGTGCAACTTAATGCCACCATTCTATTTTACACAATTCCCCAGTTAAGGTGTACAATTTTTTTCACCGCAGGATCCATTTGCCAACCAAGACAGTTTCTAAGTCCATGTAATATTCATGCTTCTCCTGTTCTTTACAATCACAAATATGAAATGGTCTGTGATAAAACATAATATAAATGGATATCTGCATAATAGGTGGTGGACTAAGCGGCCTGTCTGCGGCATACGCTCTCAGGGATAAATCAAACATAACTGTTCTTGAAAAAAAGAACAAAACAGGAGGCTGTCTTTCTTCGTCTAAAGCCGGTAAAGGATACATAGAGGATTTTTATCACCATTGCTTTTCCGGTGACACCAATCTCTTTGAACTTGCAGAATCGCTGGGAATCATTGGTGAACTCGAGTGGCTTTCTGGAAGCACAGGTTACTATGTGAACAATAAAATATATCCTCTTACAACTCCGTTGGAAATCCTCAAATACCCATACCTTTCTGTAAAAGACAAAATAAAACTTGGAATTCTCACTTTGCACTCAAAAAAATATGATGTAAACGGTCTTGATGACATCTCGGCAAAGGATTTCATAGTTGAAAAATGCGGCATAAGTGTATATGAATCCTTCTTTGAGCCACTGTTAAACAGCAAATTCGGCGATATCAGGGGATCTGTCTCAGCTGCATGGCTTATATCAAGAATTGCCATTAGGTCTGACAGAAAAATAAGCGGGGAAAAACTTGGATACTTCAGAAACGGTTATAATTCTCTTACCGAGAAACTGACTCAGAAACTTAAGGATTCCGGATGTATAATTGAAACAGGAAATGCGGCTGAAAAAATAATACATACTGATTCTGGATGGGAAGTAAACGGGACACACTATGATGCAGTGCTGTCCACAATAAATCCTTCATATCTTGAAGATATAGGCGGGCCAAAAATAGGTGACATCCCCTACCAGGGCGCTGCATGCATGACAATAGGTCTCAAAAGAGAAGTCACAGAAGGAATATACTGGCTTAATATGAAAGACAAAGCACCATATGGTGCAGTAATCGGCCATACAAACTTCGTCCCGCAGGAAAGATACAATGAGCATATAGTATATCTTGCCTCATACTTTACCGGAATACCACCAGAAGGTCTTGAAAAAGCGATGATCGACGATTTCAGCAGTCGCTTTAAAGTCAGAAGAGATGAAATAAACTGGTACAGACTCAACATTGACGAATCAGCAGGGCCGGTTTACGTAAAAGGCTATAAAAAACTGATTCCTGAATATGAAAAGGACGATCTTTTCCTTGCAGGAATGTTTTCTCTTCCTAACTACCCTGAAAGAAGCATGGAAGGATCAATTGTCGCTGGAAAACATGCCGCATCAGAAATTATAAGGAAATATAATCTATGAAAAAAAACGAGATCAGCGCAGTTATACCAGTATATAACGATAAAAAATCACTGGAGTCTGCGATCCCGGTATCTCTTGCCACCCTTGAAAAAATAACCGATTCTTTTGAGATTATAATTGCCGAGGACAACAGTAGTGACGGCAGCAGGGAACTTGTCGAAGAATGGGGAAAAAAAGACCCACGTGTAAAACTTCTTCACAGTGATGAAAGGCAGGGCAGAGGAAATGCCCTGAACAAGGCTTTTACGTATGCCGGGGGAGATATAGTCTGCTATTATGACGTGGACCTCGCCACAGATATGAATCACCTGAAAAAGCTTATAGAGTCCATAAAGGAAGGTGCCGACATTTCCACAGGGTCACGTCTTCTTCCCGACAGCGATATAGTAAGGACAAAAAACAGGGAGATTGCAAGCAGGGGATACAATAAACTGGTAAGAATAATCCTGAAAAGCAAAATTCATGACCACCAGTGTGGGTTTAAGGCATTCAGAAAAGAAAGTCTCATGAATCTTATACCTTCTGTTTCTGCCGGGCACTGGTTCTGGGATACTGAAATTCTTATAAGAGGTCAGCGTGCCGGCTATAAAATATACGAATTTCCGGTACACTGGAAAACCGGAGAGGGGACAACAGTCAGGTTCAGTGATATATTTTCCATGGGATCAGATATCCTGAAATTGTGGTGGCAGCTCAGATGAATTTCAAAAAAGCCGGAGCAATTATTATCCCGACATTAATTGCCGCCGGAATTCTTGCCTATATGCTGTGGCGCGTTTGGGACGATCTTATTGTTGCACTGCAGACGGCTGTACTCTCATATCTTATTGCCGCTGTTTTTATCTGCGTGGCGGCATGGTTTTTGAGAGGTCTGAGATACCAGTATATCCTTAAAAAACTTGAGGTCTCAATAAATCTATGGAAGTCCACGGCATGTATATACATTTCGCAGACTGCAAACCTTGTAATTCCCGCAAGGCTGGGAGATCTCGTCCGCCTTGTTATTTTAAAGCACGAAGCAGATGCCACTTACTCTAAAGGGCTGTCCTCGCTTGTTGTTGAAAGATTTTTTGATATTATTGTCGTAGCATTACTCGGTGCAGCTGCAATGCCTTTTGTACTCAACGTCCCCGGGTGGTTTTCAACTGTTATAGCAGTATCATTGATATTCTGCCTCTTGTTTATGATTCTCATAGGGCTTTTTGGGAATATCAAATCAGAGAACAAATACCTTAAGGTTCTTTTTAACCTTATTTCCGAGATCAAGCAGGCCTCACTGAACATTTCAGCCATATTTATTCTTGGGATTTCATCAGTTGTCATATGGCTTTTTGACTGCGTCATCTGCATGGTAATTGCAATGATGTTTAACGTGGATATCCCGTTCATCGTGATTGTCCTTGCAATCGTTATAGGAAATCTTGTAAAGGCAGTTCCTGTTACGCCAGGAGGTGTCGGCACATACGAACTTGCAGTTGCCCTGACACTTGAGATATCAGGAACAACAGCCGCAGTTGCAACTCTTATTGCAGTTATAGACCACCTCCTGAAAAATCTTGTAACCCTTGCAGGCGGTGTAATATCCATGTACCTGTTTGGAGACTGGGCTGTAGACCTTATGAAACGTGCTTTCTCAAAAGGAATTGACAAAGGAGAAATGATTTGACGGCAGTTCTGCAGCAGATATTCTCAGTGATTCTCTGGATCTTTATCCTGAAATTTCTCCAGATTTCCCTGTGGCCGGCTTTAAAAAAAGCTGCCGGAGACTTTTCATACGGCATATCTTATCCTGCATCAATTCTTTTATTCACGCTGATATCATGGTACTGCGGTCTCTTTCACCTCCCGGTATACCTGTCGCTTGTAATTTTCGTGGCTCTTTTTATTCATTACCTGCACAAAAAAGAGTACACAAAGCAGGAATTTTTAAAAAACATCAGGTGGGATGTTGTCTTCTTCCTGCTGTTTATTTTTATGCTTGAAGTTAGGTTCCTCAACCCGTCGATATCATATGCCGAGAAGTTCATGGACCATGCATTTCTTGCATCGATTATGAACAACCCTGTTATTCCTCCTGCAGACCCGTGGTACTCCGGGGGAAATCTTGATGTATACTATTATCTCGGACACTGGATATTCGGGGCTCTCGGAGACATTACTGGTATCAAATCAACAATTGTCTTCAATTTCATGCTTCCTACAGTCTTTGCGAATGCAGGAGTTGCACTATATGCATCCGGCAGGCTTCTCCTGAAAAAATATGACTGGCTGCCTCTTCTGACTCTTTTCATAGTAAACCCGGCATTTATTTATCACATCTTTCTTGGAGAAGGCATCCAGACTATAATGTGGGAAAGCACAAGGACTATTGACGGTGCAATAACCGAATACCCTATATTTTCAATGCTGTGGGGTGATCCGCACGCACATGTAATATCACTTTTTAACCAGGCGTTTTTCCTATTTCTGCTGACATATGTCTATATAAAATGGAACAAGCTTGATAATAACGAAAAGTGGGTTATGACTGCGCTTCTTTCGTTAAGCCTCGGATCAATGCCTCTCATAAACACATGGGATATTCTGGTGTACGCTCCGGTTATCCTTCTGTTCGGGTTACTGATATTCCTGAAAGAAAGAAAAGAAAACCCTGATAAGGAATGGATTAAAGCAGTTCCTCTCAGAATTCTTGTTGCGGCCCCGGCAATGGCAGTCCTGATATACCTCCCGTATTACCTAATGATGAATGCATCTGGAATAGAAGGAGTAGGGATTGTCGGTTCTCCTACAGAACCTGTGGCTTTTCTGCTCGTATACGGATTTTTCCTCGCGGTACTCTACCTGGAATGCCTAAAAGACCTTCGTGAAAAGCCCCATATTCTGGCGTTGTTTATTCCGTTTCTTCTTTTGGGATACATCGGCGCCGGGCTCTGCGCAGTTTTGGCTGCGGCACTGATTTCAAGAAAAAACAAGTCTGCGCAGGATATAATTGCGGCAATCGGTATGCTGATAATAATTTTTACCGAGACTGTCTACCTGAAAGATAATATGGGTGAGGAATACTTCCGGATGAACACTGTATTCAAGCTCTCCATTATAGCATGGATGATGCTCGGAATATCATCATTCGTGTATATAGGCAAATTCCTCGGGAATAAATACCCTGGCGAAATCCATCCTTTAAGCGGCAGAAAAAAATGCGCTGCCGCCGTAATGATTGTCGCGCTTTTTATGGTGCCTGTAATACTTCCGGATTTAAACTACGGCTACGGCGGAAAGACTCTGGACGGTTCAGACTGGCTGAAAAACTCTTATCCGTATGATTATGACGCCATACAGTTTTTGGAAGGACTTGGAGGAAATATATCAATAGTTGAGGCAGAAAACGGTGATTATACCTATTATTCAAGAATCTCGTCAATGACTGGTTACAACACGATTATAGGTATGCCGTTTCACGAGCAGATGTGGCGCGGGGATTCGGGCCTTGTCGGGGACAGGATGAGCGATGTCAGGCAAATTTATGAAAACACGGACAAATGCCTGAAACTTATGGAAAAATACGGCATGGACTATATATACGTAGGTACACCGGAAAAGGAAAGATATGGCATAAACCTTCCCTGCGAAGACCTCGAAGAAGTCTACAAAAACGACAATGTCACAATATATTCAATAAAAAAGTCATAATTATCCCGTCTGTATATTTAAAATTCAGGAGCAGATCTCAACAGATTTTATTTTATGATAAGACCTGAAAAGAAAGAAATTCAAAAACATTTATCAATTTTTATGATGAATTAATATAGCTACATCAATCGCTGACTGATGAGTGATGAAGGAGTAACTCTGATTCAAGAATATAAAAGAGCACGAAAATGCTTTTTTTACTCTTTGCTCCTGAATGAGGTGAGTTATGTCAAAAGTATATGCAAAATTTGAGGTTCCGGACGAAATCCAGAACAAAGCTCTTGAAGTCCTGGAACTTGCAAGAGACACAGGAAAGATTAAGAAAGGATCAAACGAAGCAACAAAGGCTGTTGAGAGAGGAACCGCACAGCTTGTTTTAATCGGCGGAGACGTTGAGCCAGAGGAGATTGTAATGCACCTCCCGGCACTTTGCGACGAGAAGCAGTGCCCGTATGTTATAATCAACCAGCAGAACGATGTTGGTGCAGCAAGCGGCCTGGAAGTAGGGTCAGCAGCAGCTGCAGTCGTAAAGTCAGGTAAAGCAAAGGAACTCCTTGACGAAGTAATCGGTCAGATCGCCGAACTCAGAAAGTGAGGTGACTGTTAATGGCAGATGCAACGCCGGCTGAAGTTATCGAGATTATTGGCCCGACAGGAATGCATGGAGAGGCTTTCCAGGTCAAATGCCGTATTCTGGATGGTTCAAACAAAGGAAGGATCATAACCCGCAATACCGTGGGTCCAATCCGCGAGGGCGATGTCCTTATGCTTATCGAGACAGAACGTGAAGCTAAGAAATTGTCGAGGCGCTGAAAAATGGTGGATACATACGTATGTTCGTTCTGCGGAGAACAGATAAAACCCGGGACAGGCAAGATGTACGTTAAGAAAGACGGGTCTATCTTTTATTTCTGCAGCTCAAAATGCGAAAGCAATTACCGGCTCGGCAGAGTCCCGAGGCGCGTACCCTGGACAAGTGCCGGACGCAAGGCTCTTAACAAGGAGTGAAACCGGAATCTATGGATCAGACATTTCTGATGATTAAACCCGACGGTGTTCAGCGCGGACTTATAGGGGAAATTGTTTCACGCTTTGAAAAAAAGGGCCTGAAGCTTGTCGCTGCAAAATTTGAGGTTTTACCTGAAGAAAGAGTCATGCAGCACTATGCTGAGCACAAAAACAAACCTTTCTTCCCGGGGCTCAAGTCATACATTATGAGTGGCCCGTGCTTTTTGATGGTCTGGGAAGGAAAGAACGTTGTAGCAATCACGAGAAGCATGATTGGTGCAACAAACCCTGCCGAAGCTCTTCCCGGCACAATACGCGGAGACCTCGGTGTTGAAATAGGGATGAACGTGATACACGGTTCCGACTCAAACGAAACTGCAAAACGTGAAATATCCATCCATTTCAAAGACGATGAAATCACCTCCTATGAAAGAGTAGACGAGAAGTATATCTACGAGTAAATCTTTCATCATGAACCAAAAGACCTTCCCGGATTAGGACTACCGGAAAGGAACATATTTTTGCTCTTTTTTAATTTTAATGAAATTTTCAGATCATATAACCCGTTGCTGATCTGTAGTTGTTTTTCTTAAACATCTGAAATTTAACCTACAGAATACCCCCTCATTTCCCGTTGTATATTGTAATCTCAAAACGAAGTAAACAGACCTTAAAAGTACTTATATAAAACTAAAAGTACTTTTCTTACAGATCCTTACTTTTCTGCCAGAAATATTTTTTTCAAGGATTATGCAATCCGGTTATTTCGACTGATTAAAACCTTTCACAAGACCCATAAAAAATACAATCACCGGCATAATTTCAAGACGTCCTATCCACATTGCAAATATAAACACAACCTTACTGTAAGGGCTCATCTCCGGAGAGACAAAACCTGTACTTATACCGTTGTTGCACGTTGCCGATACTATTTCAAAAACGATGTTGCTTGTGTCAACAGAAGGTGAGTCAAAGTGCATGACAAGAATAGAGGAGATAAATATTACAAGAAGATACAGAATTATGATAAGCATATTTTTGGAAACTTCCATTTCCGCTTCAAACTTTGGTATTACTTTCCCTCCATACCTGAACGGGACAATCACTTTTCCGCTTACAAAAGACCGTTTAAACCACCAGACAATTCCCCTGTACGCAAGAGCTGCACGTGAAAGCTTAATTCCTCCGGCAGTACTTCCGGATGAACCCCCAATCAGCATTAGAAGAATCAAAAAAAGAACAGTCACAGGTGCCCAGATGTTAGGCGATGATATCTGGAACCCTGTACTAGTAACACCTGCAACCGCCATGAATATCCCCTGTCTCATCGCAACGGCAAAGTCAAGATTGTTATAAAATAACAGATCAAGAGTTATTACAATAAAACCCGCCAGTATCAGCAAAAACAGAAGATGCGCCTGTTCATCGTGGAAAAAACTGACTTTTTTCTTGTGGTACATCAGGTAATAAATCTTAAAAGGAAGCGCTCCCGCTATCATTACCGGAATAATAAGCATTTCCAGAAGAGGATTGTTGTAATACAGTATTCCTGCTGAATGAACTGAAAAACCACCTGTTGCAATCGCAACCATAGCAATATTTACCGCGTCCCATATCGAAACTCCCGATATAAGAATCAGGAGAACTGAAAGAGCAGTAAGCATCATGTAAATCTTCCACATCTGAAGACCCTGCTGCACGACACTAGGCATAAAGGCCTCACTTCTTCCCTCTGAGCGGTAGAACCTGGAAGGATTAAGACCGGTCTTTGAAAGCATTAAAACAGTGAATGCAACAATCCCAAGACCTCCCAGCCACTGCATAAGGGATCTCCAGAAAAGAAGTGTATGGGGAAATGAATCGACATTGGGAATCATCGTAAGACCGGTATCAGTCCACCCCGACATAGCTTCAAACAAAGCGTCAAGGTAAGGCATTCCCATACCTATCCAAAAAGGCACAGCCCCAACAAATGCACATATAAGCCAGATTAGTGCAACTGAGAACAATGCCTGACTAAGTTTGGCTTCTTTTTTGTTCTCCGGAAGCATCAGGAAAAAAATTCCCAACAGGTAGAGTATAAGGGGAACAAGCGCCATAGGAAGGATCATGTCCCATTCCCTATAAATCAGAGCCACTATAAGGGGGACGCATGTACCCAGACTTATAAAGCGAAGGACATTACCCAAGTCATCGGCTATAACCAAAAACTGATCTATCCTGTTCATCCGCGATACCTTTCAACTGAAAACTCTTCTCTGCAACTAATATGTTTCTGCTTAATTATTCAAAAGCATCATGCTAATTACATTTCTTTTTTAAAAGTACCGGACCAAAGATACGGGCAATAACAGGCACAGAACTTTACAGATAATATATGGAATCAGAATAAAAAAAGGTGTTTATTTTCTGTTTGTCCACAGCTTATGAATATTACAGTATTCTATTGCTTTTACGTCAACACTCCTGCACGGGAAATAGGCAACGGGCTCGTCACCGGGCTTAAGCCAGTGAACCATAACATCATCGCCTTCAATGACTGCTATCATAACTATATGGTGTTCCGGCGTCATCGGGTGAAGAGTCGATCCCACAGTAACTTTTATTCCGGAATCCGTTTTTTCGATTATAGGAACGTGCTTTTCGTTCTTGAAGTCTGCGGTCTGCTCTTCCAGAAGAACCATCGGAACATCACAGCATACAAGCTGTCCCTTACCCCTGTCAATCATCATTACCGTGTTGCCGCACTTTTCACAATGATATACTTCTACTTCTTTTGACATTTTTTATATCCTCCTCTAATTTTTTCAAATGATTTTGTATTCCCTATGCTTATTTAAGATTTCGTCAGACAGTCTGTCAAGAGCCTCAAAATCTTTTTCAGCAGGTGCTCCTTTTATGTAAACAGGCTCCAGAATCTCAACATTAAGTTTGTGAACCATATCCTCAAGGTCTTTTACGGTTTTGCCTCCCCACCCGTATGATCCTATTATTCCAAGGAGTTTTGCTTTCGGCTTGAGAATGCTTGAAAGAAATGCAAGATTCGCAACTTTAGGGTGAGGACCGAAAAGGACAGTCGGCGTTGCAATAATTATCGTTGCAGCATCAATGAGGTCCATCGCAAGAAGTCCTGTATCGACTTTTCCGAGATCATAAGGTCTTACAGATACACCTTTTGAGATAAGTGATTCCGTCAGGTACATAACCATCTTTCTGGTGCTTCCGTGCATCGAGATATAAGGAATTATCACGCGGTTTTTTACGTTGTCAGAACTCCAGTCACGATAAGCGTCCAGTATATATTCCTTGTCGTTATACACAGGGCCGTGACTGGGGGCGATTATTCCAAACTCATACCCTGAAAGCCTGTCAAGGTATTCTGCCACTTTATGCCTGAATGGCATCAGTATTTCGGCGAAATATCTTTTTGCAAGAATATAGTGAGAAATTCTGTCGTCCACAAAAAGACTTCCCGTTGCATAGTGTGCACCAAAAAGGTCACATGTAAACATAATACCGTCCTCTTTCAGGTACGTAATCATAGTATCCGGCCAGTGAACCCATGGTGTTATCAAAAACTCAAGAGTTTTATCCCCAAGACTAAGGGTTTCACCGTCGCCTACGACAATCATCCTTGAATCCGGAATATTATGAAAACTTGCCAGGAGGTCTTTGCATTTCTCGGATGTTATAATTTTAGAGCCCGGGAAAAGTTCAAGAAAGACCGGAAGTGACCCGGAATGGTCCTGTTCTGCATGGTTGACTATAACGTAGTCAATTTTTGACACATTCGAACGGGCAAGATTTGTAATAAATTCCTCCTCAAATTCAGGGTCCACACTGTCTATAAGGACAGTTTTTTCACTTCCAACGACAAGATACGCGTTATAGGTGGTTCCCTCCGGGAGAGGGAGAAGTTCGTCAAATATCTGCCTGTCCCAGTCAATAACACCTACAGAATACACATTTTTACAGATCTCTCTTACTGCCATATTCAACACTCAACAAAACTGGATTTGCCTGCCCCGCAGACCGGGCAGTGCCAGTCGTCAGGAAGGTCTTCAAAAGCAGTTCCGGGCTCAACACCCTTTTCACCCTTTGCGGGATCATAAACATGTCCGCATATCATGCATTTCATTTTTTTATTGCTCATTTCAAAAAAACTCCGTTTAATCTTCTATTTCGATAGGCTCGAATTTGTTCTTTCTGGCACCGCACCTCGGGCATACCCAGTCGTCAGGAAGGTCTTCAAAAGCAGTTCCCTTAGCAATTCCCGATGCCGAATCACCCAGGCGTTCATCATAAATATATCCGCATTTTTTGCATTTCCATACTTTCATAATTATGCCTCAAAAAACCGGAATCTGATGATCCGATCTTTAATGCTTAATTATACGATATGACTTAATAATTTTCTGCCAAAAAAAGCGAAAATATGCCGGAATTATACTGCATAAAAGGAGAAACGCAATAAAAATAAAACAAAGGGTTCTGTTTTCCTTTAAAATCATATTTTGACAAAGGTGAAGTCCCGGACATGCAGCATAAATTAAATCACTGAATCAAAGTTTAAGGACACCAAAATCAAACAGGAATCAGGAAAAAGACTATTTCTTTTCACAACCTTTCTCGCACTCTAGTTCTGCCACAATCTCAACAGGACTTCTGACTTTCTTTACAAGGTAACGAAGCCTCTCAAGTCTTTCGATTCCTATAAAATGCTCTGCCATAACCTTTGCAAATGGCGATAAAACGACCTTCCCGTCCTTTAAAGAGATATACCCTTTCCTTTTAAGCTGAGGATACACATCAGACATCTCACCTACCATTGTAGAGCACATGGACATAAGCCCTCTTTCATCGCCCCTGCATACAACCGCATTTGAGATGTACTCTTCGGATGACTCCTCGTCATCATAGACTGGCGCTACTTCTTCCATCTCGCCTTTCAAAAGACCTATTGCAACTTCCTCTTCGGTAAGTTTTGTATCGTGCGAATAACTTCCTCCGGGTTCTGCCAGTATTACAACCTTTCCAAGGTCGTGATAGTCGGGCCTTCCGGCACGCCCCATCATCTGGCTGAAGTCCTGAACCGTAAGCCATTTGATTCCCATCGCAAGGGCGTCGAATATGACCTGCGACGCAGGAAAATCAACTCCGGCGGCAAGTGCAGCAGTTGTAATAACAGCTGAAATTTCACCTTTTTCAAATTTTTCCTCGATAGCCCTTTTTTCTTTTGCACTCAGACCGGCATGGTAGGCTTCTGCCTGTCTTCCGATTGCATCAGCGATTTCGTGGCATCTGGCCCTTGAATATGTAAAAACAATCGACTGCCCTTTGTAGCCTTTTGAAGACTTGTTCCTGTACTCCTGTGTGACAAGTCTTTTTATTGCCTCAATCTTCTGCTTCCTCTCAAGAAATATCAGGTGCCTTTCGAGGGGGACTGGTCTTTCGTTATATGTGACAAGATTTGCATTGATTTTTTCTGCAAGAAGATGCGGCAGGCCGATTGTTGCGCTAAGGTAGAGAAACTGCGCGTGAGGCGCAATGTATTTCAGTCTTGATATCAGACCGTCAAGCCTGTGACCACGTTCCGGGTCTTCAAGCGTCTGGACTTCGTCTATAACAACAGTACCTATATTTGGAATAGTCCGCCCACGTCTCAGGATATTGTCTATTCCTTCGTATGTCCCGACAATAATATTTGATTTCAGTGTTCTCTTTGCGTTAACCTTGTTTTCGGGAATGTTTATTCTTGAAACACCAGTCTGAAGAGAGACACACAGGAATGGGTACCTCTTTGCAAAACGGCTGTATTTCTGGTTTGCTAGAGCGACAAGCGGAACGAGAAACAGCATGTTGCCACGTCCCTCGGACTGGTTTTTCACTCCGGCCATCTCACCGATAAACGTCTTTCCGCTTGCTGTTGCCGCAACTACAAGCTGATCCTTTCCCTCAAGAAGACCTGCTTCAACGCATAACTGCTGAACAGGCATCAGGTCTTTTACTCCTGAAGCTTCCTTGAACCTCCTGGGAAGAGGAAGCTCTTCAATGTCAGTTGTTTTTGTGACCTTATGCGACTCCAAAACGTCAAATATAGTATTTTTAAGATCTATTCTTTCAGGCTGAACCATTGACAAAACTTTGTCAAGGTCCATGTACATCTCAAGAAGCCTCTCAAGATGAGAAGTTGATATCCCGCCCATTTTGCCCAGAAAGCCAATCTCACGTCTGAGCTCATTTTCGGCGCACTGAAGGCAGATATACTCTTTTCCGTATTTTACAGCATTTTTCTTTTTCAGAGGAGTTATCCTGTTTTCGAGGATACACATACGGCAGGCACGGACATAACCAAAGTTAATCTGCAGATCGTTTAAAAAGGACTCAAAATTTTTGCTCTCGCACGTTAACCGTACATCGGAATTTCTCAAAGCTGAGATAAGCTCCTTTGTAGGCGCATGCGAAAGCTGTCTTTTGCCGGTAATTCTAAGGCGGTAGTTTTTCGGCCGAAAGCCTTTGGATGTCTTTGCAAGTTCCACCGCACCTTCTGCTTCAACAATATGCTTATCATAAAAAAAGAGTTTATAATCGCCGCGCTGCGGGCTGACAATTACTTTCATGAGGTTATCAGATCATGAATGACATAGCGCATACCTGACGATTCAAGCCGTTTTAGAAAATCGGTGAACTCCTCATCAACTATGACTATTGCACTCTCAAGCCCGTGAATCGCGGCTTCTACAACCCCTTCAGCGGCACCGAAGAATATATCAGGCTTTTTACCTGCATTTTTTATTGCAATATCGGCCTCAATACCTACTGCTCCGGTAAATTCCACTTTTTCCAGAATGTCATGAAGAATTTCAGGCGATACCTTTTCAGAACCGCCTCTTTGTATACGCGGAACCTTGCAGACATGAATAAGGCCGTATGAATGATCAATTATTCCTTCAAGATTGGATATTCCGATGTCCATCCCGCTCTTTGCACCGGAAACCGCAGTTCCCTCGGCACTCTGTTCTTTGTATGAAGCATGCAGAAAGCCCTTATTCATGTAAACTCCGACTTTGTCTCCGGCATTTATATTGCAGTCGGCAATTGCAGTCCACACGGAAACCTGCTGCACTATGTCCCTTGTAATATGTTTTGCATAAGATTCAAGAGCTTCCGCGTTATTGATTACCCATTCCACACCCTTCGGGGTGATAACATAACTTCCACGTCCCTGCGACTTGACCATCTCGTCGTCAACAAGTTCACGTATGTACTCGGAAACAGCCTGAGGGGTTACGCCCATTTTAACCGCAATCTCCTGCTGTCTTACTGACGGCTGATGCTCTGCAATTTCTACAAGAATCTGAAACTTAGTGGCCTCTCTTTTACTCCTGAGAATTATATAGAGAGGATCATTCTCCTTTATTTTCAACAAAAACCAACCCCTGTCCTTTTACATCCAGAATCGGCAGGCGTTTGGCAAGACCTTTTATTAGAACAGGACTTACCTCATATTTCCTTGCAAGATCATTCACAGATGTGTTTCCCGCACGTACATCCTTTTCAACCTCGTCAACAAGATTTCTCAATGATTCGTCTGCAGATATTGATATGTTTATTATATCTCCAAGGTCTTCCATCGTACACTGAAAATTAGCACGGAACTTGCTGTATGTAGTTTTATATTCCTTTGAAGGTTTCTCACCTGGTTTTGGCATTCTCCACTGTTCTTCTACCAGATTACCCTTTTTAAGGATGGCAAGACAGTCTTTTACTTTACTCTCATCGTATCCTTCTGAAAGCTCCTTTTCTGTCATCCAGTTTTTACTGAGCAAAACGTACATTTGCTTGAAGTCCGAATCATTAAAAGTAATCAGAAGTGGAACAAGATCCAAAGGATCATTTACTATTCTAATATGCCCCGTCAAAGTAAAAACCCAATAAATATATGTCCTGTAAAGAAATAAAACTATTTCAGGATTGATATAATAAAAAGGGTTATCTCCGGTCATGAACGAAGGACATTATACAGCAAAACCCGGGGAATATTTTTCAGCCCGATCTAAAACGTCATTTCAAAGTGACAGAGCAGGGTACTTATGCGAAAAAACGGTCAGATAATCATTAAAGGCATCGTTCAGGGGGTGGGGTTCAGACCTTTTGTATATTCTCAGGCTGCAAAATACCAGATATCCGGCAGCGTCAAAAACCTGGGTAGTGAAGTCAGGATAAACGCATTCGGGGACAAATTTGAGGACTTTCTGTCATCATTATATGCAGGGACACCCCTTTCAAAAATAGACAGCATAACAGTTACTGAGGCAAAAGAGGAGGCCCCAAAAGGCTTTCGCATAGAAAAAAGCTCTGAAGGGAGCCTTTCAGGTTTCATTCCCCAGGATGTTGCCATATGCAAAGAATGCATATCCGATATATTTAAAAAAGGAGGCAGATATGAAAACTACTGGGCTACGTCCTGCGTCAACTGCGGGCCAAGGTATAGCATAATAAAGGAGGTCCCTTATGACAGGGAAAGGACAACAATGGATAATTTCCCTATGTGCCCGGAGTGCTCTGAAGAATACTCGGACCCTCATTCAAGAAGGCACCATGCCCAGACAATAGCCTGCGAAAAATGCGGTCCTGCACTCTCCCTGCTTGATAAAAACGGAAATAATATCCAGACCGCAGACCCGATAGAAAAAACAGCATGCCTTCTTGATTCCGGAAAAATAGTTGCAATAAAAGGGATTGGGGGATTTCATATAGCATGCTGCGGCGAATCCGCCCCCAGATTAAAGCAATGCCTTGGGAGGTCAGAACAGGCTCTTGCAATAATGGCAAAAGAAGATTTTATCCAAAAGATTGCAGAAGTCAGTGATTCGGAAAAAGAAATTCTTAACAGCCCAGAACACCCGATAGTAGTGCTCTACAAAAAAAAGCATGACTCTTATATGGATATAAGCAACCTTGACACGATAGGGTGCATGCTTCCTTACAGCGGACTTCACCACCTTATTTTTTCAAAACTTAAAAGCCCGTATCTTATAATGACAAGCGCAAACGCACCTGGTAACCCCATGGTAACAGAGACGGAAGAGGCAATCCTAAAGCTTGACAGGTGCGTTGACTTCTTCCTGACGCACAACAGGCATATACAAAACCGCTGTGACGACTCAGTAGTAAGAGAGGGTTACCTTATAAGGCTTTCACGCGGGTATGCCCCTAAAAGAACGGCAGTCGACCTTGGGAAAAAATGTATTCTCGGTGCAGGCCCCGAACTATATTCCAACATTTCTGTATACAAGCAAGGGTTTTGCTGCACATCACCTCACATTGGAAACATTACAAACCCTTCAACACTTGAATACCTTGAAAAAACTGTTGAAAATCTTAAAAATCTGACCGGCTCAAAATTTGATCTGATAGCACATGACCTGCATCCGCAGTTCCTTTCAACCAGATTTGCAAAAACACTTGCAGAAAAAACAGGTGCCAAGACATTTGCAGTACAGCACCATAAGGCCCATATCGCAGCGGCAATGCAGAAAAACGAGGCATGTATAGGAATTGCGCTTGACGGAGTCGGCCTAGGCGATGACGGAACAATCTGGGGAGGCGAAATTTTTGCAGGTGATCTATGTTCTTTAAAACGGGCTGCTCACCTTGAGACTGTAAAAATGCCCGGCGGAGACCTTGCAACAGAATTCCCTGAAAGGATGCTTTACGGAATAATGCCCACAGACGACGTTAAAGACCTCCTTTTCTCGCGTGGATGGAAAGAAAACGAAATTCACATTCTTGACAGACAGATAAAGACAGGATTCAATGTTCATATGACAAGCAGTGCCGGAAGAATACTTGACGCTGCATCTGCTCTTCTTGGAATATGCCGCAGAAGAACATATGAGGGAGAGCCTGCGATGAAACTTGAAGCGGCCGCATCGGGTGGTAAAGCGGAAAACTGGGACTTAGAGGTATCAGAAAAAGACGGATGCTTCGTCTTATCTACAACCGACCTTCTGAAAAAGGCTTACGAAAGCACCGGCAGGCTTTCCCTGCCTGATATTGCTGCTTCAATCCAGTATAACCTTGCAAAAAATTTTGCAAAAATTGCAACAGATCTGGCTGAAAATTATGAAACCAAAAACGTCGCACTTTCAGGAGGAGTCTGCATAAATCACATAATAAGAGAGACAATAAAAAATGAAATCAGCAAAGCCGGCCTGAAACTTATTATCAACAGAGAATACCCGTTCGGAGACGGGTGCATATCCTATGGCCAGTGTATATACGCAGGATACAATTATGATAAATAAAACAGGTTTATAAATCGCTTTAACTTAGTGCTTCCCTGACAATATTCAGCAGATTTTCAGAACGGAACGGTTTTTTAAGAGCACCGCAAAATCCGTATTCTTTTGGTTTGTCCATCGCACCCTGAGCTGAATCTCCGCTTGTGATAATTACTTTAATATCAGAGTCTATTTCTCTCATAGGACCCACTATTTCCTTTGCGCCGACATCACCAGGCACTGATACATCCAGTATCGCCATGTCAAATTTATCTCCCGAATCGTAGTTTTTACTAAATATATCAAGCGCCTGCGAACCTGTACTTGAACATACGACATTATAACCGCCTCTTGTCAGAAACAACTTCATTATATCAAGAATCGGTGATTCGTCATCCATCAAAAGAATTTTTGAGCTTGCCATAATGATACCCCCAAAGCGCCATCACATTTTGCATTTCAAATGCGGCTCTCTATAAAGATATTATCACGATTTATATTGAAACTTGCTGTCAAAGAACTAAAAATAGTATAAGATTAGTTTTTCCTTGAAAACACTGCAAATCCCAGCACTGCAATAAACAGTCCGGAAATTACCGTCAGAACAGAAATAGGTGTTGATGTCGGGGTTGTTTCAGGCGTAAGCGTTGCGTGAAGCTTAACGGTGTCACCTTCTGAAGGATAGTCTGTTATCTGGGAAGTAAACGACGTATAACCATCTTTTTTGACAGTATAGGTTGTATAAGGCGTTGCTGTCGTATATACCTGCACTGTAAGTTCACCGTTTGAAGTCACACCTTTGTAGTCGTCATTGAAGTAGACTGATGCGCCGTCAACATTGCAGTATACAGTATAATAACCCACGTCACCGCCGATAAGAGTAGGCAACGGAGTGGGGACAGGGTTTAAAGTTGCATAAATGTCCTGTGTCTCTCCAGCTGCAGGGTACCCTGAAATATCCTGGCTCCAAGTCCCGTATCCGTTCTTTTCAACGGTTATGGTCTTGTATGGCGTTGCTGTCGTGTAAACGGGCACGGTGAGGATATTTGAATACGTCTCTCCCTTGTAATCACTGTCAAAATAAACTGATGCACCGTCAACATTGCAGTGAATGTTAAACCATGCTTCGTCTCCCCCGACCGTTGCTGCAACAGCAGCAACAGGTGCCAAAGAAACAAGCAGCCCGAAGAACATTATCATTGCTATTACTTTTTTCATAAAATCACCCATAATTTGTTAGTGATAGACTCTATTGAAATCTCAACAGATATAAGTTTATCTAAAATATTATATCCATACTTTGCTAGATTCGTGTTTAATTTTACGGAAGAGTTAATAATCAGTCGAAATTAACAGGACTTAAACATGCAAATATGTAAGTAAAAAATGTACTCGCACTGCAATAAAAAGAAATGACAAAACCAAGAAATCCAAAATGGAGTATAACTTTGCGTAAAATTACAGAAACTTACAATAGTTGCGTTAAAACAGACAATAATAGTCTCTATTATCAGTGATTTTTAATTTAAAAAAAAGGATTTATCCAAAGAGTGCTCCGAGACCGGCCATGCCGCTCTCTTCCTCTTCTTCTTTCTCCTTTTCCTTGTCCTCTTCCTCGGCTGCTGCCTCTGCAGGAGCTGCCGCTGAAGCCGCTGCTGCCGCAACAGGTGCGGCTGCAACTGCTGATTTCTCTATTGCCTCAGCTATGTCAACTCCGTCAAGAGCTGCAATAAGTGCCTTGACACGGCTGTCGTCAACTGCGATACCTGCTGCAGTCATAACTTTTGTGACTGCTTCTTCTGTTATTTCCTTTCCTGCGCTGTGCAGAATAAGTGCTGCGTAGATGTACTCCATTTTATTCACCAATTTTTATTATTTTTTTACTCGACAAGCGATTTCACTGCGAGTGATTCTCTCTGTGCACGTCCTATAATCAATTCAACAACATCCTTCTCATAGATTGCCGCTTCAACTGCCAGGTTCTTGGCTTCACGAACTGCCTTGCCGATAATCGCACCGGCAGTTGTAGCAGTCGGATATGCTGCATTGACAGACAGGTTAAATGCCTGCTGTGCTGCGAGAATAATATTGTTGAAGTACTCCGTCTCATCAATTGCCAGCGTGCCCGGCTCGAAGAACGTTCCGTCGTAAAATGCAATCTGAAGACTGAGACCTACGTCTATAGGTCTGATGTCAAGCTTGGACAGAACATCAGCCATCTTTTCATTGATCTCTTCACCTGCTTTTACTACGGTTTTCGTTTCGCGAATTACTACCTTGCCGCTTTCAATGGCAGCCGGAATTCCTGCCTGCTGCAGTGTACCGACAATAGGTCCCGGCGGAAACGCTGTAGGACCTTTGGAGATAACGACATCCTCCGGCGCTGTATCACCGGGTTTTGCCACCATCTTTGTCATGGTATCCTGAAGCTTTCTGTAGAGTTTAAACGGATTTTCGTTTGTATAGATCATCGCACTCTGACCGTCAATATATCCGGCGGTTTTTCCGATCTCTCCTCCGAGCTCGGAGAATGCATGCTCAATAAGAGTGTTCCTTGTCATCTTGAGCACTGCCAAACCGCGAAGATTGCGGCGCATCTGCTGAAGCTGACTTGCCGGAATACCGTGCAGGTCAACAAGACCCGTAAGCTTGTACTCCTTTGAGAACCTGATGATCTCCTCTACTTCATCCCTTTTCCACTGCGGGAGGTGATGTGTATACAATACCATATTACATCATCCTCACTGCAGGGCCCATGGATGTTTTAACATATACAGAGCGAATGTTCATTGTCCCACTTTCAAGGTTGGATTCAACTTTTTTCATGACAGCATCAATGTTTTCCGCAACGTCTTCAGCAGACATACTTACGGAGCCGACCCTGACATGAAAAGTCTTTTTGTCTTTGGAACGGAATTTCACCGAATTCCGGAGACGCTCGACAATAGGTGTTATATCCATTCCCTGAGGGATAGGCTGAGGCATTTTGCCACGCGGACCGAGCCTTGTACCTAAATAACGCCCTACAAGCGGCATCACAGGTGTTTCGGCAAGGAAAAACATATATTCTTCAGCCATTTTCCTGGCTTCGCGTGGTTCTCCTCCCAGACGCTCTATCTCTTCCGGCCCTATGATGAGTTCTACATTTGCAGCTTTTGCCTGCGTGGTGATATCTCCCTTTCCAAGAACGGCGATCTTCTGGACACGTCCCGTTCCCTTCGGCAGAAGCATAGTCTCATCTATACGGTTCTTTGGCTGCGTCATATCGATGTTCTTAAGGTTGAATGTCAATTCAACACTTTCAGTGAACTTTCGTTTAGGCGCCTTTTCAATAGCCTCGTTCAAGGCCTTTAGAATCTGGACCCTTTCAACCATCTTTTACCTCCATAGTTCAGCGACCCGCAAAAAAGATTTACTTTTATTAAAATCTTTTTGCCGTGCGAATCTTCTATGGGTTTTCATAGCCTATTCATGCGAGCTGGCTGTCGTATTCACCCGCATTTATGAGAGCAAAAACATCTTTCGGGTTTTTGCCGTCAACAGTTACTCCGACACTTACACACGAACCAATAACTTCCTTTACGGCAGTTTTAATTTCGTATGAGAGCATATCGTCAAACTTCATGCGTGCAATACGGACAGCAGCTTCAAACGGCAAATCTCCCACTTTATTGTTATTCGGTTCTCCTGAACCTTTCTCAATACCGCACTCCTTCATAATAAGTGCGGTCGCGGGGGGAACACCAACGGTTATTGTGAAGTTCTTCTTGTCGTCAACCTCTACTTTAACAGGCACCTGCATGCCGTTAAACTCAGAGGTCTTCTTGTTGATCTCGTCAACAACTGCCTTCACATTAATACCGAGAGGTCCCAGTGCAGGTCCCAGTGGGGGACCAGCAGTAGCTTTGCCGCCGGGTACCAATACCTCGACTACTTCTCCCATTTTATATCACCTTTGCTTGTCAGTGAAGGAAATTTTTTCCATACACCAAGCTTGGGTCTTAAAATGTTAAACTTAAAATAATTTAAATGTATCAATAAAGAATTGTCAAAAAAATATTAGTCCTGATTTTTGTCGATTACGCGCACATTGTCTCCGCGTACAGTAATCGGTATAGGAACCATGCTTTCATAGAGTTCAACCGTAATCTCTTCCTTGGAGGTGTCTACTCTCTTGACTACAGCCTTCTCTCCCTTGAAAGGCCCTGCTATAAGCTCAACAATTGTCCCCTCGTCAATTCCTGAGACAACAGGCTTTGGAACAAGGAAATGTTCAATCTCATGAAAAGAAGTCTCTCCCTTCACCACTGCACGCGCATTCGGAACCATTTCGCGAAGCTGCTCCATACGGGCTATCGGGTCAGGGCTTTCAACAAGAACATATCCTTTAAGCTCGTCCGGTGCCATAATGGCGGCTACGTGAATCTCATCGTGATCCTCAAGAACCTTTACAATATTATCAACGACCGTCCTTTCCTGTTTTGCGGTCGTCTTTATTGCATAAATTCTGTTATTAGTCTCATTCTCGTCGCTCATTTCCAAAATCCTTTAAAAATGTAAGTATTTCATGGAAGAAGAAGAATTACTTCATATATTATAAAGCCCATAAGCCCGATAAGTGCAATTCCTGCGGCCGCTACAAGGCCGATTTTCTGAAATTCATCCCTTGACGGAGTCCTTGCAAGTTTAAGGACACGCCAGTATTTTTTGAAGAGTTCTTCATCAACTTTAAATGCCATATGTATCTACTCACCTGAGAAAGTCTATATCATATTCGCGCTCGGGGGATTTATTACTATTATTGAGATCCTCACTTCTGCCGTATATCTGCGGGGAGCTGACACCGGTCACAACAAGCATTGTGCGCATGCGGTGCTGCATATCCGGGTCGACCTGCGCACCCCAGATTATGCGTGCATCCGGGTCTATACGTTCATAAACTTCCTGCACAACGCCTTCGGCTTCCTCCATTGTCATATCAGGACCGCCGACGACGTTTACAAGAGCGGCTGTGGCATTTGAGATATCAACATCAAGAAGAGGCGACCTGAGAGCCTTTTTAACCGAATCCGCGGCTTTGTCTTCGCTGTCACTCTCACCCATTCCAATCATTGCAACACCTCCGCGCTCCATTACCGTACGAACATCAGCAAAATCAAGGTTTACAAGTCCGGGCTGGGTGATAAGTTCGGTTATCCCTTTTACTGCCCTCATTAAGACTTCATCAGAAACCTTGAAAGCTGCATGAAGCGGAAGCCTCGGGACGACCTCCAGAAGCCTGTCGTTAGGAACCACAATTACTGTGTCCGCGACGTCACGCAGGCGTTCAAGACCGGCTTCTGCGTTTTCAAGTCTTATTGCGCCTTCCGCCCTGAACGGGAGAGTGACAATTGCAATCGTAAGAGCTCCCTGGTCACGTGCAGCTTTGGCAATCACAGGTGCAGACCCCGTACCTGTTCCTCCTCCGAGTCCTGCCGTGATAAAGACCATATCACTGTTCGCAAGCTTTGAACGAATTTCCTCCTCATTTTCAAGTGCAGCCTCTTCGCCGACCTGCGGGACAGAACCTGCGCCAAAACCTTTCGTTCGCTGGCGGCCGATAAGAATCCTGTAATCAGCCTTCGTTCTTATAAGGTGCTGGGCATCGGTGTTAACCACAAAAAGTTTTGCACCTTCGATACCCTCCTCGGCCATGCGGGTAACAGTATTCGATCCGCCGCCGCCGCATCCCACAACGGATATTTCTGTACGAAGCGACTTAAGAATCTCCTCTAATTCCTCGTCATTTTCATGCGAGCTGTCGACTATCATTTCTGTGTCGGCCGCTTCGGCGTTTGCCCTGCTTAGCGCCTCTTCAACAATTGACTTCATCATAGGTATTTCTCCAACCCCGGTATATGAATAACCTTTTCACTGCATTTTGAGACCATGGCAGGAGTTATCAGTCTGTCTTCCGCCATTACATCAAAACCCGCGGCAAGCTTTCCAAAGAACGGGCCCTTTGGCACCCCCAGTTCAGCCGCCTTTGCAGGATCAAATCTGATCTTTCTAATTACCATATGATCATCAATGACTGCCGTGTTCTTATCTTTGTGTAAGGTTTTAACACACAAAGATATTAAATCATTTATTGTCTGTAATCTATTTTCCTCATAGGTGATAAAAATTGGGAGCATTCTGCCTGTTTTTGATGTAAGATATGCAGAATTCATGTTTTCAACCCCCTCAATAACGTATTTTTCATCGAAAGACAGGGCAGCTTCAAGAAGGTCTCCGTTAATTTCCACGAAAACCAGATTTTTTCCCTCCAAAAGCCCTTTAAGGTGAATTCTGCACCCCGGACTTATACTCTGTGAAAAGTCTTTTAATTTTAGATACTCTTTCCATGAAATACTCCCCATATCCTTTATCTCATTTTCAGAAAGGTAAGGTATACCTTCTCCTTCAAGGATTTTTTCGATTCTTCTGACATCGTTTTTGTTAAGCGCCTTTTTATCGATATAACAGGCATCAGCAGACGACATCTCAACCATCAGTTTTACAAGACGGCTGTCAAGGTTTTTCACTTCCCTTGTATGCGCAATATGTCCAAAAGCACCGCTGGAGCACAATGCAATTTCTGTTTCCCTTGCGGCATAGTGATTTCCACCGAAACCCGCAAGTTTTATTGCACAGGACGGGCAGCTTCTAAGCGACTCAAGAACAGAACGTGCCACAGCACGACCTGCATCATCGTTAGTCCACTCTTCTTCAGTACTTCCGATTTCAACAAAACATGAAGGCGTTTTAAGATCAGTCGGACCGTGATGCGTCACTTCATAAGATACCTTAAATCCTTCAGGTGCCCTTTTATTCATTTCAATTAACACTGAGTGCATAAATAACGGCGCCGCACGGGAAAGCTCCCCTTTTTCCCCTCCCAGAAGCGCTTCGCTGTAGTTTCCGGTTACATGAACAGTGAGTGCGGGAACAGGATTTTTGCTGGTATGACGGGATATGAATATTATAAGATCTGAACCGACTCTTTCATCAAGTGATTCTTCATATATGAGGCGGCCTTTCGTTTCAACAAAAAAAAGGTCGTGGCGGTTGTATTCTATATAAAAGTCTCCTGAAACATCAGGACTGTCCAGTTCCAAAAGCAGATGCTTTCTGATATTTTTGCCTGCTTTGTCTTCTTTTGAATTTATTATGGCTATCTTCATGCTTGCAGACCTTTTAGAATTATTATTCAGCAGTATCAGGTCAGATACAGTGACTATTACGCCCGGTACAATCGTTCACTTTAGGTTAATAGATTACAGGGCACATTTAATTTAACTTTACTGAAGAACAGGAGGAGAAAACCGACGAAGACTTTTTGAGCCGGAACAAACCTATAATTTCTCCCGTAAGCCCCGGAGTTTGCCAGTCCTGTGCAGGGTTCCATGAAGTTTATCTCTCTTTACACAGACCCCATTTTCTCAAAAATTCTATCTTAAAAGAATCACATACATTAATGGACTATTTGAGGGATCGTATTTGAAAGAGGTTGCAAGCAGTTACAATGCCACAGAGGTGGAAAAGGAGGTCCAGGACTACTGGAACTCTGAAGACACCTACAAAAAGGTAAAAGAACTTAGAAAAGACGGAAAAGATTACTTTTTCGTGGACGGCCCCCCGTACACGACAGGAAATATCCACCTCGGAACTGCATGGAATAAAATTTTAAAGGATACAATACTGCGCTACAAGCGTATGCAGGGAAGAAACGTCACAGACCGTGCAGGTTACGATATGCACGGTCTTCCTATTGAGGTGCGCGTTGAAAACGAGCTGGGTTTTAAGTCAAAAAAGGACATTGAAACATTCGGAATCTCAAAATTCATTGAGAAATGCAAGAGTTTTGCAATAACCCACAAGGACCTCATGTCGGAGCAGTTCAAAAGCCTCGGCATATGGATGGATTTTGACAACCCTTACCAGACGGTAAAGCCTGACTATATCGAGGCCGCATGGTGGGCCCTTAAAAAAGCGGATGAAAAGAAACTTCTTGAGACAGGATACCGTGTCGTCAACTGGTGCCCGCGCTGCGAGACCGCCATTGCCGACTCAGAGGTCGAATACTGGGACGAGGAAGACCCTTCAATATATGTAAAGTTCCCGGTTAAAGGAAAGGACAACGAGTACCTCGTCATATGGACAACAACTCCGTGGACACTGCCTGCAAACGTGGCAGTTGCAGCCGGAAAGGACTTTGTCTATGCAAAAGTTGAGGCTGTAAAGGAAGGCAAAAAGGAGAGACTATGGATTGCTGACGAACTTGCAGAAGATGTCCTTAAAAAAGGAAGGTACTCGGACTTCTCAGTTCTTGAAAAGAAGACAGGTGCGGAACTTGCCGGAATGGAATATGAGTCGCCTCTCGCAGACTTCGTCCCGGTCCAGAAAACAGTCAGCCACAAGGTTGTTACCGCATCCCACGTTGTCCTTGACAACACCGGTCTCGTCCACACGGCACCGGGACACGGGTGGGACGATTACCTCGTCGGACTAAAGGAAAATCTGGATATTCTGTGCCCTGTCGACGGAACGGGAAAATTCACCGCGGATGCAGGTGAATTTGCAGGACTCTATGTAAGGGACGCAAACGAAAAGGTGATAGAGGCGCTAGGGGATTACCTTCTCCGCAGGATGAAGATTGTCCACCGCTACGGGCACTGCTGGAGGTGCAAGACTCCTATTATAAACCGTGCAACGCAGCAGTGGTTCATTGCAATACCAAAAATCAAGCAGCAGATGCTCGACGAGATTGCAAAGGTCAAATGGTACCCGGAGTGGGCAGGAAGCGCGAGGTTCCATGACTTTGTGGCAGACGCACGCGACTGGTGCATATCCCGCCAGCGCTACTGGGGTATACCGATTCCGGTATGGAAATGCGACAAGTGTTCAAATTATCACGTATTCGGCACGATGAAAGAGCTGAATGAAAAAGCGGGCTCAAGCATTACCGATCCCCACAGGCCGTACGTCGATGAAGTGACATACAAATGCGAGTGCGGCGGCACGATGAGACGCGTGGAGGATATCTTTGACGTATGGTTTGATTCCGCAATGGCCTCATGGGCTACTATAGGATTCCCCGGCAAAACAGACGATTTCGAAAGACTCTGGCCTGCTGACTTCATAACCGAAGGCCAGGACCAGACACGCGGATGGTTTTATTCCCAGCTCGGCGCATCTACAATAGCGTTTGACCGCGCCCCCTACAAAAGCGTAATGATGCACGGGTTCTCGCTTGACGCGGACGGTCGAAAGATGTCGAAATCACTCGGTAACTCCGTTTCACCTGATGAGGTAGTAGAAAAGGTAGGTATCGATGTCCTCAGGCTTTACGTCCTTTCGTCAAACGCACCATGGGATGACCTTAAATTCAACTGGGACAGCGTAAAGACGGTTAACCGTGCCGCAAACATTCTCTGGAATGTCTACCGTTTCCCCCTGCCCTACATGATACTTGACTCCTTTTGTCCTGAAACGGGAGACGAAGGGGTATGGAGAGGGGACTATATCCGCAAAAACCTTTCTTCAATGCCAGATGAGGACAGGTGGATTGTGTCCCGCATCAATACGCTGTGCCGCGATGTAACCGGGTTCACAGACACCTGCGAGCTTCACAGGGCTTCGCGTGCAATAATCAACTGCATACTTGAGGACATATCACGCTGGTATGTCCAGCTTGTGCGTGCAAGAATGTGGCTTGAAGAGGACGCTGTAGAGAAGGTACAGGCATACGAGACGATGTATTACGTCATGAGAATACTTTCGGGTCTTCTTGCACCATTTGCACCACATATTGCAGAAAAGATATACCGTAACCTCAGGACGGAAAACGACCCCGCAAGCATTCATATGAACGACTGGTATGATGGTGACGAGTCACTTTGCGACCCTGACCTTGAAAAGGAGATGGACATCATCAGGTCATACGACGAATCAGTTGCAACGGCAAGACAGGAAGGCAAAAGAAAGCTCCGCTGGCCTGTATCCGAGGTAATCGTTCTTACCGGTTCAGACATTGTTGAAAAGGCCGTGACGCGCTTAAATGAGATGTGCAGGCAGCGCGCCAATGCAAGAAAAGTGTCTGTAGTCAAAGGGCACTGGGACAAAATGGGAGTGTCTGCGCAGCCCAACATGCGTGCGATAGGGCCTGAATTCGGCAAAGAAGGTCCAAAGATAAAGGCTGCAATAGAAGGATGCAATGCTGCGGAACTTAAAAAAGAGATTGAAAATACAGGCAGCGCATCAATCGAAGGCCATATAATAACAGATAAACACGTCAGTTTCCTGGAGACTATGCCGGAAGGCATATTCAGCGCTCCTATGACTGATGCAACGGTATGTGTTGACGTAAATCTTACCGATGACCTGAAAGCCGAAGGATATGCACGCGAGATAATCAGAAGGCTTCAGGAGATGAGAAAACAGCTGGGCCTGAATGTAGAAGATTCCATATCCGCATATGTCAGCATCGGCGACGACAAACTTACGGAAGAACTTCAGTCATGGAAGGAAACCATTGCAGGAGAGGCCCGTGCGGAAAAATTCTCCCTGAAAGACGCAATCCCGGACAGCGAAAGTCTTGTAAAGGAGTGGACTGTCGAAGGCATCCCTATGAAAATGTCAGTCTCAAAGATCTGAATATTACAAAAAATAAATGTAACTTAAATAACTTTTTTATCAGGCTTTTTTATCAAGACGACAGGCCCAAAAAATATGATTTAATTGTTCTTCAGGAGAGATTTGAGATTAAACGGTAAAGGTAGTCTTCACCGTCAGGTTCGCTGAAAAGGGGCACAGAGAGGTCACGGACAACCCTTTTTCTCTGTGCCTTAACCTCGGTTTTTTCCACCGGGTTATACCCTGTTTTCATGTATGTCTCTTTATGTACAACAACCCCGCGCCTCTGCCACGAAGGAGTCTTTGAAAGGTTGATTTCCCTCTCATGCATCATCTCATGCATCGCTGCGGACTTCATGCCTTTGAGCCTGCGTGCAGCCTGTACCGGAGTCATGCCTTCGGCAATCAGTGCATGCTGGCAGTAGGCATTCATGTGGTTTCTCCAGGCTTCCTTCTGGCGCCATGAAAAATATTCGCAGATATTTTCACGGCCAAGGACCACCACTCTCGAATCAAAGGAGACTGGTTCATCAAGCCCCATAAGAAGAGTGAAAGCGCTTGACGCATAGGCCGCACATACGGAGTCAATTTTTTCGATCCTTCCGTTGAAAGGGAGAACAGAAAAAAAGAGACTTATCTCATCAGAAAAAGTGTACGCAAAATCCGGATCAAGACCGCTTTTTGAGAGGATATATTCGCAGACAGTGCACATTGCATCATTAAAACCGCTGTCATAAGGTTTCTCAAGTTTAATCCCTGCGGTAAGACCGTGAAAAGACCTGCCATCAAGTCTTACGACGACAGGCGGAACTATAGAAAGACAACTGAATATTTCCCGGTTCTGCATACAACCAACAGATTTCTGCTTATAAGAGAATCAAAACGCGGATTCCCCGCAAAGTCAGGTTTATGGTTTCCAATTTTTTTCTTCTGCGGCTTTACCTTCACCTGAAAAGACGCAAAAGGACACAATTAATCTTTTCGGACATTTATACGTTTATGTCATTCCGCATCCTTTGAGGGGAACATATTTGAAAAATGCCTGATTATGATTACATCACCTATCGACCTTACTATCCTGTAAGGGACCTTTATACCTTTAAAACCTTTCAACTGCAGGAGTTCAGGGTTTAGATCGCTCACGGCAAGGGAATCTATTTTTTTCGTATCCACATTAAGCACTGCGTCATCAACGATTCCTACACGGACCGCCTTCTCCGTGTATACTTCCATCCCAAAAAGCTCTGTAATCTGTGTCTTCATTATAATCAACTCAAGGTATAATACTTAAAAGTTAAAAATATAATCTTTCCCTAATGGCAGACTCATTACAAATCGGTACCATAGCCGGAATTCCCATAAAGCTGCACTTCACATTTCTGCTTGTAATACCGCTTTTTGCTTTTATTATAGGATATCAGATCGAATACACCATAATCTTTCTGGAAGAGGTATTCGGAATACAAAACATCAACACTTCCCTGATTACGGGAGGTTTTATGCCTTATACTCTTGGAGTTGTCGTCACACTAAGCCTCTTTGCAGGCGTTCTCCTTCATGAACTGTCCCACTCGGTCGTCGCAAAGAAAAATGGGCTTAATGTAAGCAGTATTACTCTTATGATTCTCGGTGGAGTCGCATCGATTGACCAGGGAAAAAGCCCCGACCCAAAAGTAGAGCTTCCTATGGCAATCGCAGGTCCGGTTGCAAGTTTTGTCATAGGTGCAGCAGCATCACTTGCCGCGTACCTGTCATATGAGTTTATACCGTACCCGGCCGTTGCGGGGCTTATGTTCTACGTTTTCGGCTACCTGGGCGTCTTAAACATCCTGCTTTTTCTCTTCAACCTCATTCCGGCATTTCCAATGGACGGGGGAAGAGTCCTGCGTGCCCTTCTTGCAAGAAGACTTCCGATATATCAGGCAACAAAGATTTCAGCAGACATAGGCCGTGCTTTTGCAGTTATATTCGGCATATTCGGTATCTTCGTCCTCAACCCGATTCTCGTGATAATTGCCATTTTCATATACCTGGGAGCAGGCCAGGAGGCGGAGATGACAAAATTCAACGAACTTTTAAGGGATGTAAAGATAAAGGAAGCGATGACGTCCCCTGTTATCACGGTTGAGCCTGACATGCGGGCCGAAGAGATAATAAACCTGATGTACTCTACAAAGCACCTGGGTTACCCGGTAACCGACAGGGGAAGCATTGTCGGAATGATAACACTTTCAGACATATCAAAGGTGTCAGGAATCGACCGTGAAGCAATGATTGCAAGGGACATAATGACAAGGGATGTAATCGCTCTTACCCCCGAAGCTATGCTGTCAGATGCAATGAGAATAATGTCACTGAAAAACATAGGAAGAATCCCTGTTGCCGGAGAAGACGGGACCGTCCTCGGGATAGTCACAAGGACTGACATTTTAAGGTTCATTGAGCTAAGGGAGATTTCATAGGCCTTAAACAGTAAACATCCCTGAAAAATTTAGAAACTGGATGCTTTTTTTAGCGGCAAACCTTCCCGGAACCCGATTTATCAGCCACATTCCCGGCTATGTACCCTGCTGCAATGCTCATCGCCGGTATAGACAGATATCTGACCCCGACTGTCCCAAACCAGGTCAGCGGATCTTCACCGAATAGTGCACATAAAACAACCAAATCCAGTACCCAGTCTGCAAAAAGAACGACTGTACCAAAGATGACTCCTGACATGAAAAAATCAGAGTCAATACATTTGTAATACCACACAAGAAGCAGTGCACCGGCAATGCTCCCAGATACGATCATTATCGATTTGAACACGAATATGTCAATGTTAAGGCCGTTTTCAGAATAAAACGGAAGGGAAAGAAGAAAGCATATCAGCCAGATAAGGACGCCGGATATCACTGCATTTTTAAACCTGTTATTTAACCTCATGCAGGATAAATGCTGTTTTTTTAAATATAACACCGTCACATCTCACACGGAGGAGTCTTTGAAAGAAAAGCAAAAAAGAATCATAAATCAGATTTCTGAATTATGATTTTACTTAATCAAAAGTGATAAAATCTGAATAAAAATGCCTGCCTGAGACCTTTTCAAACTCATTTAATGAGTTAAACGGGCGTTTAAGGATTATATCTGCCGCGGTTTTTTTGCCGATTCCCGGAAGTTTTTTCAGGGTGTTAAAAGATGCTTTATTGACATTAAACGGTTTTTCAAAACCTGTAACAGACCTGTACCCCCAGTCCGCAACAAAGAAATCACCGACGCTTCCTTTTATAAGTCTGTAAGGAACCCCGATAAGTATCGGGTACGAGCCAAGCTGGCGGGCAAACGACATGTCACCCGAAACTTCGACAACTGCATCCAAAAGAACTGTCCCCTGTGGGAATACTTTTTTCAGCATCGGAAGATCAAAATCTCTTCTGACAGTCTCCTTGAATGCCTTAAAACTTTCATCAAATTTTCCCAAGGTATTTTCAGTATAGGCCTTCGTCCCTTCAAAAGGCATAACCTGTCTTATATTGACACGCCTTACAAGAAGACCGGACTTTAAAAGAGATGACAAAAAGGACTCATTCAGAAAATAAGTATTCTTCGTCTCGCCACACAGGCCCATAACAAAGTTAAGGCCCGGAAGAAGGTGAGGCACCCCGTTTTTATCACGCTTTGCTCCTATGTCATTTACAATCCGTACTGCACGCAACACGTCTTCAGGCATTGCCTTGAGATTGTTGCACCGGATTACTTCAGGGTCGGCCGATTCCATCCCGAAAGCCGCGGTGTCTCCTGCCGTATGCCACTTAACTATACTTTCCAGGGCCTCTTTTGACTCCACAGGATGCCTTGTTATGGTCCCGGGATTTATATTGTCGATATGAAGAGTCTTAAGGCCAAAAGCGGCATCTCTTATTCCCCTTAAAAGAGAGTCTATCTTTTCAGGAACAGGAACGGGAAACTCCTCCCCAGAGGACGCCTGGTAAGTCAGAAGGTCAGGCTGTCTTCCGAGCCTGAAGTGAAGCGCTCCTGCGTTATACAGGGCTGACACTTCTCCAAATACCCCTTTCTCAGACCTGTAACATGGCGTCCCGTAGAGATATTCAGTGCAGAAAGAGCACCCGCCACAGGCGGCACGAGAACAGCCTCTTGCCGTCTCAAGCTCACAGATAACATGTGGATATGCAGGGTGCTGTTTTATTACGCAGCTTCCGGCAGCACTTCTCCTGTCTATATCGGGATAAGAAAAAACGCCATGAGGCTTTCCTCCTTTCAATACCGAGTCAAGTGCTCCTGAAATCTCTCCTTCCAGTATATAATCATATACAGAAGAATAGCTCTCTTTTTCGGCAGGAGTTCCTCCCCCCGAAGAACTTCCGAACAGAACAGGGCCGCCAAGGCATTTTACAGGATTTTTCAGGCTTGTCCCAATCCTAAATATATCCTTTGAATTTGCAGGAGTCCCCCCCAGATATTTTCCGGGTACAGTTATTCCCGCTATGAACACGAAAAGGTCTGCCTTTTCCATATCCAGAAGAAGGGAAGGATTTTTCCTCAGTTCATCTATTGTGGTATAGGATACTGAAAAACCGTTTTCGATGCAGGCACCGGCACAGTACCTCACATAAGGTGAGATATAAGGAGAAACACCGAGACACGCAGGTTCGTCCACATATCCGTCAAGGATAAACGCCTTTTCAGATGTCATATCCGATATTAGAAAGAAGTTTTCGGGCTATCAAAAGCTTTCCGCGCTTTACAGGGTCTACCGACCTGTCATCAAGGTCAAAACCTGCAAGATTCACTTCACCGGCACCCATCTCAAGAGCGGTAAAAACAGCCCTGTCACCGTCAGTGAAGCCTCCGAAGTTGTATACGCAGTCAAATGGCCTGCTCTGCGTCGTAAGTACAACAGGGCCATTAAACCTTGGAATCCAGTTTTTTAAAAGAGGGATGTTGTCGCCGTGGGCGTGGACAACCATAATCGTCCCCTTAAGACTCATCTCAACGAAAGTTTCCTCGCACCCGTCAAGGTCTGTTGAGACGATATCAGGTCTGATACCGGCGCGGTACAGAAAATCCGCTGCAGCATCTGCGGCAAAGACAACACCGTCTATTTTTTTGATATCCTTCTTTAACGAGGGCGCGTTTCCGCAGACTGTCACCTTTTTTCCAAGGCAGGCAGACCTCAGAAATTCAATATCATCCTTATCAGTCAGGGAGCGTGCAGTTTCCGCCGCACGCTCGTCAGACTCCCTGTCAAAACCGAAATAGTCAAGGATCCGCAGATAGTGCGGTTCCCACTCATCAAACTTCATTCTGCTCTTCTTTTCCGAGACCAACAATGTCTGCAAAACGCTTCAAAAGGGGATCAATTATAAGAGAAAGAAGTTCTTCCTTGTTTTTTACAAGGGAAAAAGAGTTCAGGGGTATTCGCGCCGCCGCCATAGTCGCATGACCGCCGGCCTCGCCGACACCCTCAAATGCCTCTTTCATGACATTTCCGACATGCATCCTGATATCTTTGTTCCGTGCGGATATGGTTATATAATCATCGCCTATGCCGTATGCAACCGATGTGTTTATTCCCTCGAGCTGGATTAAAAGGTCCGCCGCCTGCGGGACGACATCACGGTTTTTGATATAGCCGACGTTCGTGAAAAGATACCCGTTCTGGACCTTTCTGTTCTTTATCGCGTCGCCAAGTGCATCCACGGTCTCAATCGACATTGAAGGCGAGGTGATTTTGTCAAGAAGTTCGCTGTCGGTTAAAGGCAAAAGAAATGCGGCGTAATTCAGATCCTGCGGGGTGATATTTCTTGAAAAGTCCCTGGTATCGGCACGGATACCATATAAAAGAGCTGTTGCAACCTTCTGGTCAACGGAAATATCAAGCTCCTGGAGATACTGCGTCATAATGCTTGCAGTTGCACCTACACCGGGGCGTATATCAACAAAGTGAACTGACCTCACCTCGTCATCCGGCATTTTGTGGTGATCGATTATTATGTCAACGTTCCTGTCAGGAGAAAGAAAATTGTTTGAACCCGGTGAAGAAGAGTCAACAAGCGCCAGATAATTGCATTCCCCAAGCATTTCCTCGCATGTCTCCAGAGTTATTTTCTGAAGCTGAATATCAAGAAGAGTTACGAAAGCACGGTTTTCCTGATGACCTATTTTGCCGTCATACAGAATTTTGCATTCCAGTTTCCCGCCGCTTGCCTCTTTCCCCAGTGCACACAAAGCCATTGCGCTTGATATCGCGTCAGGGTCTGGATTGGTGTGCAGGACAATACCCAGAACTCCCTCGCACTCGGAAAGGAAATGATACAGTTTTCTCGCAAGTCTTGAGGAATGAAGCCTCCTTATATGGTGAACTGCAGTTTTGGCAAAAACTTCCTGCGGATAAAGAGCGATGTCGGCCCCGGCCTGTTCGAGAAGCGAAAGACTCAGCCTGTCGATAGCACGTGCAATAACATACGCAGAAGGATATATATCCTTAACTTTCCTTACAGCCTCCAGATTCGCGTTTTTGTCGCTTGACAGGACAAAAACCACTTCAGGGACGGGAAGTCCCTCAAAAAGGGCGGGATCAGTTATATCCTTGGTTATTGCCTCATAATTCTGGTCTCTTAAATCCTCGACCCTTTTCTCATCATGATCAACAACAACCACGTGCTCGGTGTCACGCACAAGCTCTTCCACTACATTGTAACCGATGCTCCCGCACCCTAGCACCATGTATTTTACCCTATCAGAATTCCCGTTCGGCAGGCTTTCAGGCATGTATTATTAAATTGTCTCTCAATGGTATTTAGACAATTTCCGAAATGTTTATTAAAACACAGGTCTCACTTATGTAAGCACAAAAACGGGGGCCTGTAGCTTAGTCAGGCAGAGCGACGGACTCTTAATCCGTAGGCCAGGGGTTCAAATCCCTTCAGGCCCGCTGTGCTTTTTTGGGTTTTTTTAAATATTGCTATAATTCAGTCCGGATTTTGAGATCAAAAAGATATTTTCAGTTGAAAATAAGTAATTTCATCCTGCGGCAAATCATTTTATCAGATTTTTACATCATACAGACTGCTATTTAAAAACGCCACAAAAAAGTAATTGAGACTCTTTTTATTAACGGGATCTGCACAAACTCCAAAAAAGAGGGACAAATTGTTTAAAGAGAGATAAACGGTCTGAATAA
This sequence comes from Methanomicrobium sp. W14, assembly GCF_017875315.1. NCBI lineage: Archaea > Methanobacteriati > Methanobacteriota > Methanomicrobia > Methanomicrobiales > Methanomicrobiaceae > Methanomicrobium > Methanomicrobium sp. W14. The sequence goes on from NZ_JAGGMM010000001.1 coordinate 927,882, forward strand.
CCGGTATATTTTAGCCTATCTTAAAAAGTATATCCTCAAGACTTGGAAAATGTGATTCTACCCTTTTTATCAGGCCTCCCCCTGAAGAAACAACTTTTGTAAGCGAATTCAGGGAATCTGTATCAGAAACCTTTGCGGTGATTACTCCGGCTGACTTCTGATAACTTTCTATTATCCCCCGGAGAAGAGATTCGTCATCCAGGGTAAACTCCACCTCATAGTAAATCGATCCGAACCTTCCCCTCAGTTCGTCCATTGTCCCGAATACAACCTCCTTTCCCCTCTGGAGGATCATAACCTTGTCACAGAGCTCCTCTATCTGGTAAAGGTTATGCGCACTCAGAATTATGGTCTTTTTGCCTTTTGATTTCATTGAAACAAGAAATTCACTGATGTACTTTGATGTCATCGGGTCAAGCCCTGATGCAGGCTCATCATATACAAGATACGCCGGGTCATGTATAAGCGACCGTGCTATTGCGACCTTTCTTTTCATCCCCTTTGACAGTTCCCCTATTTTCTTATTTCCTGCGTCAAGGTCAAGGTCTTTTAACAGCTTTCTGCTCTTTGCCCTCACAGAGGATACACTCAGACCATAGATTTCCCCGAAAAAGGAGAGATAACCGTCAACGGTCATATTTTCATAAAGATGCGATTCTTCCGGGAGGTACCCGAGAGACATCTTCAGAAGATCCGGATTTTTTACTGCATCGACGCCACCCACAATAAGCTCTCCGGACGTCGGGGCGATAAGACCTGCCATTATCTTTAAAAGAGTAGTCTTTCCTGCTCCGTTGTGACCCACTATTCCAAAAATCCCTGAATCTTCAAGATTAAAGCTTATGCCGTCAAGGGCGCGAAAATCACCGTAGTCTTTGACTATTGAATCTGCGTGAATCATAACTCTTCGCTAATACCTCTTTTTTAGTGTATTAGATAAATCTTATTATAATTATAGTTCAAACTGAAAAGAAAGGAAAAACCAACTCAGATGCAGAATACGCTAAGTCAGATAAAGACTATTTCAAAGTGGGAAATCAGGCGCTTTACAGGGACAATGAGCAGGGATCTTCTTCCTATAGCATTTGCCCTTTTCATTCTGCTTATACTTGCATCAGGATTTGCCCAGCAGAACGGAATTCATCTCCAGGACAACATATACACCGTTGGCATTGATGACGAATCCGCATTCCCGGTAATCTCGACAGACAACAGGTTTACGGTTTACAAAGTGAATCCCGGCGTAACACCTGAAAGCACCGGACTGGATCTCGTAATCCTAAACGGATTTTTATTCGCTTCAGACTCTGACAAAGGCCAGGCCGCCCTTAATTCATTCGAAAAGGACTACTCGGGTTATATAGAATCCATATACAACAGGGAAGAAGACCTTTATGCCGCATACCCCCTGTGGATTGATGAAGAATATGTAAAAAGCGAGATTGACTTCACAGCAACACAAAGCGGCCAGAGGGCAGTTGCACCTCCAGACCCTTACACCAAACCTGTTCCCGACAGTGAACCTGCCCTGGTTGAAACACCATCGGCGCAGATTGACAAGCCTGTGGAAGAACTAAGATCCGAATTAATCTCAGACGAGGGAACAAATGCAAATATCGAAAGGTATGCAAATGTGCTTTCGTCTTCCAAAACGGGATCTGATTTCAAAACACCGTCACAAATTTCCCCACCCCTTCCTTTTGACTCGATAATTCTTGTATTCATTTTTATATTCCCCCTGTACTTTACGTCCCAGTTTTACATGATGAGCATTATGAACGAGAGGATTGAAAGAAGCGGAGAGCCCCTTTTGTCCACACCGGTAAAACCGTACGCCATAATTCTCGGGAAAGGTCTTCCTTATTTTGTGATGATGCTTGCAGTTGCAGCTGTCCTGACTGTCTTCATCGGTGCACCTCTTATGGTTCTTCTCCCCATACTGCCGGTAATACTCTTCTTTTTATCGAGTGCACTTCTGATAGGGATGACTGCAAGAAGTTTCAGGGAGCTCTCATTTATCTCGATATTCTTTTCTACCGTCGCCTCTTCATATCTCTTCTTTCCCAGCATATTCGCAAATATACACATTGTAAGCCTGATATCCCCCCTTACTCTTGTAATATACCAGATACAGGGCGACGGGTTTACTGCATATGACTACTTGTACTCGACTTCCCTCTTTTTCCTTACAAGTGCTGTTATGTTCTTCCTTGCTGCGAGAAATTTTAACGAAGAAAGGCTTTTTAATTACCACAGGTTTATCCCGAGGCTCACGGAGTTCATCGGGTCGGTTATCTCTGAAAAAAGGACGAACCTTTCGTTATTCGCCATAAGTATCTGCTGCGTTCCTTTCGTCTTTATGGTCCAGATGATGCTGCTTGTCCTTTTGTTCAACTTTCCCATGCCTTATTCGGTTGTTATGCTCCTGGTTTCTGCGGCATTTGTAGAGGAATTAGCGAAATCCGTCGGCATATATACTCTTTTTTCAAAAAGACCGGGTTACATGACCTGGAAGAACATACTTGCAGGGTCTTTTTTTGTGGCTGCAGGATTTTTAACCGGGGAAAAACTGCTTTTATTTGCAACTCTCTCGGAAATTTCAGACTCCGTATTCGGAACGGTCATGTTTGCAAGCCTTCAGGTTTTATGGCTTCCGTTTCTTCTTCACCTGGCAGGTGTTCTGACCACATCATCGGTACTGAAATTTGGGGGCAGAAGGATGTACATACCTGCCCTGATTCTTGCAACGATTGTGCACAGCCTGTATAACCTTTATTTTATTCTCGGATGGTCAGGGTGAGGAAATGAATCTTAAAAACGTTGAAATAATAGCTAAAAAAGAACTTAAGAGCCTTGCCGACGAGAAGACCATAATCCTTGCAATTGTCCTTCAGCTTTTTATCGCAATGTTCTCATCGTTTCTTCTCATAGGACTTGCGTCAATGTACAACCCTGACTCCATAAGCAGTTACTCGAACGTAAAATACCCGGTTGCATACACAGGCGAGCCGTCGGAAGTCCTTACATACCTTCGGGACAGCAGTGATTTCGTCGTATACGAAATGGACCTTTCGACAGCGGTTGAAGCACTGAAGGAAAGAAAACTTTCCGCAGTACTGTGGATGCCCGATACAGCTCCGGATTATGAATACCCTGTAAAAATTACTCTTTACACAATTGGAAACGATATTCAGTCAAGTCTTGTAAACGTCAAATTAAAGCAGATTTTACTGAAATATGAGGATAAACTCCGTGAAATAAGAAGTGACAGGCTGAACGGAGAAATTGTGGACATAAAAATTCCCGCATCAGACCCGTCGGGAGACTTCTACGAGTTTGTATACGGCCTTCTGATACCACTTCTCCTGTTTATGCCGGCGATTATATCCGGGGCACTGATAATCGATATGATAACTGAAGAATACCAGGAGAGTACCCTTGAAACCCTTCTTTCAACGCCCATAGGATTTTCCGAAGTTGTCTGGGGAAAAACAGCCGCATGCTTTATTCTGGTTCCGGTCCAAGCGGCTGCGTGGCTTACGCTTTTAATGGTAAACGGAATTGCAGTTGCGGGCTTTATACCAATACTTCTGCATATATCAGTAGCTTCCCTTGTAATTATCCTTGCAGGTGCAATTATCGCACTCAAGTATCACGAAAGGACAAACGCACAGTTTGTATTTTCAGCCGCAATAGTAGCCGTCATACTCATATTTCTTGCCTTTCCGATGAACACCGCAAATATCATTGTCAGGCTCTCTGTCGGTTCAATCGGAAGTGAGCACTGGTTAATACTTGGAATAATATTGGCCATTGCAGCAGCACTGGCATATATAGTTACAGGGTACTCGGAAAAGATGCGGGCAAAATTTATATAATATATATGAACCAAAAAAGTCGTTACTTCAGATATTTCTCAACCGGCTCAAAATGCATTAAAGTATATTGGAATTAATAAACTCAATATATATTTTTGGAAAACTGTTTTAAATTAGATTCACTATTTTTTTATAAAATGCATCCCATGATCGCAAATCAAAGACAAAACATTAATAGTGAGGAAGTTATATTCTGGTCTGATAAAAATGTCACATAAGATTCTTTTCAGATTTGGTCTTCTTTTAGTAGCTGTCCTGGCTGTAATCTCCATTCCGGCCGGAGCAGAGCAGATAGTCGGAAACCAGGTCGGATGGATTGCATTCCATACAAATGTCGACGGAGTGACAATCTACGTGGACGGGAATGCCGTAGGAACAACAACAGATCAGGTATATACGTACACCGTGTCCCTTGACGGAAGCCCGAGCAGCATGCCGAAAACAGCATATGCCACAAAATCAGGGTATTCAAACAGTAACACACAGAGCCTTGCCGTGCCTGATGTAGGTGAGACACTAAACTATTATTTCACACTGAACCCATCAGGACCTAAAACAGGCTCAATATACGTAACTTCAGTGCCCAACAATGCAATGGTATACATTGACGGCTCATACGTTGGAAATACGCCACAACTGTCATCAGGCATATCACCCGGAAACCACAATGTCCAGATCACAAAAACAGGGTATCAGGAGTGGGGATCAACAGCTTACGTATCAGCCGGAAACACGGCCTCGCTGCAGGCGTCTCTTACTGCAGTAAGCCAATACGGAAGCATATCTGTAAAATCCTCACCGTCAGGTGCAAGCGTATACCTTGACGGAAACTATCAGGGACAGACACCAACGGTAATATCAGGTGTCATCAAAGGTTCCCATACACTGGAACTGAACAAAGCAGGTTATTACGAGTGGAGCGGGTATGTAACCGTATCTGTAGGACAGACATCATCAGTCTACCCGACCCTTGACCCTATTCCTTCACCACAGGCAGGTACACTTTACATATCATCAACGCCCGGAAATGCCTACATCTACCTTGACGGAAGTTACCAGGGCGTTACACCGTCCTCAGGAAGCTACGTCATAGATAATGTAAACTCAGGTTCACACACAGTAAAACTGACTCTGTCAGGATACCAGGATTCGACAACATCAGTATCTGTTCCGCCCGGAGGCACTGCAACGGTTTCAATTCCAATGACCGCAAAAGGTTCTTCCGTAACAACCGGGACACTTGAAATATCCTCCAGTCCTACAAAAGCAAATGTCTACATTGACAACCAGTACAAAGGCATAACGCCGCTTACATTGTCACTTGATGCAGGACAGTACTCCGTTACCTTCAGACTCACAGGATATACTGATTCGACAACAACTGCAACTGTTAATGCAGGAGCAAGCTCTACAATACAGGGTTCACTTGTCCCGGCATCAGAGCCGACCCAGTCGGGAACCCTCCCATTTGCCGTCATAGGCGGCATACTGGCAGCAGCACTTATACTTGCAGTCGGAATGAAAAAGAAGGACTAAATTAATTCAAAACTTCCTTTTTTTGTCGCTTCATTTTACTGCAAAAAAACTTTAATCGGATGCTTTTTTGCTTTTACACCATATAGATATTATGAGTCGCATGAAATTCACCGTTATATCTCCTGAAGTATACACATACGGGGCAATGCTTGTCGCAGGAATTCTAAAGGACAACGGGTATGAAGTGACTTTAAAAAGAAGACTTTCAGCGGAAAAAAAGAGTACGGTTATGCTGAGTCTTTATTCAACGCAGCACCTCCTTTCAGACGAGATTAAAGAATTCATATCAAAGCACAGAAAAAACGGTGGAACTGTATATATAGGCGGTCCGGTATCAGCGTACCCTGAGATGGTATTAGGTGAACTAAAACCCGATGCCGTAATTGCAGGGGAAGGAGAAAATTCCGTGCCTTATGTCGCGAAACTCGGCATATCATCCGGTACACCCGGACTTGCATACACAGGCCCGGATGGTAATATTATAAGAACAAAAGCAGTAGCGCCTGCGTCCATGAAACGCCCGCTTCCGCTGATTCCCGATGATATATCATCCCAGAGCATCAGGGGGGCATCAGCGTACATTGAGACTCACAGGGGATGCACAGGTGCATGCACATTCTGCCAGGTCCCCAGATATTTTGGAAGGGAGATCAGAAGCAGAGATCTTCCGGACATTCTTGAAGAAGTAAAAGAATTCAAAAAGCACGGTGCAACGAGAATTTCCGTATCCGGCGGAACCGGCTCACTATACCAGTACAGGAACGGAAAAATAAACGAGGATGCATTCATTGAACTTCTCAGGGGAATGGCAAAAATTATGGGGAAAAACAATGTCTCATCCCCTGATATCAGAGTAGACTGCATAAATGAAAGAATAGCACAGGCAATAAGGGAATACACAATAGGCTGGGTGTTTTTCGGCCTTGAGTCGGGAAGCGACAAAATACTTAAGGTGATGGGAAAAGGCGTATCCGTCAGCCAGGCGTCGGATGCCGTATACAGGTGCAGGGACTTTGGACTTAAAGTTGCGGGAAGTTTCATCGTCGGTCACCCTCTTGAGACTGCAGAGGACTTCGAAAAGACTAAGGATTTCATAACAGAACACTGCCTTGACGATGTCTTCGTATCCATCGCAGAACCAATCCCAAAAACTCCGCTTGCAGAACTCGTCCTAAATACACCTAAAGAAAAGAGTCCTCTTTATATGCCGCACAAAGGTGAATACATGGCGTTAAAGCTTACCGAAAGCGAAGCAAGGTCTTTTGACCTGCAGATGCACGCTGACATGTTCAAGCCGAATCTTCATGTAGTGACTGACGAGATATTCAATGCATACCTTTTTGGAGTCAGAAAGGACGGAAAAGAGATAAGAGCCGCAACAGAGCTTCTTTTCAAATATTACGGGAAGTGAATTGTATAAACCAGGGTCTAAAATGGATTTCAAGATAAAAACCAAAATTCCTGAATTCCTCTCCGGCAGGATGAAATTTATCGGCCCTGGTCTTCTCCTTGCAATAGCAGCAGCAGGTGAAAGCGGGATCTCCGAAGCGCTGGAAATAGGTGCGCATTATCATTTTGCACTGATTTGGGTCATAGTTCTCACTCTTGTTTTTAAATTTGCATTCACAAACGGAATTGCAAGGTATACTCTTTCAACCGGAGATACTATCTTTGAGGGCCTTAAGACAATTCCCGGACCAAAAAACTGGACTGTGGTCTTTGTAACGCTGATTTTCCTTCTTGAAATGTTTGCATTCGGGGGAATGCTTCTTTTTGGTGCGATATTTCTCGATTACTACCTTCCCGGTGTATACCTTGAAAATCTTCTTGCACTTCTGACTCTTGCAGTCACCCTGTTTCTTTTGTGGAAAGACTCATACGAAAGGGTGGAAAAGGTCGTTATAGCAATTGCAATCTGCCTGTTTGTCGGAATCGGCTACTGTCTTCTTGAATTCAGCCTGCCTTTCGGGTCCATCGCCCTGGGTCTTATCCCTAAAATCCCTCACGGCTCTGTTCTATCCATAATGGCCCTTATGGGAGCAGTAGGTTCGGGCCTGAACCTCTTACTGTATTCGGTCTGGCTTTCGGAGAAAAGCCGGGGTGAACACGGACCTGCATACTTCAGGCGCTATATAAGCATTGTAAACCTTGACATAGCATTCGCCTTTGTCATCGTGGCACTTATAACCATACTCTTTCTGACACTCGGCGTAAGCGGTTTTGTCGTGTCATTCATAGGTCAGGGAGAAGAGCTGACCCTTGACGCAATTATTGTTCAGGTCCTCTATGTCCTATCAAACATACCATTTGGGGACTCTTTTTTCCTGATATTCGGTTATCTCATAATGTTCGGTGCCACTATAACAGGAATGGACGGTCGTGCACGTGCAATATCCTCGGTCATAAAAAGCTCATCAAAAACGAAACTTTCTGAAATTCAGCTTTACAGGATAATTCTCGGGGTATTTACGGTCATTATTGCTTCGGCAATTTTCTGGGGTGAGCCTTCCGCAGTCATACATACAGTTTCAGCGGTCGCTGCGATAATGTTTGCACTTCTCGGGTTTATGCTGATATACATTGACCTGAATCTTCCGGAATACGCCCGCGGAAACAGGGTCTGGCTTCTTGTGATGACACTTGGAAGCTCGGTCTTCCTTTTGATGGCACTTATAATGGAAGGTTCTTTCATATCAGTAGGTCTTCCTTTAATCGAACGTCTTGTTCTTCTAATAGTCCCGGTATACATATTCATGAAGACAGACCTCTTTAAAAAATGCATCAACAAAAATCACGATATTTACGACCTGCTCTGGGTCATACTGATATTCGGGGCAATATCTGTATACGGAACGTTCCGGGGCATTCCGGTTGACAACATAACAATAAACGTGGGACATGTCGGCCCGATGATTGCAGGATTTATATGCGGACCGTTTGCGGGCTTTATGGCAGGCGCTATAGGCGGTGCATACATTCTCAGCACAGGAGAAATGTATTCCGAAATATTTGCCGCAGGAACTATATTTGCAGGCATATTTCCGGTACTTATGCTTAGACTCTGGAAGGAAAATCTCACATATTCCAGGGCGGCAGTTGTAGTAGTCATAGCAGAGGTCTTTAACTTTATCGTCATCCCGCTTTTATTCGGTGTCGGACTTACTGACACCACAGCACTTGTCAGGAAAAGTTTCCTTCCTACCCTTATTGCAAACATGACCGGCGTTTTAATATTTGTATATTTCCTTAAGGAAGGCCGCCACAGTAACTCCTTCGTGAGAGGTGAAAAGGGAAACCTGTTTAAAAAGAACAGCGAATGCCGGGGTGACTTAGAGAAATGAGAACAAAATCCGTTCTGTTCTGTTTAAAAAATTCTGCTCCGACGGTACTGTTTCTCCTGATAATCATGTCCGGATTTCTGTATTTGTACCTGTACAACTTCGGGCCCCCGCCGGAAAGCTACCCTGAAGGGAACAATTTGACCGTAGGTGCCATAGTTCCACTTTCGGGAAGCATGAAAACATACGGGACTGAAGTCAGACAGGGAATTGAAATGGCAGTATCGGACATCAACAAAGAAGGCGGCATAAAGGGCAAAAATGTCACGGTTGAATATTTCGACAACCTCGGAAGTTCAAACCTCGCCATATTCGGGTTCAAAAAATTCTGCGAAGACGGCATACCTGTTGTAATCGGACCTGTTTCAAGTTCGGCGGCACTGGCTGTCGCCCCGGTTGCAGAAGAAGAAAAAACGGTCATGATATCTCCTTCAGCAACAAACCCCGGCCTTACAAAATATCCGGATTATGTTTTCAGGACAATCTCATCCGATGCCTACCAGGGCAAAGGAATAGCAAAAGTGCTTATGACCGTACACCCTGAAGTAAAGACCGCGGCTGTAATTTATATTAACACATCATACGGAAAGAGCCTCAACAGCTCATTCTGCACATGGTTTCCAAAAGCAGGCGGGCAGGTGATATTCTGTGAAAGCTACGAGGAGGGAGGGACTGATTACTACTACCTTGTCGATGAAATTTCAGAAGCAAATCCCGATGCGGTGGTGGTGCTCGGAACTTTGCAGGATGCAGAGACTATCCTCAAAGATGCTTCTGAAAAAAAGCTTGACGTGGTCTGGTTCGGATCGGAGGGACTCATAAACGACGGACTGTACGAATATGCAGGCGAATATGTCAACGGAATGTACGCACTCATGCAGTCAAGCCAGATACAGTCCGGGACATTCATTAAAAGATACGAGTCTTTGTACAATACAACCACAATTGACTGGCCTGTGTCATACGGCTACGACACCATGCAGATTATCGCGGAAGCTCTCAGGGCCTCGGATTACAACGGAAAAAGTATAAGCGGGTCACTGAAAAGAATCAGGCACATGGGGCTCTGCGGCCCGAAAGTATTCGATGAAAACGGAGACATCCCTCCTGCATATGATATTATGAGGATAGAAGACGGAAAATGGGTACGCGTAAAATGGAACGAAGTTGTATTCAGCGATGATGACGAGGATGAAGAAGAAATCCTTGGAAATGTCCTCAAATCGTATTCATCAGAGAATGTGTAAATATTTCAATAGTATAGTCAAAAGAAAAAAATCGTGTTTTTTAGAGACCAGATGAGATAAACAACCCTTTTCTGAAAATTATAAAAAACAGGTTTTCCTGAAATCATACATCCACGCCGAAAACAATTTTTACAACTGCACCGAGTATAAACGACAGGGCCGCAACACCCAGGCTTATTGCTGCCATCTCCAAAAACCTCCTCCTAAACTCAAGCTCTTTTGCAACGGCAATGTAGAAGTTGAATATGAATATAACAGCAATTCCTATCGCAAGGGTTGCACCGAGTGCAACGATATAGTTTTTGAATAAAAAGTACGGCAATATAAGAAGAAAGACAGTTACGATATACGCTGCACCTGTATATGTCGCGGCCCGGAGAGGGTCTTTTTCAGCGCTTCCTTCAGCCTTTTCAGAGAGATATTCGGATGTTGCCATTGAAAGGGCTGCGGCAATACCGGTGATAAGCCCTATAGCACCTATAAGAGTTGTATCCTGCAAAGCAAACGAAAATCCGGCAAGAGCACCTGTGAGCTCTACAAGGGCGTCGTTTAACCCCAGCACTACAGAACCTGCATAATTCAGCCTCTCTTCATTTATCATCGCGGCAAGTTCAAGCTCGTGCTTCTCTTCGTCGGCAATAATTTGTCCTGTTTCAGGATATTCATTTTTTATTAAAGTATAATCGGAATAGGCTTTATTTTCACCATTTTCCATAAGTTTGATAGTGAAGGTAAGGCCGAACACTCCTGCCATCACCGAATACCAGAATATTTTTATCCTGTCAGGTTCCTCGGTTTTTCCGGTTATGCCCATAAAACTTTTGTAATGGACCATCTCCTCTTCAGCAATCCTGTTTAGTATTTCTCTGTTGTGCCCGTCCCTTTCCCTTGCGGCAAGTATCCTGTAAATGTGGTGTTCAGTTATTTCATTTTTCTGAAACTTTGCAACAACAGGTGATACATCATTAAATCCGGCACTCTGCATATTCTCAAATCTTCTCCGTTTTATTTATCCAGACATGAAAATTATTTGTATCTCATACTTTGTCAGGCTTACTGGTCAGGATAAAAAAGCAAAACAGCCTGCGGGACGACGCAGGTGCACAGAGTGCATAAAATCCCATCCGACCAAAAAAAACGGTATTCTCTGGACACCGCGGGGAGGATTTTTCCTGACCCCCAGATAAACAATGGATTCGTTTTTTGGGGGGGAAAGAGGAAAAGTTACCTGCAGCCTTCCTGTATTTTATTAAATAACCAGACAAAGACACAACCTGATTTTATTAAACGTGAGAAAAAGAATACCTGAAACTGAAAAGTTTTTCTATAACCCGGGTGAAATTCATCACTACGGAAAACAATGATGTCCTTTATTCTTGACTATATCCTTTCATCAGGAACAGGTCTGATTTCAGATATTCATGTTTTGATACTTATCATCAATTTCTTCTTTGCGGTCTCAATCATATTCATCGAGAGAAGAGACCCGACTTCAGCACTATTATGGGTTACAATACTGGCTCTTATTCCCATTGCAGGAATTATCGCTTACCTTATATTCGGGCAGAACCTCTACAAGGCAAAAATATTCAGGATAAAGGAAGAAGACGACAGAAAAATTCAGGAGATAATTTCCAGGCAGAAAGAATTCGTCGATAATATCAGGATTCCATGGGACGACAAGGCAGGAGACTACATAGGCCTTGTAAGAATGCTCCTTGAAACGAACTATGCGGAGGTGACGGACAACAACGAAGTCGAGATTTATACAGACGGCCGGAAAAAATTCGAAGCCCTTATTGAAGCAATAAAATCCGCGAAAGAATCCGTCAATATTCAGTACTACGTTATAAGAAACGATGAAATTTCAAAGAAAATCATCTCCATTCTGGCTGAAAAGGCACGCCAGGGTGTAAAGGTGCGTGTACTCGGCGATGCCGTAGGATGCCACCAGCTGCCGCGTAATTTTTTTGATGAACTCAAAAAGGCCGGCGGTGAGACCGCATTTTTCTTCAGGTCAAAATACCTCCACATCAACATAAGGATAAACTACAGGAATCACCGTAAAATCGCTGTCATCGACGGAAAAACCGGGTTTATAGGCGGATTCAACCTGGGCGACGAGTACCTCGGGAAAGGTCCTCTAGGATACTGGAGAGATACGCACCTGAAAATAACGGGCGGTGCCGTTTACTCACTTCAGTCACGCTTTTTCCTCGACTGGAACCACGCTGCAGAAAAGGACATAGGCTTTTTTGACGGGATGTATTTCCCACGTGCACCGTTTAAAAGGGGTACATTTATGCAAATTGCGTCAAGCGGTCCGGATTCACAGGGGGAGAGCATAAAGATGGGCTATATAAAGCTAATAAACAACGCCCGTGAAAGCATCCTTATCCAGACGCCATATTTTATTCCCGACAAAAGTATCCTGGACTCATTGAAAATTGCCGCAGGTTCCGGTGTTGATGTGAAAATAATGTTTCCGTGCAGACCTGACCATCCCTTCGTCTACTGGGCAGGATTTTCATATCTCTGGGAGCTGATGGAGTCTGGTGTCCGCGTATTCACTTACAACAGGGGATTTATTCATGCAAAAACCATCGTCGTCGACGGGATGGCGTCATCGGTCGGAAGCGCCAACTGGGATATAAGAAGTTTCAGCTTAAACTTTGAATCAAATGCCTTCATTTACGATGAAACGGTCTCAGGAAAGCTTAAAAATATATTTGAAGAGGACCTTAAGTACTGTTCCGAAAAAACAAATGATGACTACAACAACAGGACCGTTGCCGTGAGATTTAAGGAGTCCATATCAAGACTGTTCTCGCAGGTCCTATAATTCACTTTCACAGTGCCGAATATTACGGCTGCCTCTTCCTGCCAAATGTTTTCTCTTCGAAAGACTTCAGCCTGGGGATATTCTGCCTGTAATGAATCTGAAGCGATGGTATGGTGTACCTGAAATATTTCGGAAGAATTGCGGTTGCCATTACCCCTTTTCTGATTAAACCGTTCTCCTGGCCGATAACACTGTTTCTTTTGCGAATTACCTCTTCAAGAAATTCCCCGGCGTCTTCGGCATAAGAACATGTCAGGACATTTCCGAGGTCATGAAGAAGGTGACCGTCTGTCCCGCCTGTCATTGAAAGATTTTTTTCTGACGCAAGCTTTACCGCCTTAATGTTGAGCTTTCTTGTCATACCCCCTGAAATTACTTCAAGACCGGAAAACCTGCTGATTATTTCAGGACTCATACAGTCACGCTCTATGCATTTTCCAAGTCCTTTGTTGAACAGGAGATACCCAAACGGGTGAGCAGCCACAGGGACCGCGTTGTAATCGTCAGAAGGCTCAACAATATCTTCGGTGTTCAGTTTCGTCGCAAGATAAGGGCTTTTGCTTTTTTTTCTCTCGACTATTTTTTTGTAGTACTCCGTAAGGTCGCCGACGGAAAAGAAGTACATGAGAATATGCGGGCCGTCCCATGCACTGATCTCGATCCCTGGAACGTTTAAAACCGATTTATCGGTTTTTCCTGCCTCGATGACCCCCCTTATTTCGTTGTGGTCAGTTATTGAAAGACCGATACCTCTTGAGCGTGCAAGCTTCAGCGCATCCTTAACGCGGGTATGCGAGTCGGAGTGATTAGTATGAAAATGCATGTCAACTCCGGTGGCACCGCTTTTTTTCAGGTCTTCAAAATCAGGACGACCAAAAATAACTTTTGAAGGCCCGTATTTTTCATCTGAGTCCATATTTTTTCCCTTGCATCTTAAAAACCTTATTTACTTTCGTAAAAGTATTATCGTAAAATACTATATAGGGATTTTTCAGAAGTCTTCTTTGTTTTCGTCTGCCAATGCCACTCTGCTTACACTGGATTATTTACAAAAAGTCCGGCAAAATCACCTGAAACAAACCTGATTTTTCATTTTTTTCAGGTTTTATAAGGCAATAAAAAAGGAAGTGTCATCAGGCCCCTGTATTTTTCAGATTTCAGTATTAACACGGCGCTGAATACAGGGACATCTCAGGCCTGCAAAAACATGAAATCCGAAACTTAAAAACTTTCACGCTGCCTCATGCGGCCTGAACCTGAAATGTTTCAGAAAAACCGCACATACATATACGGCTACACTTATGAGAATAATCGTTGCGCCTGAAGGAACGTCCAGATAATACGAGAGAAATATCCCGGACGTCGTGAAAAATATCCCTGTCAGAGACGACAGGTAAAACATCTTTTTCAGATCACGTGTAAATTCACGCGATATCGCGGCAGGAAGCGTCAAAAGCGCTATTACCAGAATTATTCCAACGACCTGGATAAGCATGACGACGGTCACTGCAACAAGAACGAGAAGAAGGGCCATCATCTTCTCAGAGGGTATGTTCATGACCTTCGAATACTCTTCGTCGAATGTGACAGACAAAAGCTGGTTGTAAAACAGCCAGATAACGGTAAGAATCAGCACGAGAAGAAGGGCCATAAGAAAGAGATCGCTAACCGGAACGAGCAGTATGTTCCCGAACAGATAACCGAGAAGATCAGGGGCAAAACCCGGGGTCAGGTAAACGAACATCACTCCGAGGGCCATCCCGAACGCCCAGACCGCACCTACCAGGGTATCCAGGTGCTGGTGCGCCACTCTTCTTATTCTGGATATGACGGCAGCCGTTGCAACCGAGAATATCATCGCTCCTGCAATCGGATCGAAGCCAAAGAAATACCCAAGACCGATTCCACCGAATGCAGCGTGCGAAATTCCTCCAGACATGGACACCATCCGCTTTACAACAACGAAGCTGCCTATAATACCGCATGCAATACTCGCCATAACTCCTGCGAGAAGTGCGTTTCTGAAGAACTCATAATAAAGAAGGGACAGCACCGCTACTCATCCTCCTTCGCGCTTTTTACTTTCAGATTCTCGTGCTTCTCCAGAACCCTATGGGGGAGACCATGTGCAATCAGATCGACAGGGCACTTGTAAGCGTCAAGGATCATGTCGCTTGTAATTTCGTTGTCGTTGTGCGTATACAGTTTCCTGTTAAGGCAGGCTACGACATCGACTCCCGATGACAATACTCCTATGTCGTGGGTTATAAGAACTACAGTCATTTTCCTCTGCAGCTCTGTTAATATGTCGTTAAACTTCTCCTCGGTAGGTGAGTCGACATATACGGTCGGCTCGTCCAGAATAAGAACCCGGGGATTTCCTACGATCGCTCGGGCGATAATCGCCCTCTGCTGCTCTCCTCCGGAAAGTTCCCCAAGACCTCTTTTCGAAAGGTCAGATATCCCGAGCTTCTCCATTGCCTCCGCTGCAAGTTTACGGTCGTTTTCCGAGAATCTTTTCCTGATTCCACCAATATGCCCAAGTCTTCCCGTAAGAACCATGTCTCCTACGGTTACCGGATAGCTGAAATCGAAGGTGTGGAACTGCGGGACATATCCCAAAAGAAAACGGTTTTTTTCGGGGGGGTCACCGTAGATTTCAACCCTGCCTTTATCAGGTTTTAAAAGGCCGAGAATCACCTTTATAAGGGTGGTTTTACCCCCGCCGTTAGGTCCTATAACAGCGTAGAACTTTCCGTCATCCACTTTCATGGAGATGTCGTCAAGCACTTTCTGTCCTTCACGGTAAACGGTTATATTTCGCAAATCTATTGCGGGTACTTCCATCCGCACTTACTCCGATGCAAAGGCCTTTGCAACAGATTTCATGTTTTCAAGATATTCCTCTGCAAGAGGATCTATCATAATTACTTTTCCGCCGATTGCATCCGCAATAACTTCAGCACTCTTTGTGCTGTACTCCGGAGACGCAAACACAACCGTCACGTTGTTTTCTTCCGCCTGATCAATAATCTGTTTCAGTGCCGCAGGAGACGGCTCCTTTCCCTCACTCTCTATTGAGATCTGGTTAAGCGAATAGTCTCTTGCAAAGTAAGACCATGCCGGATGGTAGACCATTACCGTTTTGCCTGAACTGTTCGAAAGCTCTTCGGATATGTTTTCATCCAGAGCATCAAGTTTTGACTCATAGTTCTGAAGGTTTTCCCTGAAATAGTCCGCATTCTCAGGGCTTATCTCACAAAGACCGTCACATATGTTATCAGCCATTACTTTTGCGTTTTTAAGCGACAGCCATATGTGCGGGTTTCCGGACTGTTCGGTCCCGTTGCCTTCATTTATAAGCTCTATTCCGTCACAGCAGTCGACTATCTTCATACCTGAATTAACGCCTTTTATTTTGTCCATCCACGCCTGTTCAAACTCGATTCCAGAACCGAGTTCCGCATACATGTCAGCATCAGAAAGTGAAACGAGCTGCCCCGAGGTAAGTTCATACGTATGCGGACTTGAACCCGGCGGGACCATCACCGTCACGTTGACAAGGTCTTTTCCGATTGCCTCTACGAATTCCTTTTCAGGAAGAATTGATACTGCAACAGAAATTGCAGACTCATTTTCGACATTAAGATTCTCTCCGGTCTGATCAGGACCGGTTACATTGCCTGAAACATTGCCGGTGCATCCACAGGATACGGTCATTAAAGTCAATGTAACAAGCAAAAAAGCCAAAAAGCCAGTTTTAACAGAATTCTGCATTATGTTTTTCCTCGTAACAGAAATTTCTCATCTCAAAAATTTTCAGTTTTTACATTATATTCTCTACTATATTTTGTTTTCCCAGTTTTCGGAAATTTCCTGAATCCTATAAAATTCTGGCAGTTACAAAGAATTACGATATAACCTGAAATTCATAAACCCCAATGGTTACAGACATCAGAAACAGAACTTTCAGACTTTATCTCAGGTGATGAAGATTTTAAACCAGCATTTTTTAGGATACGTTCAAATTTTTACACTTTTCATGTTATTGATAATTAAAAAAAGCTTATTTTCCTGTTATAAACTATGATATTTTATAAAATTTGTAATAGCAAATTTACATAAAATACATATATTGACTTTTTATTAATACGTAATTGGAAATTATTATCACCGAGGATTACAAAATTATTATTTGGTGAGAATGGATTTGACAAAAAGATACATTAATTTGGCTGTGCTTCTGGCAGTGGTTTTTGCAGCTGCGATGATATGCGGCTGTACAGGGCAAAGCAACACAGACAACCCGTCTTCAGGATCTGTTGACGAAAATGACACAATTACTGTTACAGACTCTCTCGGAAGAGAAGTAACTGTTCCTAAAGATCCTGACAGCGTGGTCTGTTCAGGTTCAGGGTGCCTGAGATATCTCACATATCTTGGAGCTCAGGACAAAATTGTCGGTGTTGATGACATCGAAATCAAGGATCAGGAGATGGATGCACGCCCTTACGCACTTGCAAACACGCAGTTTAAGAATTATCCTCTTATCGGCGAATACCGCGGAAACGATGATCCTGAAAAGATTGTCGCCTTAAACCCTGAAGTTATATTCAAGGCAGGGATGACATCAGCGGATGAAGCTGACGAACTTTCAGAAAAGACCGGAATCCCTGTTGTCGGAATTGATGTAGGGTCGCTGAGCACTTACCGCGACGATATGTATTACTCCTTCCGCCTGATGGGTAAAGTGATAGGAAAGGAGGACAGGGCTGAGGAGCTCATAAACTACTTCAACGCTTCGATAGCTGATCTCAACGACAGGACCGCAGGTGTTTCGAATTCTGATAAAATATCAACATATGTAGGTGGAATTGCATACCGCGGCCCACACGGATTCCAGTCCACAGAACCTGCTTATCCCCCGTTTGTTTTCGTAAATGCGAATAATGTTGCTGCATCAATGGGAACGGATCATGCAGATGTCGCAAAGGAAAAGATCCTGGAATGGGACCCGGAGGTAATCTTTGTTGATCTCTCAACCCTTCAGACAACGGACTCAAACGCTGTTACGGAACTGCGTAACGACGATTCATACAGTCTTTTAAGCGCTGTAAAGGCTGACAGGGTTTACGGTGTTCTCCCGTATAACTGGTACAGCCAGAACCAGGGAAGCATTCTTGCAGACGCCTACTATGTAGGAAAAGTTCTGTATCCCGAAAAATTCAGCGATATCAACCCTGATGAAAAAGCGGACGAGATCTACACATTCCTTGTGGGAGGTCCCGTATTCGACGAACTTAACGAAACTTTCGGCGGCATGGCGTTTTCGAAAATAAGTGTCTGAAAAATCTGAATGAACCAACAATTCATACAGATTTTAAGCCACAATATTCCCCGCAAAAACACTTCAGACGGACAGAAGAACAGTTAAAACACAGGAATCAAAAAAATGCATCTTAACGGCGGAGAGGTCCCAAAAGACTACAAAACATACACAGGAAAAAAAGTTTCAATTATAATTTCCGGGATCGTAGTTTTATTTCTGCTCCTGATTTTATCAATTTCAGTAGGAGCCGTAAACATTCCATTCTATGACGTATTCCAGACAATATTTTTCCAGCACGAATCAGACCAGTGGTACGCTATCATATGGAACATACGCCTCCCCCAGGCCCTTACAGGAATAGTGGCAGGTGCAGGCCTTGCTGTCGCAGGTGTAGCAATGCAGTCAATATTAAGAAATCCCCTCGGGTCTCCATATACTCTGGGAATTTCAAACGCTGCTGCTTTCGGGGCTGCATTTTCTGTCATCATTCTCGGTACGGGAACAATGCACAGTACGGGCAGTGATGCAATTGTTCTAAACAACCCCTATGTCACAACGATTATGGCTTTTATTTTCTGCCTTATCGCAACGGCAATAATTCTGATGATCTCAAAAGTAAGAGGGTCTTCTCCTGAAGTAATGGTCCTTGCGGGTGTTGCGATAGGTTCTCTTTTTACTGCCGGGACAATGTTTCTGCAGTATTTCGCGGACGACAACCAGCTTGCAGCCGTTGTCTTCTGGTCTTTCGGGGATGTCAGCAGGGCCGACTGGGGTGAACTTACTTTAATGGCCATTGTAACAATCCTCTGCTCTGCATATTTCATCTATAATATGTGGAACTACAATGCAATTGATGCAGGCGATGAAACAGCAAAAGGTCTTGGCGTGAATGTGGAGAGGATAAGACTTGTGGGAATGGTTGTCTCATCCTTTCTTTCGGCTATAATAGTCTCATTCCTTGGTGTAATAGGATTTGTAGGGCTTGTATGCCCGCACATTACAAGAAGAATTATCGGAGACGACAACAGGTTTCTGATCCCGGGCACAATCGTTGCAGGCGGGATACTTCTTCTGGCATCAGACACGGTAGCAAGGCTTATTCTTGCACCCCATGTCCTGCCGGTTGCGATACTTACAGCGTTTATGGGTGCTCCGGTCTTCATATATCTTCTGATTAAGGGGTATGCCAGATGATTCTTGATATAAACGGAGTAAAATTTCAGTACAAAAGCAGGGAAGTATTAAATGATATCTCATTTTCCGTAGACAAGAATGAGATCCTCACAATCATGGGCCCGAACGGCGTCGGAAAAACGACACTTCTAAAATGCATCAACAGGATTCATCACCCTAAATCGGGGTCTATCCTTGTCGGGGACGAGGACATCATGAAGATGAGTCTTCCTGACATTGCAAAAAAAGTAGGATATGTTGCCCAGCATACGCAGAAAGGAAGACTTACGGCTTACGATGCAATTCTTCTGGGAAGAAAGCCGCACATATCATGGAGTGTCTCCGAAAAAGACATAAAAATGGTTGATGCGGTTGTACGTAAGCTTCACATGACAGACCTTGCCATGCGTTACATCGATGAAATGAGCGGAGGAGAACTTCAGAAAGTATCCATCGCAAGAGCGATTGTGCAGGAACCAAGCCTTCTTCTGCTTGACGAACCGACAAGCAGTCTTGACCTTAAAAACCAGCAGGAAATCCTGCACATAATATCAGAGGTCGTAAAGGGTCACGAGGTCTCGGCCGTTATGACTATGCATGACATAAATACTGCCTTAAGGTTTTCAGACAGGTTCATAATGCTTAAGAGCAACAGGATTTTTGCTGCGGGCGGACCTGAGATTATAACGCCTGAAAATATAAAACAGGTATACGAAGTGGACGTTGAAGTCGAATTCCTGAAAACCGGACCCGTCGTAATTCCGGTTATGGCCCATGCATAAGAAAGGGATCACAAACATATAAGTCTCAAAGTTTCAACATTTACTTTAAAACGGAATGACCTCCAAAAATACATCCAGGTTAAAACATGACACAGTCCATAAAATCCTTTGATGAGGCGGCCGAATTTCACGGCCACAAATGCCCCGGGCTTGCATACGGCTACAAGGCTGCCGAATACGCATTAAAAGAGCTTTCACACGGAAGAAGCGAGGACGAGGAGCTCGTGGCGATTGTCGAAAACGACGCCTGCGGAATTGATGCTATACAGTTTCTGACAGGGTGCACAATAGGAAAGGGCAACCTCATCTTCAGGGACTACGGAAAGCAGGTATACACATTCATCAAAAGGGACAACAGCGATGCAGTACGCCTTTCACAGAAGGAAGGGACGTCCATGGGCGACTTCGACGCGAGAACCGGTGAACTCTCGGAGAAGGTGTTCGGAAGTTCTGCAAACGATGAAGAAAGAAAGGAGTTTTTCGAAAGGAGAAAAGTTGTCATTCAAAAGATTCTTGACATGCCCTCAGAAGACCTTTACAGGCTTGAGCATGTAAAACCCGAAATACCGGAAAGGGCAAGGCTTTTCAAATCCTACAAATGCGCAAAATGCGGCGAGACCGTATCGGAGTCAAGGGCACGTGTCCAGAACGGGGAAATCGTCTGCATTCCGTGCTTTGAGGAGTATTCCCGCGGCTGGTAGTCTTTTTGGGTATATTCTCTGAATATCTACTGAATCCTTAAAAATATTTTCAAAAAATTTTTTCGTTTTCAGCCGGTTCAGGCATCTCCTGAAAGTATTGTTTTTTTTCCGGCCTTTAAGTCCTTCCACAACCAGTAGCCGGCAAGCCCCCCTGATACAAGCGTCTGCACGATGATGTATGCAATTATCATGATGACTACTTCAGATATCATTGACATGCCGCTAACGGCTATTAAAAAGGCCACACCTGCGTTCCTGTTCACAGAACTTATTGCCATGGACTTCTTTTCACCGGTATTTTCCCCGCCGAAGAAGTAACCGATAAAAACGGATATTATAACGGCCAGTATAATTGCAGGAACACCAAGAGTCCCTGTTATCTGCGAGAAAAATCCCCCGTTTGATTCTGATAAAAATATTATCACAAGCGATACTACTACAACGACAAGTGCCGATATATTTGAAGCCCAGAAAGCCGGTGCAGACAGTTTTTTTCCAAGAAGAGGCCTGTATGACCTGATGAACATACCAAGAAAGAGAGGTATCATCTGTATTACGGCAAGCGTTTCTATGACAGGCCAGGGGTCGATTCCGTATGTTTCAGGAAGGGCCAGCATAAGCGTGAAGGGAGCGGAGAACACGGCGATTGTACACAAAAAAAACATAAGACCTGTTGAGTGTCCGACGTCACCGTTTGCAAACTCGGTAATTCTGGGTGCATAAGATGCCCCGGGTGCACATGCCATAAACAGAAACCCGAAAAGAACAGCACCTGAAAGGCCTAGAAGATATGCTATAAAAATCGCTGCTGCCGGTATTGCGACAAGGTTTATGACAACCGACCGCAAAAGCATCCAGTGTTTTTCAAGGGATGCGATGACATCCTTTAACGACAGCCCGAACCCTATCGAGAGCATTGACGTGACTATAAAGACGTATATCAGACCTAGAAGAACAGTCCTAAACAACACAAAATAAATGGTTTGGGTAATTATATAAACCAAATGCTTTTTTAGGAGAAAATCCCGACCCTTATTTAAAAAGTCAGAATTTAATCCATTTTGCATGAAAAAACTCAACCAGTGTTTTCAGGAGACTGGTGCAGAAAAAATTAACTTAGTTAAATAGGAATAGATCAACTTTTAACCGTTTGAAAACAAACCATCACTGATGAAAAAAAGAGCACAAATTTGCATCGCCGCAGGACTGCTACTGGTCATTGCATGTTTTTGCCTGGTAAGTTTTTTCTGCCTTAATACTGAACCACCGGAAAATAAAACAGCTGAAGAAAAAATTGTAATCACAGATGCTCTCGGCAGGGTGGTTACGCTTGAAAGACCCGCTCAAAGAATTGCATGTACCCACTACTCCGTGTCTGAAGCGGTTCAGCTTGCCGGAGCATGGGATAAAGTCGTTGCAAGAGACGGATATTTATCAAATGAAAAATTTTACCCCGGAGTAGATAAACTTCCGATAATCTGCCCCGCACGCAATCCGCTGGATATCAATTATGAAGAGGTTGTAAAAATACACCCTGATGTACTGATACTTCCAAATTTCAGCTGGTTAGGAGACCCCGACGAAATAACTGGCAAACTTGAACCTGATGTGCCTGTTGTGTTTGTCGATACATTAAACCCTGAAACATTCTGCAATACGATTGATATTCTCGGAAAGATTGCAGGAACCGAAAAAGAAGCCGGTGAATATATCGACTTTTACAGGAGCATATATTGTCCTGTCACAAATATTACATCAAATATTCCCGGAGAAAACCGTCCCAATGTATTTTTCAAAGCTTTTTCAGACGAAATTGATGATATCAAGACATACGGCAGTGAATTTCCCGGAGGAAATGAATTCTTTAATGCCGCAGGTGTCCGAAATATCGCAGAAGACCTTCCGATAAACTGTGCGGATGTAGATAAAGAATGGCTCATTGGACAGGATATTGATGCTATTGCAGCCATATGCTGGGATAAAAAATATCCAGATACATTCGGGTACAATGTATCCGACCCTTCTTTTGCAAGAACACGTGCAGAAGAAATAAGGACGCAAATAGGTGGACTTGATGTCTTTTTAAATTCAAAAGCTGTAGAAAACAATGAAATCTACCTCCTGAACAACGAGATGACCTCCACTCCAAGGTATATCATTACAATAGCCTACATGGCAAAATGGTTCCACCCTGACCTTTTTGAAGATCTTGACCCGAAGGCACTTCACCAGGAATATCTTGACAGGTTCATACCAGGTGACTATAATCTGACAAACTGCGGACTGATGATATATCCTGAATAAAGAGGTGAAATTAAATGAAAGAATTACCTGAAATAAATGAATCACTGACAAAAATTTATGATCTTTCACTGTCTCCGGTAAGGGCAAACGCCCTTGCAGCCGGAGTGAAAATGCTTGTATTCGATTACCTGACAAAACCTGCAACGTCAAAATCTGTTGCCGAAAGATGCGGCTACAATGCCAATATGACAGAAGAGTTTCTCAATGTCCTGACTGCATGCGGTCTGCTCGAAAAAAAAGACGGTAAATTCGTCGACCGCCCGGACACCGGACAGTTTCTGGTATCAGAAAGCCCCACCTATTACGGCAAAATTCTGCTGCGTGAATACCGTAGAATATCCATGAGTCCTGAGGAGATTATTGAAGCAGTTAAAAACGGACCTGTCAGCCAGAAAGAAGATGACAATATGTGCCTGGAAGACTTCTGGACTAGTTACGCACGTTCAGTTGCCAACTGGGAACGTTCCGGCTCTGCACAAAAGCTGGGAGAAATAGTCTCAGAACTTCCGCAATTTGATTCCTTTAAGCATATGCTGGACTTGGGGGGAGGACCCGGACTTATGGGAATGGCGGTTTTAAGCCGTCATAAATCGATGACCGGAGTAGTATTCGACCAGCCGGCAGTTGCAAAGGTGGCAGAGGAATTCATTGCCGGGTATGACATGTCCAAACGTATGACTGCTGCAGGAGGCGATTATATCAGGGACGATTTCGGAGACGGCTATGACCTTATTCTATGTAGCTGTACATTAAATTTTGCTCTGTGGTGTATGGATGAGATAGTAGAAAAGATATATAATGCCCTGAATCCGGGGGGAGTATTCGTAAGTCTTCATGATGGCATCTGCGACGAGGGAACGGCACCAGAATATCATGTGCTTAATATGATGTCAAGTGCACTTTCCGGATTTAACTGCGGAATAAAAAAAGGTCTTATTGCATCGTCCATGAAAAAGGCGGGATTTAAAGAGGTTAACTCAAGGGAAGTTTCACTTGACGTCGGACCGTTTGATCTTGACATAGCTGTTAAAGGGCCGTAAATAAACCGGAAAATAAGCTGCATGATATCTAAAAATTTAGGAATTAAAACCAAAACCAAAGAAGGTTGACAATGGTTAAAATCCTTAGGATATCGTTTATAGCGGCCTAACAGCTAATAAAAACAGGTGTTTCAGAAATATTGGATATATATAGTAATTATTTTGGCAGCCGTTACAATGACTACAACTATACTGTTGTTAAATGTAAATGAAGACAATGGCAAAAAAGAAGTCCCGGCGGAAAACCAGATTACAATTACTGATGCATACGGAAGAGAAGTAACTCTTAAAGGCCCTGCTAAAAGAGTTGCCTATTCTCATCATTCAGTAAGCGATTCCATCAGGATTATCGGAGCCTGGGAACAGGTAGTCGGAAGGGATGCAAACGTGGACGACGGGCATCTTTTCCCCGGATATGAAGAAATTCCGGTAATCTCCCAGGCCATGAATGCAATGGACCTTAATTACGAGGAAATTGTAAAAATTCATCCTGATGTAGTTATCCTGCCAAAATTTGACTGGTACACCGGATCAGACGATATCATACAGATGCTTGAACCTGATATCCCGGTCATTTTTCTTAATACTCTTGACCCAGATCCTGAAGTTGTCAATGACACAATTCAAAAACTTGGGATTATTACAGGAAATGAAGAAAGAGCAGAAGAATATCTGGATTTTTACAACAGTGTGTATAGCAATATAACTTCAAAAACCTCCCTTGTCAGTCCCGATGACCAGCCGCGTATCTTTTTCAGGGCAGTAGGAAAGACCTCTCCTGAACAGATTACGACTTACGGAAAGGATATGAACTGGTTTAAAAATTTTACCAGCGCAGCAGGCGCAAAGAACGTCGCAGAAGACCTGCCCATATCTTACGGCGATGTTGACAGGGAATGGCTTTTGGAGCTGGATATAGATTATATTGTCGTCAAATGCTGGAAAGAGCGTTACCCAGGTGTTTTTGGATATTCTGTAACCAATAGAGAAGAGGCAATAAAAAATGCGGAAGATATTCGCGAAAATATCATGAAACAGGATGTCTTTTCAAACACAGATGCGGTAAAAAACAAAAATGTGTACCTTTTTGACAGTTCAATGGACGCCACCCAGAGAAATATAATAGGAATAGCCTACCTTGCAAAATGGCTTTACCCTGACGAACTCACCGATTTAGACCCGGAGGCAATACACCAGGAGTATATAACCCGGTTTATGGAAGCGGATTATTCTCTTGAAGATTCGGGTCTGTTTGCATATCCTTTCAGGTGACAAAACCTTCTGTGACCAATGCCAGGATAAAATTTTAATGGAGGAAATAATGGAAATCAATTCGCATACAACAGACGCTTCATGTGACATCTGTGATGAGTATTACAGTTATACCAGAAAAAAAACGGTTTTTATCATCGCACTGGTAATAGTTATAATATTATGTATAGGAATCGCCGCATCAAGCGGTTCTGCCGACGTGACACTGCCAGATGCCTATAATTCAATCCTCGGAAAAATTTTTCCGGAAAGTTCGGAAAGTTCATGGACTGCAGACGTATGCTTGTGGAAACTCCGCTTCCCGAGAATATTTATGGCACTGTTTACAGGCATAGCCCTTGGCGTTGCAGGCTGCGCAATGCAGGGAGCACTGAAAAACCCGCTTGCCGACCCTTATATGCTTGGTGTTGCATCTGCTGCAGGACTTGGGGCAACAATTGCAATTGTGTTCGGAGCGGGAATACTTGCCGGAACTTACCTTATTATTGGAAATGCATTCCTTTTTTCACTGGCAGCAGCCGGAGTAATTATACTGATAGGTGAAAAAAAGGACGGCTCTGCCGAAGCGATGATACTGACAGGTATTGCATTAATGTTCTTTTTTCAGGCTGTAACGACATTTATAGCATATTTTGCTGATTCTGAGGCCGTAAAAAGTGCAATGTTCTGGATGGTCGGAGACCTCGGCAAAACATCATGGGGGGACTTCTATTATGTCATCCCGATAGTTGCAGTTGTAGTCCCTTTTATTATCTGGAAATCGTGGGACCTGAATATTGTAGGCGGAGGCGATGAAAGTGCAATGAGCCTGGGAATCAACGTAAAGCATTTTCGAATTATGATTGTCGGCCTGTCCTCGCTTCTTGTAGCGGGAGTTGTAAGTTTTGTCGGTGCTATAGGCTTTATCGGCCTTGTTTCCCCGCATATATGCCGCCTTATTATAGGGGGGGACAACAGGTTTTTAATACCGGCATCAGGCCTTATGGGAGCTGTTTTTCTGATTATATCGGATACTATCGCACGGACTGCCCTTTCACCTGTAATTATTCCGGTAGGAGTGATTACGGCCTTTATAGGTGTTCCTTTCTTTGTTTATCTTATTCTATTCGGGAGGGCAAAATGCTGAACCTGAAAGTTGAAAACATATCGCTTTCATATGGCACAACAGAAGTTCTGAAAAATATTTCGATGGAGTTCAAAAAACCCGGAGTTGTTGGCATCATAGGTCCAAACGGTGCCGGAAAAAGCACTCTTCTCAAATGTATCAACAACATCCTCAGACCGCAGAGAGGAAAGGTGCTCATTGACGGGAATGATACCAGCGGGATGGATGCGGTCGGGATAGCCAGAAAAATTGGCTATGTACCGCAGGAATTTCCTGTGTCATTCCTTTCGACTGTATTTGATACCGTTCTTACCGGACGCCGCCCGTACACATCGTGGGGGGCAGGAAAAAAAGACATGAAAATTGCTGCCGGTGTTATAAAGATGCTAAGCCTTGAAGACATTGCACTCCGAAACATGTCGGAATTGTCAGGCGGTCAGCAGCAGCGTGTCATGATAGCGAGAGCTCTTGCACAACAAAGTGGAATTATGCTGCTTGACGAGCCTACATCAAAACTTGACATCAGGCACCAGCTGGAAGTTATGAATATAATTAAAACCCTTTCCTCAGAAAAGCAGATACTTTCAATAATTGTCATGCACGACTTAAACCTTGCTTCAAGGTACACTGACAGGATAATAATGTTGAAATCAGGCAGCATCGCGTCTTCAGGCAATCCGGTAAACGTTTTGACTAAGGAAAATATCAGGGAGGTGTATGGTGTAGATGCAAAGATAGTTATCGGGGACGGCCTTTTGCATATAATGCCAATAAGACCGGTTTAACGAAAATATCAGGAAAAAACCTGAAACATCATTATTTAACTGCAAAATTGTTTTTAATCTCGTTTTATAAGTGTTGACACCGTCTGTTTTGACTTTAGGTAATCTTTTTTTTATCTAATTTTTTTTGGACTATCTTTTTACAAACCTAAACTGCTATATAAGTACAATAGTTTGTTATTAAACCGTTTTAAAATAAACTATTGTGCCTGGAAATCTATTCCAAAAGACACGAATTCCAGGTTAAAATGAAAAAAATATGCTAAAATGTTTGTTATGTTCAAATTCAAAGAAAAAAACATCGGAAAGAATGTTACAGGATACAAAAACGAACTGAATGTTGCTGAAATCTGCAGCACAGCAAAAATCAG
Source organism: Methanomicrobium sp. W14 (assembly GCF_017875315.1). Taxonomy (NCBI): domain Archaea; kingdom Methanobacteriati; phylum Methanobacteriota; class Methanomicrobia; order Methanomicrobiales; family Methanomicrobiaceae; genus Methanomicrobium; species Methanomicrobium sp. W14. Next base: position 955,582 of record NZ_JAGGMM010000001.1, read on the forward strand.
GACCGTGCCAGAACATACCAGTAAAATAATCTTATTGTACCGGCAGGAGACTGCAGCATTGTCAGATCTTCTGAAACAGTCAGTTAAACTGTGGAATCAGGATGTTAAGATGAAGTTTGGACAGAGGTGAAATAAATGGAGCAGACAATTACAAAATACAAAATCAATGAAATGCCGTGTGATGAAAAAAACGTTGTTTCAGGGTTGAATCCGACATACAGCCTAGGAATAGATATTGGCTATTCATCCGTGAAAATCGCCCTTACAGATGATTACAACGATGTTGTATATTCAGACTATATACTGCATAAAGGAAAAATAGGAGAAGCTGTTAAAGCTACTCTAAAAAGGCTTTTGGAAAAATACCAGAATGAAGATATTATATACGGAGGTATAACCGGAGGCGAGAGCAGACTATTGTCGCACATCTGCACGAAAAACCGTGTCAGGGATGTACCGGCGTTAATTGAAGGAAGCTCACTGCATAATAATGTCCGATCGATTATTGAAATCGGGGGTGAGAGTTCAAAATATATTACCGGTTTTTCAAAAAACGATGATTCGTCTCTTGAAATTTCAATGAATTCAAACTGCTCGGCAGGGACAGGGTCTTTTCTTGAGGAGCAGGTTTCAAGACTCAACCTCAATATCGAGGACTATTCGGCATGTGCAGCCAAAAGCAGCACTATCCCAAGAATTGCAGGGAGATGCAGTGTATTTGCAAAAACGGACATCATACACCACCAGCAGGAGGGTACCCCGGTTGAGGATATTCTTCAGGGCCTTGCTTATGCACTTGTCAGGAATTACCGGGGATCAGTTGTCAGAAAACTGCCGCTTGAAACTCCTATTTTATTTGCAGGGGGGGTGGCCCTAAACGAAGCGATTGTAAATGCTATAAGAGACATTTTTAATTTAGAAACAGACGATCTGGTAGTCCCTGATTTGTGTGCAAATATCCAGGCGACAGGAGCGGCTTTAATCGCAAAAAAGGAGAATATAAAGCTTAATCCAAAAACCCTGCTAAATAATCTTGAATCAAAAGGAAACTTGTGTATCAGTGATGAAACGAATGCAAAACTTCCATCACTGCAATCTTTTGGAGATAATGACAGTTTAAACAAACATATCTGCAAAACCTGTAATGGAAGTACTGAAAAGATCAACTGTTTTCTCGGAGTGGACATAGGCTCTACGAGTACCGATCTTGTAGTAATAAACGACGAGAATGAGATTGTCGCATACAGGTACTTACGTACACTCGGTGATCCCGTAAAAGCGGTTTTTAAAGGTCTAAGAGAACTCGGTGAAGAACTGGGAGACCGTGCCGAGGTTCACGGTGCAGGGACAACGGGTTCAGGCAGGTACATGATTGCAAAAATAATCGGAGCTGATACAGTAAAGGACGAGATTACCGCCCAGGCAAAGGCATCTTTTACAATAGACGATACTATAGACACAATATTTGAGATAGGAGGGCAGGATTCAAAATATGTCAGTCTTAAAGAAGGCCGGGTAACGGATTTTCAGATGAACAAGATCTGTGCTGCAGGTACAGGGTCATTTATTGAAGAGCAGTCGAAAAAATTCGGTATCCCTCTTGATAAATTTGGAGAAATAGCACTAAAAAGCAAAAAACCGGTAAACCTTGGCGAAAGGTGCACGGTTTTTATAGAGACAAGCGTTGCATCCCATATAGCCGGCGGTACCGCTACTGAGGATATTATATCCGGTCTGTGCTTTTCTATTGCAAAAAATTATCTCAACAGGGTCGTCGGCCATAAAAAAATAGGTGACAGAATTTTCCTTCAGGGTGGTATTGCCTACAATCAGGGGGTTGTAAACGCCTTCAGGGCACTTACAGGAAAAGAAGTTATTGTTCCCCCTTTCTTCAGCGTTACCGGGGCCTACGGGGCTGCACTTCTTGCAAAAGAAGAAGCCAAATCTTATAAATCAGAATTTAAAGGGTTTAAACCGGATGAATACATAATTTTGGATGACAACATAAAAGAGTTTGGTCCGAAACAGGAAAACGAACCGGAATTCAGCGATATAGTAAATGACATAATCTTTGAAGGATATGACGGAATAACTGATCCCGAAAAAAAGACTATTGGAATGCCCCGAGCTCTTTTCACGTATGGAATGTATCCAATGTTCAGTGCCTTCTTCAGGGAGCTCGGGTTTAACGTTATCCTCTCAGACCCCACAAATGAAGAGACTGTAAGGCTGGGCCAGGAGTATTCACTGGATGAGACCTGCTACCCGGTAAAACTTGTGAACGGTCATGTTGCAGAACTTGTAAACAAAAAGGTGGACTATATCTTCTTTCCTGATTTGTATACTGTCCTTCACCCGGGTTCCAACTCCAGGCAGGATTTCGGCTGCCCGTATATGCAGCTCGCCTTTAAACTTGTAAACAGGGCAATGGAGCTTGACAAAAAAGGAATAAAACTTCTTTCTCCGACTATAGGCTTTAGTCTCGGAGAAGAGTTCATGAAAAAAGGGTTCATAAATCTTGGCATGCAGCTTGAGAAAAGCCCTGAAGAGACTTTAAAAGCCCTGCAGGTGGGTATGAAGGCTTTCACTGCATTTGAAAAAAGAGTAAGTGAGAAAGGAAAAAATATTGTCCAGGACCTAAAACCTGATGAAAAAGCCTTTGTGCTGATATCAAAGACATACGGAGTAGCTGATCCGGCTTTAAATCTCGAGATTCCCGGGATACTTAATAAAATGGGATACAAAACCCTTGCTTTCTACAACCTGCCTGAAAGTGACGTTTCAGTAGAACATCCTAATATGTTCTGGCCGTTCGGACAGCATATCCTCGAGGCCGCCCAGGTTGTCCGCCAGCACCCGAACCTGTATGCAATATTCCTGACCCATCACGGGTGCGGACCTGACACTGTGTTCACTCATTATTTCAGGGAAATTATGGGCGATAAGCCGTACCTGAACATAGAGGTAGACGAGCATTCCTCGGGTGTAGGCGTAATAACCAGACTTGAAGCGTTTGTAAACAGCCTGAAGGGTATCCCCGAAGAGAAGGCCGAAGACATTTCAGTATACCCGAAACGTGTAGTCCACACTGATACATACATCAAAACCGGAACCAGTGACATTTTAGAAAACGCCAAAATTCATATTCCAAATCTCTACCCGTATTCACAAATAATCTGCGAATTCCTGAAGACTTCAGGAGCGGACTGTACGGTCATCCCAAAGACAAACGAAAATTCACTTGACGAAGGCAGAAAACACACTATGACAAATGAATATTTCTCCATGACCGCTCTTATCGGAGACGCTCTAAGTATTCCGGGGATACGTAAACCCAAAACAAAACCTGAATTTGTATTAATTCCTCAGTCCGAAGGGGCGGAAGTAGACGGACAGTATAACCGGATGATAAGGACGATTTTTGATATGGAAGGGCTTGAAAAAACAGGAATTTTCGCCCCTTATATTGAGGACATAATCTTTGGCGACAGATATAGTCTCGACAGATTTTTCCTAGTCCTTATTGCAGGAGACCTCATCAGGACTGCATACTACACCTCAAGAGATAATTACCTCAAAAAAGTAACCCAGGTTATAAAAGACAATGATCTGAATATTGAATCTTTGCTTAAACTCTCAAATACTGTAGTTTCAGAACTCAGAGAAAAAAGACCTAAAAATACAGTATTTGCCACGGGTGAAATCTCCATACTGTATAACGACTACCTGAACGGATTTACATTTGAAAAAATTGAGAATAAAGGTTACAGGGTTGTTTTTGAACCTTTAAGCGAGTGTTTATGGCAGTTCTGGACTGATTACATAAACCAGAAGGACAAAGCTGAAAAAGAACGTATCCAGCCCATAATCGATGTTTTTGAGAGCTACATTTCCGAGATAAACGCTTCACTGGAAGAAATGAGTCCCTTTGAAAGCGATTTAAGGTCTCTGATTAAAAGAGCGGACGCATCTACAGGTTATTATGCAGGTGCCTTCGGAAGATACAGGGAATCAAAGATTCTCGGTGAGATGAGGGGCATTGACGGAATAATAAATGTCTCTTCGTTGTACGAGAATACAGGGATTACTCTAAGTAACCTCCACAAGGATTTCAACGCTCAAAACCCCTGTCCTGTGCTAAACCTGACATTTGACGGGAATGCAAATGAAAATGATGAAACCAGAATAGAATCGTTCCTTTATTATCTCTAAACGTCACGGAGCTGAAAAGTCAATGAAGAAAAATCTTGTCCAATCCGATAATGAACAGATTTCCAAAGAGATTAAAGAAGGAAATGAAACTGTTTCAATTGAAGGATGCAAAAGGACATGCACAAAGAGGGTGATTAACCATACAGGAACTTTGGTAAAAAGAATGATATCAATAACAGATCTGGGAGTCCAGAAGAAAAACGGCCATTTTTACCGGATATATGACATAAAAGAGACTGAATCGGTGGTGGATGAAAAAACAGAAAGACAATGAAATTTGAAAAGGACTGCTCATTAATCTAATGAGCATTAACCTGTGCCCTTCCCCGCATACCTAAAGAAAATATTTAAATAAATATTATTTTTGAGTAAGATAAGTGAAAATTCTGTAATGTCCAGGAAAAGGCTTTTTTTGAACCGGTAAATACGGCAATGTTTTTGGATTTATCTTTTTTTAATTCAGGATACTACACATGGAGGTATGAAAAAAAACAGATTCGTGCGGTACAATTCATAACTTTTATTACAATTGTAAGACAATAGATCAATATCAAACCGTTTGAATTTAAACAGTACTGTATTACTACATTGATCCCAAAAAGAAAATATTACTATGCACAGTTTATGGAAATTCTCCCCTGAAAAGGGAAAAGAAAGAGGGCTTCTTACGATTCTGGTTCTCCATTTCCTGGAAAAAGAACCGAAATCAGGGTACGACCTGTTAAAGGAGATCGCAGAAAAAACCGAGGGCACATGGGTCCCGAACAAAGGGACAATGTATCCGCTGTTAAAGTCCCTTGAAAAAGAGGGGCTTATCAGGATAAAAGAAATCGGGAAACGCTCAAAAACGATATACGAACTGACAGATGCAGGAAAAATTACACTTTCCCGTTTTAAAACCGAGAGAGAGGAATCCGAGGAAAGAGTCAATTTTTTCAAAAAAATGCATCTCGAAATTTTCGGAGAAGAGAACATTTCGCTGATTTATCTCATGATGGACATCAGGTTCTGCATCGAAAAGCTTCCCAAAGAAAGAAAAGAGCAGGCAAAAGAGATTCTGCGCCAAAGCTTCGAAAAAATAAAGGAGCTTGAAAAAGAGCCCGAATAAACACCTTATTTAAAGAGACTGAAAAATAATGAAAACAGAACTCCAAAAAGACATAACTCTGACACCTGTGGGCATCATCAGAAACAGGGTAGTAAAACCACAGCTGGTTGCCAGCAAAGACGGCCTTAAAATGAACGGCAATTATGACAGCACAATGAAAAAACTTCATGATGATTCTTATGCTGACTCTGAAATCCTCATACGCAATGATATGGCCGATCTCCTTGACGGCATAGAGGATTATTCCCATATTATAGTGCTCTACTGGGGTCATGAGATTACGGATGACGGCAGGTCACTGAAAAAAGTTCATCCTGCCGGCCGCAACGATTACCAGTTAGAAGGAATTTTCTCCACATGCAGTCCGGCCCGCCCAAACCCTGTTCTGATGACGGTCGTCAGGCTTTTGAAAAAAGAAAAATGCAGGCTTCTGGTCTCAGGTCTAGATGCAATCGACAAAAGTCCCGTAATTGACCTGAAACCTTATGTATGCGGGCAGTTCCCGCAAAAAGAGACTTTTGTTCCCCGATGGATGGAATCGATGATGAAAGAATTCAATGAGAGCAATACAATGAAAGAAACTGATGTTAAAAATCCAGACCAGATGTTCTGTTCCAGAGTTCTGGACAACTCAAGGATTGAAAAGCTGAAAGAAAACCCGCGTGCAGAGTTTGGAGAGGCGGTTAAAAATAAAGATGTACAGACCTGCCTGATAAAAACAGCGGAAATCCACGGTCATTACTGCCCCGGCAGTGCCCTGGGTGTCATGGCTTCAATTTACGGCCTGCACCTCCTTGGCCCGGAGTGTATGAACTCCGACGGTGTTATGGAGAACCTGCTTGCAATTGTCGAGATCAACGCCTGTTTCGCCGACGGTGTCCAGGCCGTATCAGGCTGTACACTTGGAAACAACGCTCTTATCTACAGGGACCTTGGAAAACTTGCCGTTACATTTGCTGTCCGCGGAAAAAAAGAGGGAGTCCGCATACGGGCCCGCCCGGAGTTCAAGGAATATGTAGATGAAAACGTTCCGGAATTCTACCCCATGATGGAAAAAGTCATCATGAAACGTGATGGGACAGCAGAAGAAGAAAAACTTTTCAGAAAAAACGGACTAAAAGCTGCATTTTCACTGTCTCAGCTTCCTTTTGAAAAATTGTTTTCCGCAGAGACTGTCATTCCTGATATCCCGGATTATGCACCCATATCAGCAAGCGCTTTCTGCCCCAAATGCGGGGAGATGGTGATGGCCTCAAAGATAATCAAAGATACCGGTGAATGCTTAATGTGCAGTGGAAAATACCGGGAAGTTGAAGGCAGGGGCATTGTGGAAAAAGAAGCCTCAAAACAGTGAAAGAGAAGCAGGCGTTGAAACCATGGAAAGCGAAGATATGCACCTGTGCAGTCATAAAAAAGGCTGTCATTCAAAGAGAGGTCCAAGCAGCTTCTGGATGCACGATCCAAAACTGGTTTTTAAGGAGTTAAACCTGAAGAAAGGTGACACTTTTCTTGACTTAGGCTGTGGGACAGGAGATTATTCCCTTTATGCAGCAGAAGAAGTAGGAGAAAGTGGCTTGGTTTTTTCAGCAGATGTCCATAAAGAGCTTACAGATGCACTGATAGAAAAAGCTGATTCTGCCGGACTGAAAAATATTAAAACGACAACTGCAGACCTCTATGAACTGCTGCCTTTCGACGACAGCAGTATAGATGTATGTTTCATATGCACAGTCCTCCATTCAGTTGACCTCCCAAAAGCAGCAGAGACATTGTTTACTGAAATTCAGCGGATATTGAAACCAAAAGGACGCCTTTCAATTATAGAATGCAAAGTAGGGGAGGTGCGTGTGGGTCCCCCACAAAATATGCGTATCCCACCGGGAAAACTTGAAAAAGTCCTCTCTGAATACGGTTTTGAAAAGAAGAGTCTTCTCGATCTAGGCTATAACTACATGATGACATTTTGTCTGGCCGGAGCGAATGTATGAAAATCCAAATCGCGGTCGTTTTTTTTCTTTTGATGATGTTAGTATCCTTTTCCGGGTGTTTGCAGTCACAGGAGACACCTTCTATAAATACATCTTCAGATGAGCAGTTTAGGACAGTAACTGACAGCCGTGGTGTTGAAGTTGTTGTACCTGCCAAAATCGACAGGGTGGCAACAGTATCCGACGGCCTTGTAGAGGAAGTAATGTATATTCTTGGTGTGGACAACACACTTGTCGGCCTTGGCTCAAAGGGCCTTCAGTATGAGGCTGGCAGCAGTTATTCCCTCGAAAACGGTAAAAATTTGTCAATAGAAGGTGGGAAAAACGTTGCACTGGCCCTTTCGCCGCAACTCAAAGAGCTTCCGCTGTTTATGGATTACGGCTCGGCAATGAATATCGAGACACTTGCCTCTCTGAAACCGGACGTAGTCATCATGCGTCTGGGAAGTTCTGCATACCTTTCGGGAGACGATGAAAATGCGCAAAAAAGCATCCAAATGATCGAATCTCTTGGAATTCCTGTCGTCGTCCTGTACAGCCCGGAATGTTATGAAAACTCATCACCTACCGAAATATCGGATGAAATCAGGATAATAGGCAGTGTTTTCGGAGAAGAGGAAAAAGCGGAAGATGTTATAGCAAGACTTGAATTACATGAGGAAATTATCAAAGAAAGGACACAGAACATAACTGAAGATCAAAAACCAGATGTTCTTGTTCTGGGTCTATCTCCCACGTACAGGACGGAGACCGCGGCAGGAATAGCATGGGGACTGAAAACGACCGAATCATACATTATAGAAGACGTTGTCAATGCAAAGAACGCCTACAGGTCAGATACGGGTTCTTTTCAGGTTGTAAGTACGGAGCAGATTCTTGCAATGGACCCGGATGTGATAATTCTCGGCACTGCCAGCGGCTACCACCCGCCTGATGAACTTTATTATGCACCGTATTACAAAAATCTGCGCGAGATTGATGCAGTTAAAAATCATCGCGTAACGTCGCTTCCTTATGCGCCCAGAAACGCCGCCGAACGTCTTGAATATCCTGTAGAAATGATGGTTATTGCAAAATCGGCATATCCCGAAAAATTTGAGGATGTAAATATAAACGACTGGGTCATTTCTTTTTATCAGGACATTTACGGCGTTAATTCTACGAAGGCAGAAGAGCTTCGCACCGCCCAGCTTATAGACTGGTCTACCGGGGAATGAGTCCTGCATGGCGAGGATGAACCCTCTCACCCGTTTTTTTGACAAACACTGCTACGGAGCAGCCGGCGAATTGTCCGGGTACCACAAACTGATCAAACTCATTTTCATTGCCGCACTTCTTCTTTTGTCAGCTCTTGCGGCAGTGATGATAGGTGCATATACTCTTTCTGTTTCTGATATCCTTGAAATTATCTGGATGAATATCACGCCAGGTGACGTCCCGTCTCCAGGAAATATCTACGATATGATAGTCTGGAATATCCGCCTGCCCAGGATAGCACTTGCGATATGTGTCGGGGGTGCTCTTGCAATGGCAGGTGCCGTTTTTCAGAGCGTTTTTAAAAATCCTCTTGTCGAACCGTATATTCTTGGTGTATCCTCAGGTGCTGCATTTGGTGCGGCTTTGGCGATTGTATTCCCGGTGATTTTTCCCTCGATACAGCTTTCGGCCTTTTTTTTCGGTGCACTTGCAGTTATGGCAGCTTATCTGCTTGCATATGCACACGGTGAAACCCCTCTTATTACCCTTATTCTTGCAGGAGTCATCATCGGTTCCGTTTTTTCGGCGTTTGTATCACTGCTGAAATACGTCTCTGACGATTCGGCGTTAAGAGAGATTGTGTTCTGGCTGATGGGAGGTTTTTATTATGCGACATGGGATGATATCAGAATCATTGCTCCGTCTGTAATTCTTGGTTTTATTCTTTTATGTGCACTGGGCTGGAAACTGAATATTCTTTCCATGGGGGACGACGAAGCAAGGGCACTTGGCGTAAACCCTGAGGTTTACAAATTTATTGTCATTTCAATTGCAACGTTTATTACTGCATTTGCAGTTTCTCTTGTGGGTATAATCGCATGGGTCGGCCTTATGATGCCGCATGCGGCACGGATGATACTCGGGCCTGACAACAGGTACGTTATCCCCGCCTCGTTTATGATGGGGGGAATTTATATGATCTTTTGCGATACCATTGCAAGAACGATTACAAACGCGGAAATCCCGGTAGGGATTATTGCGTCGATTCTCGGAGCGCCGTACCTGTGCTATCTACTCAGAAACAGGGGAAAATTTTTTGGCTAGGGATAATATGCTTCGCGTAGATGACGTTTATTTTGACTACGGCAGTCACCCCGTTCTTTCGGGGATCTCTTTTTCTGTAGAAAAAGGTGAGGTCTGCGGACTTTTCGGGCCCAACGGGTGCGGAAAGACCACCCTCTTCAAATGCTGCCTGAGATTTCTTAAAATCCTGAAAGGGTCGGTCTACATGGACGGCGCAAACGTCTCATCCAGGACGGTAAAAGAACTTGCAGGAACAGTATCCTATGTCCCCCAGGAGCATAATACCCCGTTTCCGTACCAGGTGATAGAAATTGTCCTGATGGGAAGAAATCCGTCTATGGGAGGATTTTTCGGGGTAAAAAAAGAGGATAAAAAAATTGCATTCGGTGCATTAGAACGCCTTGGAATAGCAGACCTTGCCTTTTGTTCATATAACCAGCTTTCAGGAGGACAAAGGCAGATGGTCCTTATGGCACGTGCAATAGCACAGAATACGTCCCTTTTGTTTTTGGACGAGCCAACATCCGCACTTGATTTCCAGAATCAGGTAAAGGTCTGGGAAACGGTAAAAGAACTTGCAAGAGACGGGAAAACAATTCTTGCATGCAGTCATGACCCAAACCATGTAACCTGGTTCTGTGACAGAGTAGTTGCAATGTCTTCAGAGGGTATTATCGCCAACGGAACGCCGGAAGAGGCCATAACACCTGAGATTCTCGACAGAATGTATGGCAACGCCTGTTCAATAAAGTCAGCAGGGGGAATAAGGATGATAGTTCCGCGCTGCATTGCAGAACAAAAAACTGCACATTTTCATGGTTGAAGACTGTCCGCATATCCCAAAGCTTTTTTTTAAATTTTTCTTCCCTATAGATTTACAAAAACGAAAATTTCAGCACTAGCTAAAATTCAGCGTTATGATACAAAAATAAAAGCACCAAGAAAAACACAACAAAAAGGCCGGGGCCGAGATTTGAACCCGAGTCCAGGGAGCCACAATCCCTGAGGATATCCAACTACCCTACCCCGGCTAAACTGCTCTATCTATTTTGATAGACATTGCTAATTAATATATCCATTTTTGTCTGCCGGAATTTTTCCGTCAGGAGACCATTAATATTGTTTTATGTGCCAATAATAGTCAGGTAATTTCTTAACGTCTGGTGATTTTTACTATACATAAAACGACAGCCAGTCATTTTTGGAGGGAATAATAATGGCTAAAAAGAAAAACAAGGACTCCAGCCAGGATTCAGGCAAGAAATCCATCAGAACACCTATTGTTTGCGTTCTCGGCCATGTTGACCACGGCAAGACATCTCTTCTGGACAAAATACGCGGCTCTTCCGTCGTAAACAAAGAAGAGGGGGCGATTACACAGCATATAGGTGCAACTGTGGTTCCCCTCGAGGCGATAGAGGAGATGAGCGGGACAAAGGGAAAAATGAATTTTGATGTCCCCGGTCTTCTGTTCATAGACACTCCCGGCCACCATGCGTTCACGACGCTCAGGTCAAGAGGCGGAGCACTCGCCGACATGGCAATCCTTGTCGTAGACATAAACGAAGGTTTTCAGCCGCAGACAATCGAGGCCCTTCATATACTGAGGAACTATAAGACCCCGTTTGTCGTTGCCGCAACCAAGATAGACAGGATACACGGGTGGAGAAAGACCCCTGACGCACCTTTCATGAAATGCTACATGCAGCAGAACGAAAGGGTCAAAAACGAACTCGAGACAAAGACATATGAGCTTGTCGGAAAACTGTCTGAAGAGGGTTTTAACTGCGAAAGATATGACAGGATAAGCGATTTCCAGAAAAACATCGCGATAGTTCCGGTAAGCGGGATTACGGGAGAAGGTCTGCCCGACCTTTTAATGGTAATGATAGGTCTTGCACAGCGCTATATGACCGAAAACCTGAAACTTACAGTCGAAGGCCCCGGAGTAGGGACAGTTCTGGAAGTAAAAGAGGAGCGCGGACTTGGGACGACTCTGGACGTAATACTCTTTGACGGGACTCTCGGGGTCGGCGACGAAATACTCGTCGGCGGAAATGACGAGGTAATATCCACAAAGGTGAGGTCACTTCTAAAGCCCAGGCCTATGCAGGAAATTCTTACCGAAGACAGGTTCGAAAGAGTAAAGTCAGTGAGCGCCGCAAGCGGAATCAAGGTTGCAGCACCGGGCCTTGACGGTGTCGTAGCAGGTTCTCCCCTTATGGTAATCAAAGGCGACATAAGCGAAATTGAGGAAAAAATTCTTCATGAAATGCAGGACATACAGGTCAAACTCTCGGAGGAGGGCATATTCATAAAGGCCGACACCATAGGCGCCCTTGAAGCCCTTTCAAAAGAGCTTGAGCAGCACAATATTCCTATTATGCGGGCAGAAGTAGGCCCTGTATCAAGGCATGACGTAATAGAGATTGCAACCGTCAAAAATCCCCTGATGTCGGTTCTCCTTGCATTCAACACCGCAAAACTTCCTGACGCATCCGAAATTCTGATGGAGAAGAACATGGACAAAGTGATGATCTTCGAGTCGGGAGTCATATATCACCTGATAGACGACTACCTCGAATGGGAGGAGAAGACCAGGCACGAGATGGAAAAACAGAGCTTTGAAAAGCTTGTCATGCCAGCCAAATTCACACTCCTTCCGGACTGCGTGTTCAGGCAGAACAACCCTGCCGTCGTAGGAATAAGGGTTCTTGGAGGAAAACTTCAGACCGGGGTGAAACTGATACACCCTGACGGCAGAAAGGTTGGAAACATCAAACAGATTAAGCAGGGCCAGGACAACATCCAGGAAGCGTGTGAAGGTGATGAGGTCGCGATATCAATAGAAGGGCCTACCGTCGGCCGCCAGATAAATGTCGGCGACACACTCTATGTGGACATCCCCGAAAACCATGTGAAAATCCTTGAAACCGAGATGTATTCCCATTTGGACGACAGCATGAAGGAGGTTCTTGGAGAGTTCACCCGCATGAAACGCAAAGACGAACCCTTCTGGGGAAAGTAGTCTTTTTAATGTTACAATTCAAAATTATAGAGACCTACATATTGGAGTCATAAAAAGAATGGCAGACTTAAAGATAGTCCTCTCCGACCCAAAGACAGGAAAGGCATACAACATCGATGCGACCAGCAGCATTGCAGGTGCACTTATAGGAAAGAAAATAGGACAGCAGATGAGCGCTGATTCACTCGGCTTCCCCGGTTACACAATCGAACTTACGGGCGCAACCGACAGAACGGGCATTCCGGCAAGAAAAGACCTTCCGGGTGCAGGCAAAAGAAAAATTCTTCTCTCCGACAGCACAGGGTTCCACGAAAAATACGGTGGAGAGCGCCGCAGAAAGACAATCAGGTGCGCTGAGATTACACCGGACTTTGTTCAGGTAAACGCAAAAGTTGTTGAATATGGCGAAAAGTCACTTGACCAGTACTTTGCACCGGCAGAAACAGAAGCGGCAGCAGAGTAAACAGATTTATATTTTCCTACAAATATTTTCTTATTCTAACCGGATTTTAATTTAAATTTCAGATATCAGAAAAGACTGTTTTCTTACCAGGTGATTATTTATAAGAGGCGTAAGCTGTTAAAAATTTCCGCGTTATCCGGCATTATGCAGGCAGGCTCACGCGAATATATCTTCAGGCGCCTTTTACTGACTCCTTCAAAAGAATAGGAATTTTGTCTTCAAAGGAAACTTTGTATTTTCTTGCGGCGATGACTGCTGCAGCTTCAAAACTTATGTTGCCGTCAAATCCTTTTTTGATTATGCCGTTAATCTCGGCCACGACATCTTCGGGTCCTATGCCAAGCTTTTCTGCAATATTTTCCACAAGGACCTCAGCCGGATTTTCATCCGCTTCAAAGATATCTGACGATGGTTTGTAGCCAAGGGGTATCTCAACTTCGGAAACCGGGAACAGCGGCTTCAGATATGGTCCTGACTCCTCAAGAAGGCCCTGATTTAAAGCTATTTTTATAAGTCTTCCCGCCTGTTCCTTATTCATCCACCTCTTGTCTATAGTAAGAAAATAGATGACTTCGGTCTTTTTCAGCTGGTCCCTCCTCATGCTTTTAAAAGGAGCAGATACGGCTGTTTTTACCGTCAATTAAAAGCACCCGTAATAAGCCGTTTCACATCGTATGCATCTGTTGTGCCACGGGTCCCCTCACGCGAGACAATACACTCCGTAAGCATCCCCTTTTCGCTTACTCTCAGGTAGTATACCGTTTCAAAACGCGGAATTCTTCTCTCCCCGGTAAGTTTCGTCTCGTTTAATATGAGCATAAAATCGGCTGCATCCGTGATTGTGTCCAATAAGTCAGGGACACTGTCAACGGGAACCATCCTTGTCTTCGAATCGGCTACGGAAACATGCATGTCAAGCCTTATCAGGTCATCTCCGACCCTCTGCGTAACATGCGTATTATTCATGCCGGCGACCTTTTCCACTACATCAATAAAAGGTCTTTCAACATCAAAATCGAGGTCACACCTCTGCGGAAAACGGTGATATATCCTGCGCATCGGTATAATATGAATTCTGTATTTATAAAAAGTATATGCAGGACGAGACTCTACAGGTAAGTAAAAATAATCCCACGGGTTTCCCCATACGGTACAGCACAAAGACAGTTAAGCCGGTTCAAAAATCTGCATTTATAGCTCAAGTGAAAGTCTCAAAGAGGAGTATAGGTGTTACTGCAAATAAATCAGGACAATCAAATTTTAGTTACTCTTTTCAAAAAAAATTTAAAACAAAGAAAAGCCGTAGATTCTGAAAATTTCGAAAAAGTTAAAAAAATTATTCTATCAGAACGGCGTTTATAACTCCGTCCTGACCGGGTCTTGAAACTATCTTTGCCCTTCCGATATCCGTTTTTATGACTGCGCCCTTTGTGAGAAGGTTACGGCGGACATAGTTTGGATTTGCAGTGTTTGCTTCCACAGTCTGGATTCCGACCTTCTTTGTCTCGCCGGTCTTCGGGTTTGATACGCTTGCAAAGGATGCACGAAGTGCACGCACCTTTTCACTGCCGCCGTGAACCCTTGTAATCCTGCTACGGTCCTCACCGATATGTGTGTCTGCCGGAGCACGGCCTATTTCGACTCTTCTCTTGCTGCGTGCGAGCTTAAGGCGACCGCCTGTCTCGCTTCTGATTGATTTTCCTTGCCAGAGCATTCAATTACACCTTATTTTTAAATTTTAAACGGGGGCGGGAGAGGAAAAACAAAAATTAAATATTGTTTCGCCCGATGCCCCTGAAACTTCCTCAAACCAAACTGTTTCCGGAGAGTCTCGGCTCTCCAAAAACTTCTGAAGTGCTATATATATTCCTTGTGAACTTATTTAACTTCACCGCAAAGGTGTCATCTGAGGATTTCATCCATAAGTTCCGAAACACCCTCTCCTGTCTTGAGATCCGTCTTAAATACCGGCATTATCGGGTTGTAACGGTGGATATCTTCCTCCATTCTGTTAATCCTGCACCCGACATACTCTGCCAGGTCGATTTTGTTTATAACGGCTATTGTACCGTTCCTAAACATCATCGGGTGCTTGTTCACAACGTCGTCACCTTCGGTTGTAGAAATGACTACAATGCGCTTTTCTGCGCCAAGGGAAAAGTCCGTCGGGCAGACCATATTCCCGACATTCTCTATAAAAAGAACGTCGATATCCTTCAGCGGAAGCGACTCTAATGAATGCTCAACGAGGTGGGCATCAAGATGGCACTCCTTGCCGGTATTTGCATTGACCGCAGGAATTCCTGTTGCAACGATTCTCTGGAAATCGTCATCCCCCCAGACATCGCCTGCAATAGCTCCTGCATGAAGACCCTTTTCTTCAAGAAGAGGAACCAGATTTTCTATCAGGGCAGTCTTTCCCGAGCCCACAGCCCCGAGAAGATCAAATCCCCTGACATTGTTGTCCCTTAACGTGTGGTAGTTTTTGTGCGCCAGTTTATTGTTGGCATCAAAAACATCCTGCTCTATGCTGACATCGATATGGTGCATGAATATATTTATGATCAGTATCTGTTAATAGGTTCACCGGACATACTTAATGTATATGAAGAGCGAGAGAATCCTCTATCCCTGCTATTTTAACGAGAGTCTTTCAAGAGCAGACGGAAGACGGGTCAGTAAGTCCTGCGCGGTAAAAAACCCTACTGCAAAGGCTGTCGCCGTCGCTGCTGAAAAACTCGGACTGAAGGCGTCCGTAGAGCAGAAAAGTCACCCTTCGAGGTGGCTTTTAAAGGAAGGGCGCGTTGTTGTCGGCTGGGAAAAGTCAAAAGAGATTCTTATAAAAAATATTGCAGTAAAGATGAAGCAGTAAAAAGAGGAATAAGGGTAGTTTAAATGTACGATCTTCATACGCATACAACAATGTCTGACGGGGAACTGCTCCCAACAGAGCTTGTGCGAAGAGCAGCAGTCCTCGGATACAGCACAGTCGCAATAACCGACCATGCAGACGCATCAAATATATACGGGCTTATAAAAGCCGTAAATGCAATAAAAAAATCAGCAAACCTGTTCGGCGTAAACCTTCTTGCAGGCGTTGAAATAACCCACGTCCCCCCGGAGGAGATTGGAGAACTTGCAAAAGAGGCAAAGAAAAACGGCGCCGATATCGTTATAGTCCACGGCGAAACTGTGGTCGAACCTGTAGCACCAGGAACAAATCTCGCCGCGTGCACATCCGACTATGTTGATATACTCGCACATCCCGGCCTTATATCTGGCGAAGAGGCAATTGAAGCAAGAAGACACAACGTCGCACTTGAAATAACTTCAAGGGGAGGCCACAACAGGACCAACGGACATGTGCTTAAATCAGCCATGAAGTCAGGGTGCAGGATAGTAGTCAACTCGGATACGCACGGACCGTCCGATTTGCTCACAGGCAACGCGCGTAAGATGGTTGCAATGGGAGCAGGCATGACATCGGATGAGGCAGATAATATTTTATCAGATAATAACCTTGATGAGATAATCGAACTTTAACAGATATATAAGCATTATCAAAATTTTTAAATGCGATGAGGAGCAATATATATAGGTTACGAAGTAGAAATCTTGATTTTTCAAGGAAGGTTGCCTTTTGAAACTTGCCGGTCAAATTCGTTCTGTTATTGGAAAGCATTTTCTCGTCATATATTGTGACGCTGCACAGCTGCCACAGCTCTACGCAGATGTAGTTGACTGTCATCAGAAACCTGTTGGAAAACTCGTGGAAGTATTCGGGAATATCAGAAAGCCCTGCGCAACGGTGTACTGCAAAAATACAACGGAAGACCGCCTGCAGGGAGAGAAACTATATACAAAATAAACCCTTGGTGAACACATCAATGCAGGAAATTGAAAAACTAAAACAATTGCAGAGCCAGAGAGAAGCACTTAAAAAGCGTTCTGGTGAACAGGTCGAAAAGGTTCAGAAGAAACAGGAAGAGTCAACAAAAACTGTCTGTCCTGAGTGCGGGAGCCGTCAGCTTGTACACGACTACGAACGTGCTGAACTTATCTGCCAGAACTGCGGTCTTGTATTAGAAGAAGAGTTCATTGACCGCGGTCCGGAATGGCGTGCCTTTGACCACGACCAGAGAATGAAACGTTCACGTGTCGGTGCTCCGATGACCTTTACCATACACGATAAAGGTCTTTCGACAATGATAGACTGGAGAAACCGTGACTCATACGGACGTGCAATATCCTCAAAGAACAGGGCACAGCTTTATCGTCTGCGTAAATGGCAGAGAAGGATTCGTGTCTCGAATGCAACGGAAAGAAACCTTGCTTTCGCCCTCTCGGAACTTGACCGTATGGCATCGGCTCTCGGTCTTCCGAGAAACGTCAGGGAAACGGCGGCTGTCGTATACCGTGACGCAGTCGACAAAAACCTCATCCGCGGAAGAAGCATAGAAGGAGTTGCAGCAGCAGCACTTTATGCAGCATGCCGCCAGTGCAATGTCCCGAGAACACTGGATGAGATTGCAGAGGTTTCACGTGTTTCAAGAAAAGAAATAGGAAGGACATACAGGTTTATCTCAAGAGAACTCGGGCTCAAACTTCTCCCGACATCCCCGATTGACTACGTCCCGCGTTTCTGCTCCGGTTTAAGCCTTAAAGGCGAGGTCCAGTCGAGAGCTGTCGAAATCCTCAGGCAGGCCGGCGAAAGGGAGCTTACAAGTGGAAGAGGCCCGACAGGCGTTGCGGCGGCGGCAATCTATATTTCATCAATCCTCGGCGGAGAGCGCCGCACTCAGCGCGAAGTCGCGGAAGTCGCCGGAGTAACCGAGGTTACAATCAGAAACAGGTACAAAGAGCTTGCAGAAAAGCTTGACATTGAAATTATCCTTTAAATTTCAGGCCCAGGATCAAGATCAAAATAAAACATTTTTTAACAACCTTCACTGAATATTAGAGGAGAGTTTCGGGCCTGTAGATCAGGGGTAGATCGCTACGTTCGCAACGTAGAGGCCGCGGGTTCGAATCCCGCCAGGTCCATGGGAAAAAAAATTTTTACTATTGTATCATTAAAAATTAAAAAATAGTTTCCAGGATTTAAACTGACAGTTTACATAAAATAAAGGTCGTCATCCCTGCCGGACTTAATGCCGCCCTTTTTAATATCCTTTTTTCCATCATCAAAGCTGCTATCCTTTTTTGCCCCGGGAGGGGCAGGATTTTTACCTACCTTTATTTTTTTGTCCAGCGCTTCCTTCGGTTTTACAGGATTGGAACTCACTTTAAGTTTACCGGACAGCGCCTCATTTGGCCTTGCTGAAGAGCCAACCTTTACTCCGCCTGACAAAAGCTCCTTTGGCTTTACTCCATGACCTCCGGCATTGACTTTTCCGGACATAAATTCCTTCGGCTTTATTCCAGAACTTGTCTTTATTCCCCCTGATAACAACTCGACAGGCTTTTTCGACTGGTTTTTAACCGACAGCCTGCCTCCTTCCATATTGTCTTTGGGTTTGATATTCGGATGAAGAGAGAGCTTTCCGCCTGAAAGACTTTTCTCTTTCGCACGTATATTAGGCCTTATGGATAGGCCCGAACCTCCAAACGCATTGTCATTTGGCTTTTTTACCGAACCTGCAGAGAGTTTTCCCCCTGTAAAGGCATTATCGTTCGGCCGGATGAAAGACCCTCCCGACAGTTTTTTACCGGAGAAAACATCGTCATTGCAGTGCTTGAACGAACCGCCGATGCTTATCCTTTCACCAACTCTTGCAACGTCACTTCTCTCCCGGGGTATCCCCGGCCCCTTTATCTCCTGGGCACCGAATATAGTATCTTTAGGGGCATGACCTCCGCCTACAGACGTCATTCTGGTCATATCAAGTTCACTCCTCCGGGAGCGTCCAGGAAGATTGATACCGTTGTTGTCCTTTTTCTTCTCTTTTTTGCCTGCAATTAAAATTTTGTCGTCATGGACCTGCGGTTTCTTGTTCAAAGATTCATTTTCAGTCTTTGATTCGTTATACTCATCGATTTCGTCCTTTTTCACAAATTCAGAGGAGGTAAGAGGTATGTTTTCCTGGTTTTCGTCATCATCATCGGAAAGATAATCAAATGCTGCTTCCGAAAAACGGGCGCTTTTTGCATGACCTGAATTCCCAACATCTTCCGGTTCGCCGAAACCGCTGTTGTCCTCATCTGAAAGGTATTCAAACGCAGCCTCCGAAAAATGGGCGCTTTTTGCAGACCCGTAATTTTCAGATTCTTTTGCACCGTCAAAACCGCGGCTGTCGTCGTCATCCAGAAGCTCTATGAAGGATGTTGAAGAATCCTTCTCCTCTGTCCCGAAACTGTTGTTGTCCTCAAAAGAACCGCCACCGTTTTCCAGGAAGTCGTCTATTTCCAGTTTTTCTGCGTGATTTTCGTAACTGTTCTGTTCAAAACGGTAATTTTCGGGATTTTTATTATTGTTATACAGGGGGTATTCATTCTGCCGCCTGTCAGTATAATAGTCATTTCCATCAATTACAGGTGGGAGATTTGAATTTTTGGGCTGGCTTGGCGGGACCGAGGAACAGCCCCCTATTAATTCCCATGCCTCGTCCTCAACGGCTTTTTCATCATAACTCTCACTGTTCTGGTAAGGCACGGGGTTTTCATATTCACCGCCGGGATAATTTCCATATTGCGGTGAAGTCTGTTCATAATACCCCGCCTGATAACCGGCCACGTTTTCTGAAGCGTTTGTACCGGGAGTTTTTTCGACAGGAGCCTTCCCGGAGAGAAGAAGCATCTCCTCTTCTTCAAGAACTTTTGAATATTCTTCCGCCTTTTCGTGTTCTTCCTTTTCCAAAAGATATTCCTCTCTTAATTTTTTTATCTCCTCAAGACGCGGGATGTTGTGAATACCTGAAAGCATGATGATTATCCCGACGTAACGGGTATTCCTGACAGGATAATCCCCGGAACGCATTTCAAGACCGGCTATGCTTGAGTCTATCCACTTTCGGACTGTCTGAAATCCCTTCATTGACAGCTCTTTTGAGGGCCCCGCAATAAGGACAAGCGCCTTGTCAGCACTTGTAAGATCACACGGAATCGATATGTCCTCGTAAACGGCCTGTTTTGCAAGCCCGACGATACGTGTTGCACGTTTGTGAGACCCTTCGCTGAAATGAGTCTCAGGCCGCCACCTGTCAAACACTTCAAGCCAGTTCGCAGGCAGGTCTTCGATTGCATATCCTATTGCAGTCATCCCATTTCCCTTGAGGGTGTTCAGGATTTCCCCAGCATCAAGGACTATCTCGGCTGATTCCAGACCGGCTTCGTTGAACTCCCCGGCCCTTAAGAGAAGACCGACCTGGCGGGATATCCTTTCGTTGAGCATATAATATATGTCACGCGGGTTGTCAGGGAATGACTTTCCATATGGAGAAGGCTTTACGACAGGCTTTCCGTGTTCGTCCAGGGTCGTTTCAAACGAGGCTTTAATTTTACGGTACCAGGTCTCGTTGTCAAAAAGAATTACGGCATCGGTACTTTCTTTGATGATATCAAGGTCGTCTGCGGCTTTTTTTGCAACAGCCCTTCCCTCGCGGAGATACGGAAGTGTGCAGACCGCAAAGACAGGCTCGAAAAAGGACTTTTTTACCTCTTCTGTAAGTTCAGGGATGACGTCCCCAAGGCTTCCCCCAAGGCCAACAAAAATAATTATGGCATCGATGTCGATGTTGTCCATCTTTTTGACCCTGGACATGACCTCCTTAACATCGACGGTCGACTTCACATCAAAATTGACGTCAGGGTCGAGAGCCGGGAAAAATATCTTTGCATCGTCAGGCAGGTTTTTTA
Source organism: Methanomicrobium sp. W14 (assembly GCF_017875315.1). Taxonomy (NCBI): domain Archaea; kingdom Methanobacteriati; phylum Methanobacteriota; class Methanomicrobia; order Methanomicrobiales; family Methanomicrobiaceae; genus Methanomicrobium; species Methanomicrobium sp. W14. The sequence continues at coordinate 976,515 of NZ_JAGGMM010000001.1, forward strand.
GCTGTGACAAAAAGTTTCCGTCCATATCGATTACGACGGAAGAAAGACAGCTTACGCTGCTGCGCCTGTCCTGATAGTACAGCTGATCCACTATCCGCGAACCTGCCCCGCCCAGACCTATAGCAAGTATCCTCATTGCTTTAAACCGCTGATTCCATACCGGAAAATCTTTTTTGGTCTTTATTTTGAAAGCATTTGTTTCTGATCTGAAAACTGTTCGGGATTATACTGTTTAAGTACAAATCCCGCAATTTTCATATACTTTCCGGTTATTAAAGCCGGAAAAGATCCTGCATTGCAGACTTGCAGGTATTGCCAGGCCAACCCTGATTATTCTTATATATTAATTTGTCTCTTAAGGCTAATAATTGTCGTTGTCGGGACAGGTTAAGACAGGCCTAAGTTACACATGCCGGTACAAGTATTTGAAACCACATTTTCTGTAATACAAACAAATAGGATTTTATGATATGCAAACACACATCCATATGCGCAATGCAAAAGTATTGCGTTTTAAGCTAATCATTAGATTTGAATTAGTTTCATTATTGGGGGGGGCTTTATTTGGCAGAATTACTACAGGTGCCATACAAATATGGACTGAATACTGTCGGAGAAGGAGGACGGATTTTCAATGATGTCGTCCTCGGATTTCCGTCACGTGAACAAATAGGCAAAAACGATTTTACAGGCGTTAACATCGGAAAAAACTGTGTATTAAGGCCTGGAACAGTTATATACAGCGATGTTAAAATAGGAGACAATTTTTCGTCGGGCCATCACGTAATGATCCGTGAAAAAACATTTATAGGTGACAACGTATCGGTTGGAAGCAACTGCATCATTGAGGGAAACTGTACCTTCGGAAACAATGTCTCTCTTCAAAGTCTCGTATACATCCCTACGAACGTCTTAATTGAAGATAACGTCTTTATAGGCCCTAATACGGTACTGACAAACGACCCTTATCCGCCGCACGGCGGAATAAAAGGCCCGGTAATAAAAAAAGGTGCATCCATAGGTGCAAACGCAACTATTCTTCCCGGAATTACTATAGGTGAGGGATCACTTGTAGGCGCTGCTGCGGTCGTAACAAAGGATGTTCCAGCAGGAACTCTTGCAGTAGGAAATCCTGCGAGAATAAAAGAATTACCAAAGGGTGCCGGAAAATGATAGAGATAGCACACCCTGCAATCGGAAACGAGGAGATTGCTGCGGTAACAGACGTTTTAAAGTCAGGAATGCTCGCCCGGGGGAGTGTCACTGAAGAATTTGAAAGGAATTTCGCAGATTATTGTGGTGTTTCCCATGCCATAGGAGTGAATTCCGGAACGGCAGCACTTCATATGGGCCTTCTGTCACTTGGAATAGGACACGGCGATGAGGTGATCGTTCCGTCATTTACATTCATCGCAACCGCAACGTCCGTGAGTATGTGCGGGGCAAAACCCGTCATCGCAGATGTAAAAAACGACACTTATACTATAAACCCTGATGAGGTTTCCGAAAATATTACAGACAAAACAAAGGCCGTGATAGGAGTCCACCTTTTCGGACAGCCTTTCGACATAGATGCTTTAGAAGAAATCTGCGATGACAAAAAAATTTTTCTTGTCGAAGACGCAGCACAGTCGCACGGTGCCGTCTACAAAAGCAAAAAAGTAGGCGGATTCGGAAAAATCGGGTGTTTCTCGTTTTACCCGACAAAAAACATGACCACAATCGAAGGCGGCATGATAACAACCGATGACAAAGAGCTTGATTCAAAAATAAGACGCATTATAAATCACGGCCAGAGCGCCAAATACCTTCACACCGAGCTTGGATATAATACGCGGATGTCCAACGTTTCGGCTGCAATAGGAAATGTCCAGCTTTCAAAACTTGACAGAATGAACAAAATAAGAGCAGAAAATGCAGAAAGGCTGTGCAATAAAATAACCGCCAAAGGCATAATAAAGCCGTTTTGCAATAAAGGCTCAAAACATGTCTGGCACCAGTATGTAATGGAGATTACAAAAAATTTTTCCATGGAACGCGATGAATTCAGTGGCTACCTGAAGGACAACGGTATAGGGACAGCTGTGCATTACCCGATACCTGTCCATATGCAGCCTCTCTACAAAAACCCCGGGTATAAGTGCCCGGTATCGGAGAGGCTTGCATCAGAAGTCCTGAGCCTTCCCGTCCACCCCGGTGTTTCAGCGGGAGACTGCGACTACATTGCAGAAGTCATAAACCGGGTGAAATAAAATGGACGTGGGGGTCATAGGAACAGGTGTCATGGGCAAAAACCATGCAAGAGTATATTCCGAGTTAAAGGGTATCGGTTCAGTTAAAATATTTGATATCAATGAAAAAGCAGCATCAGAGACCGCAGATAACATTGGCGGGGAATGCATGGCCTCAATGGACAATCTTTTAAAGTCTGTAGACTGCATCAGCATGTGTGTCCCTACACAATACCATTTCAAAACCGCAAAGGAGGTTCTTGATTCAGGCGTAAGCATTCTTATTGAAAAGCCGATATGCCTCACTTCAGAAGAGGGCGGAAAACTCCTGAACTGCATACCTGAAGGTGTTACTGTCGGAGTCGGGCATATAGAACGTTTCAACCCTATTATAAAAGAGATCGAAAGAATTGTCTCAAATCCTATATATATAGAAATTCAGAGGCACAACCCTGCATCTGCAAGGGTTACAGGAAGTTCGGTTTTAGAGGATCTTATGATCCACGATATTGACCTGATAGAGAATGTATTCACGAACAAACAATGCAGAATTGTTGGTTCATCTGGCAATTTCGACGTTTTTTCAGCACTTTTTGAATCAAACGGGACTACATTATCTTTGTCTGCAAGCAGAAAGTCCTCCAAAAAAATACGTTCAATCTACGTTGAAGAGGAGGAATTTACAGTTGAAGGCGATTTCATGTCAAGAGACGTATACATTCACAGAAAACCTGAAAATTACAGTATTGAAAACGACCGCTATGTACAGGAAAACATTGTCGAGAAAGTAATGGTGAACAAGCTCGAACCTCTGAAGGTTGAACTGTCAGCATTCACCGAATGTGTAAAGAAGGGTAAAGACTTCCCGGTGACGCCGGAACAGGCAATATATAATCTGGAAATATGTGAAGAGCTGAAAAAAAGATGCAAACTACAGGCAGCATAAACGATATGGTACAAAACAATGGTCCAATCAGAACCGTAGGCGTTATAGGGATGGGCTATGTCGGGGTACCGTCCGCGGTATTATTTGCAGACTCTCTACAGTTCGAAAAGGTTTACGGCTTTCAGAGAAACTCCGAATCGTCAGGTTATAAAATCAAAATGCTGAACTCGGGTGTCTGCCCTCTTAAAGGCGAGGAGCCGGGCCTTGAGAATTTGCTGAAAAAAGTTGTTGCCGAAAAAAAGTTTGAGTGTACGCCTGATTTTTCAAAGATCTCGGAGTGCGATGCGGTTACGCTTGCAATCCAGACGCCTTTCAAAAACAGCAGGGACTTGGTTCCTGATTTTACTCCTTTGACCGAGGGCCTGAAAAACACAGGAAAATATCTTAAACCTGAAATGCTCGTTGTTTTGGAATCCACAATAACCCCGGGGACAACAGAAGGCATGGCAAAAGAAATTCTTGAAGAAGAGTCAGGTCTTACTGCGGGAGAGGACTTCTTTCTGGCGCATGCTCCTGAAAGAGTGATGGTTGGAAGGCTTGTCAAAAACATAAGAGAGCACGACAGAGTTATCGGAGGAATTAAAAGCTTTTACAGGGATAATTCCGGGAAAAAGGTAATTCTCGACGGAATAAATTCTCCAAGTACAAAACGTGCAATGGAGCTTTACGGTCCTGTCCTTACAAAGGGAAAAATAATTCCCATGAGTGCTACCGCAGCGGAAGTCACAAAAACCACCGAAAACACGTTCAGGGACCTGCAGATTGCCGCAGCAAACCAGCTCTCCCTGTATTGCGAGGCAATGGGAATAAACTTTTATGACGTCAAAAAAGGCGTTGATTCACTGAAAGGCGAAGGAATTACAAGAGCCATGCTTTGGCCCGGTGCCGGAGTGGGGGGGCACTGTTTAACGAAAGACACATATCACCTAGAGCGGGGCGTTAAAATGCTCGGCTCTGATTATCTTGACTTTCCGGATGGGCATGAGTCCCTCTACGTTTTGTCACGGGAAATAAACGACTTCATGCCGAAACATATGCTGCACCTGACTAAGTCGGCACTAAAACAGGCAGGAAAAAGTCTGAAAGGCTCAAGGATTGCCCTTCTCGGCTGGGCGTTTCTTGCCAACTCTGACGATGCAAGAAACACTCCTTCCGGGCTGTTCTACGAAGATGCCATTGCAGCAGGGGCTGAGGTTAGAGTTCACGACCCGTGGATCGACCCGAAGAACACACCGCAAATTCCCCACGGTCTTGACAAAGACCTTTCAAAGGCTCTTAAAGGAGCAGACGCGGTCGTTGTCTTCACCGGGCACAAAGATTACTGCGAACTCATACCTTCCGGGGTTAAAAAAATCTGCGGGTCTCAACACCCGGCAATAATCGACGGACGAAACGTCCTCTTACCACAACAATGGATTAAAGAAGGTTTCATTTACAAAGGCATCGGCAGGGGGGATATATTATAAAAATCGTATCCGTTGTAGGTGCACGTCCGCAGTTTATCAAGTGCGCACCGGTTTCAAAGGAGCTTAGAAAAGAGCATAAGGAGATACTTGTCCATACAGGCCAGCACTATGACGCCAATATGTCCGATGTTTTTTTTAAGCAGTTAAATATCCCGAAACCGGACTACAACCTGGGAATCGGTTCAGGAAGCCATGGTGTACAGACCGGGAAGATGCTTGCCGGTATCGAGGAGGTGCTGATGAAAGAAGAGCCGGATATTGTCATGGTATATGGCGATACCAATTCGACGCTTGCAGGAGCTCTTGCGGCATCGAAGCTCAACATCCCTGTTGCACATGTTGAAGCAGGTCTCAGGAGCTATGACAGGACAATGCCTGAAGAGATTAACAGGGTAATGACTGATCACATATCCTCACTTTTATTCTGCCCGACGAAGACGGCAGTTGAAAATCTTGAAAAAGAAGGTATTACAAAAGGTGTCTGTCTCACGGGAGATGTTATGGTGGACGCACTGCAGCATAACCTGAAAATTGCAGAAAAAGAATCAACAATTCTTAAAGACCTAAAACTGGAAGGAAAAGAGTATTTTGTTGCAACCGTCCACAGGCAGTCAAACACGGATTCAAGAGAAAATCTTACAACAATATTCAATGCTTTCTGTGAGATTACACAAATCACATCTTCACCTTTAATCTTCCCTGTACACCCGAGAACTTTAAAATACCTGAAAAAATTCGGATTATCTGAAACAATCCCGGAAGGCCTTATATTAACAGACCCTCTGCCTTACCCTGATATGCTCATGCTGATGTCAAAGGCAAAAAAAATTCTGACGGATTCCGGAGGAATACAAAAGGAGGCATACATACTCGGTGTTCCGTGCGTTACGTTAAGGGAGAATACGGAATGGGTTGAAACTATTAACAATGGGATGAACGTTCTAACAGGTTCAAACAAAAACAAGATAATCTCTGCGTTGAAAAGGAACAGAGTAGAAATTTCCTTAAAAGATAGTATATTTAAAAAAGGAAATGCATCGTTGCTAATTGCTTCAAAAATCAGATCTAAGGAATCAATATAGGGATATTAAAAAAATAGAGGAAAGACAAATGATAAAAATTTTAGCGACAGGTGTTAAAATTGAAGATAATTTTGGTAGTCCATGCATACTCCATGGTCTTCAGGAAATCTTAAATGAGCTATATGGAAATCAGTATGAATTAGTGTATTATCAGACAACTCCATTTAATGAAATTTCATCATGCGATTTTAATTTTAAAGTAAAATATATACCATTTTCAGGAAAAGAGATTACTCTTAGTTTTTTCACAAGTAAAGATCTAAGGGTGTTAATCCATGAGATAAAGTCATCAGATATAGTTGTTGATTTACTTGGAATTTGCTTTTCTGATAATTTCGACCGAAAGCGGTATAGCTACTTTAAAATGCTAATTCAGGTTATTTATTTGTATAGATTCATAGTTCTTGCAAAATTATGTGGAAAAAAAACAGTGAAAAACACCTGCAGCTTTGGTCCGATGAAGTGTAAGATAAATCAGAAATCTGCGGCATTTGCTTGTAAACATTTGTTTAACGTGGTATCTGCACGAGAAATTAAAAGCCGCGAAGCTCTTGTAAATGACGCAAAAGTTGGCAAAAAGATTTTTTTATCTCCTGATATCGCAAATGTCATGAATTATTCGAGAGATAACCTGAATAAGAATCTGGTCGGGGTCTCTACAAGTCACCAGATTATCAGACAATGGGACGGTCCGGAAAATTACGTTGATTGCATAACTAATCTATGCAGACACATCTCAAAGAAATATAATATATCAATTATCTTAATCCCAAACGAAGTCCAAAAGATGACTGATTTTAATGATATTAGTGTTTCTTTAGAAATAAAAGATAAACTAGAAATTGAAGGCATCAATGTTGAAATCACCGATTCCGCACACATATCTAGTAATGCATTAAAAAATATTATTGCTTCATGCGAAGTGATTATCGCAAGCAGATACCATTCTTGTGTTGCTGCTTTGTCCTCTGGAACTCCGACACTTGTTATTGGGTGGCATTACAAGTATGAGGAACTCCTTCACTGGTATGGTCAGGATGAATGGGGAATTCCTACTTCTGAATGTAGTTCAGATAAATTGATCTCAACATTTGATTCTTTTTGGGAGAACAGATTTGAATCTAAAAAAGTAATTGCCGAGAAATTACCAGAAGTTAGAAGAGCTGTTCTAGAAACCGGAAAAATTTTGTTTTCAAAATAAGGATGCACTTATGCAAAAAAATAATATTTCTACGATTACACGAAATGCACTTTGTACTGCCTGTGGTGCCTGTGCCGGGATTTGTCCATCAGATGCAATAAAAATGATCACAAACACTGCGGGGTATCTCGTTGCAAGTGTCAACGGTGACTTATGTAATAATTGCGGTAAATGTTTGGAGATATGTCCGAGTAATCCTGAAAATCTGCCCTCAATAGAGACAGGTGATCCTTTTCATGGAGTATGCATTGCAGGATATGTTGGTTATGCAAGGGATAACACACTCAGACAAATTTCACAAAGTGGCGGAATTGTAACCGCTCTTCTATGCTATCTTCTGGATCAAAATAAGATCGACGGTGCAATTGTTAACAATTTTAGTCAAGAGGAAAGAAGACCACAGGCAGTTTTTGTGTCAACAAAGCCTGAATTAATTGAGGCATGCGGCTCGTACTATGCCCAATCGTCTGTTGTTAAAACAATCCTGGAAAATTCCGATAAAAGATTAGCAGCTGTTGTTTTGGGATGCCAAGCTGAAAGTCTTAAATTGATCCGTGAAAAATATCCCAAAATTAATTTGCCAAAACTTACGATTGGTCTGATTTGTGCAGGACAATACAGCAGGAAGATGATTGATGATTTAATTGAAAAAAGCAGTTGTAATCATGAAAGAATATTAAAATTCAGGTTTCGGGACAAAGCTGTTGGATGGCCCGGGGACGTTCATATCGTATCTTCTGAAAAAGATTGTTGGATTTCAAAGCAAAATAGACTCAGACTAAAACCTGTTTATGAACTTCACCGTTGCATAGCATGTTATGACCAGATGAACATATTCTGCGATATTGTTTGTGGAGACCCGTGGGGCATTTCCAATAAGCAACAGCCTGAAGGACATACTGTTGTTATCGCACGAACCGAAGCCGGAAAGAAATTATTAGAGAATGCGATAAGAGATGGGGCAATAGTACTCGAAGAACTATCTACGAAGGATATTTTCACAGGACAGACTGTTGATGGAAGACATAAGACGAAGTTCTATACCTCACGCGATATTTTTCAAGAAAATAACTGGTTATTTCCATTTCCTAAGGACTGGTTTGATAATATTACATATACTCCGGCGAATAGGAGAACTCACCATGAGCTAGATAAAAGATTGGAATATAGTCGTGATTTGTATCTTACTAGAGATCGAGAGGATTATTTCAGAAAAACTAATTTGAAAAAAAAGCAATTAATGGGTAATTTAATTAAGAATCTATTTAACCGGGTTCTATATTATACCAAAACTAAAAAGTAAATGTTTCATTTATCATCCTAAGATTATCTTTTTCCTATATATTCACCTATCAGAGGCTGGGTTTTAAAAATATAACACATATAAATAAAGAATATCACTACTGCTATAACGCAGATGCCAAGCGTTGTAATAGGCAAATAGGATAAAAATAATATTAATAATGCAAGACATATCGCGATGATAACAGGAATTTGTACCTGTCTTCGAATCTCTTTTATTGATGCTTTTGCCCATACAATTACACAAATATACCCAATACCAAAATACACAATAGCACCCGTCAACATAAAAAGAAACAAAGCAATATAAACACTTCCACAGATTCCTCCAATAAACAGTGAAGCAAATCGCGTGATCACTAAGATTATATTATAGATTAAATTAATTTCTTGTTTTTCAACAACTATCGAAATAGTAGTTAAGGGACTTACTACAAACCACACCATTGCCCACAATCCCAGAATTTGAACATAAACACCTGCTTCAACCCACTGAGGGCCAAAAATAAGTCCAAAAATATCCCCTCCAAGGAGAGATAACAGAGTAAATGGCATTACGGTTAATATAATTAGCACGGAAGTTGTATCTCTTGCTAATTCCGATAATGTATTATTATGCCTTCCACTAGACGCACGTTGTAAGAATACCTGCGATATAGAACTGCCAATTAAACTCATTGGCATTTGGATTACAGTCATTCCTAGTGCATAAAGACCAGTGACTGTTGAAGAAAAAAACGCTGTAAACATGAATATAGGTATTTGCCATGAGATTGAATTTAGAAATGCTCCCCATATATTAAAGATAGGAAATTTTTTATATCTTTTAAGCTGACGAAAAATACAACTTATTGATACACTCGACCTTAAAAGAGAAAAATCACATCTAATCGCCTGTATTAATAAAATTAACGTTCCTAATCCATTACCTATAATCTGTGAAGCAATGAGTGATCCTGGATTTATAAATCCTAAAGTACCCAGACCAACCTTCATCCCTGATCCAGATACAGATTGTAATGCCTGCGTGGATGCCTGAGTACCAAACCTTATGCGTCTGGTATTCCAATATCGAAGAGCCAAGTAAAGTCCATTGATAAAAACAGCTAATGGTATAAGGAAAAAGTAATCCATGACACCACTGTTACCAAGAAGTCCTGCAATCCAATCTCCAAAGAAAAAGAAAAAAGGAATACATGCGAGACTTATAAAAATAAGAATAAGGCAACAGGCCATAAACACAGCCCCTGCGTCTCTGTCATCTTCCGGCAGAACTATAGCAAGTTCATATCGAAAACATGAAATAACAGTTATTATACTTACAATAGAGAAAAATACAGATGAAATCCCATATATTTCAGGGATAAAAATACGAGTGATTATGGGGGTTAAACAGATCGCAACAACTTGGGCAACAATTGTACCACTAACAAGTTTAAATACATCTTTACCAAAAGATTTTTTTGAGATTGCGTCTATTGCCAGCTATTTCCCCCCACATTATTTATATTAGATTATAAATATTATAATATATCCAATTGCTGCATGAGTTTGAGATATCTTTTCCAACACTGAACAGTAGATTTTTATCATATCTAATTTCTTCCACTTTCATTAAGCTCTGTCATTAACAGTTTGTATACTTCTAACTCCTGCTTTATTCGTAAATCCCAGGATCTTTCCGACAGAATGGTATTTCTTGCATTTTTCCCGAGCGTTTCTTTCAACTCCGGGTTTTCATAAAGCATATATAATTTATCAGCAAATTCTGATGTATCACCCGGTTTTACAAGTAAACCACTGGAACCATCTTCAATTAAACGATCAAGTCTGCCGCTATTAAATGCTACAACCGCCGCCCCGGATGACATAGCCTCCTGAATCGAACGATTCATATTACTATAAACGCTTGTCCCTACAACTGCATCTGCAATCGAAAGGTAATCCTTAATTTCATCAGGTTTTAATTTTCCTGCAAATTTGACAGATTCCATAATTGAATTATTTTTTACCAGATCCATCAAAGATTCTTTGAGTTTCCCATCACCAGCAAAGATAAGATATGCTCTCCTTTCATCAATAGCTTTAATTTCTAAAAATTTTACAAATGCCTCTATCGCCAGATCAGGTCGTTTAACAGTGATCAGCGAAGATGTCGAAAGAATCAAAAAATCCGAAGCTCTAAACCCAAGTCTTTCTCTAACCATGTTAAATTGAGAATTAATGCTATAATATTCTGTGTCTATACCATGGTAGACAATAGAAACACGATCACCCCACAATTTCAAAAATTTTTGAGGGGCAGGGGAACCGTCATCTAATATTAAAGCATGGTCCGGTTTAAATAATACTGCCAGTGTTGATTCAAACAGTCCTGATATAGGTGAATATGCTTCTGAACTGCCATGAAGCATCCCTACAACCGGAATATTCAATATTCTTCCAATAATACTCCCAAAAGCTACAGGACAAATTCCATGAGCATGAATAATATCCGGTCGCTCCATTTTCTCTAATGTCCTGTATACATTTATCATAAACAATAGATTATTAAGGGGGGTTACAGGAATACCAAATCGTTTTTTTATATCCGGTGACTTTATCCGTATAACGGGGACAGGGCATTCTCTATCAAATTCCTTATCAATATCATCAATATCCGATGTAATAATTATTTGATCTTTAAGATATGGATTGATTTTTTCAGACAACTCCTTCACGTGGTTGCTGCATCCTCCTCCAAAATAGTAAAAGTACCTCACAATTCTAATAACAGATAATCCAGAATTTTTATATGATAAAACCATTATTAAATGCCCCCCGATATTAGTTGTTGAAGAAATTGTTATAGTTCATAACCAATTTCAGATACTGATATTTTCAGCTCAATTCATTGCGAATTACATCAAAAATGCTGATGCGTCCTATTTTAATATCTACAAGTAGATGTGTTAATTCACATATCATTTTAACTTTTCTATGAGTTTTGAGTTTCCTAACAATCATTGGAACTCTCCCCACAGTATTCTGACGTTTTTTAGGCAGTTATCCACATGTCTTTTTAATAAACAATTGAAACACTTTGAGACTCCTTTCATTACTCTTTTCCGTCATTCATGATGAAAAAAAATAATTCTTGAGCATCAATTTATTTCTTCAAAGTATTCAATGAAATTATCCAGAATGTTGTTTAATAGTAACCAATAAGAGTTAGATAAGAACCATGAAGTACTGATTATTTCTTTTGAGTATCTTAAGGCCATTAATAAATCAACAGTAAACAAGTTTTGTTTACTTCCTAAGCTATCATTCTTTCCTATAAATATAGAATATAATGTATAATCTCTTTACAAAAGACAATATTTAATTGGGTGTACCTTTCTGCGGTTATCCTCTGTATAGCACTGGAAATTAATGATACAATAAAATTTATTCAGATAGCACTCCTAAAATAAGATTCATTGATGATTTGCCAAACAACCATATAAATATTCCATGAGAAGATATATTTCTTATAACGCACCCCAAAATAATGAAAAATCACTGAAAAACAAGAGGTTGCTATTTTTATACATATGGTATATTTTTCAGTTTTATTCAGATTTTCCAATGTTTTTATCAACTGTTCTATGATTACTACTAATATTATCTAATAAAATAGCAAATTTTTTTGCCATTTCATAGTGATTATACAAATCAATTTTGGATTGAATGCCTTCATAAGAAGTATAACCATCCGTTTTGAATTTGGTATATTTTTCAATAATATACGATTTAATTTCAGTCACCGTTGAACAATGAACACCTGCATTAGTCTCTTTAAGCAACTTTGTGACAACACTTCCAGAAAGGCCCAGTGAAAGAATTGGTCTTCTTGCAGCTAGGTAATCGAAAACCTTACCAGTGTATACTCCCTTTTCCAGGGGATTATCCCAGGTCAGGAGAAGCAGTATATGAGATTCCCATTGCTTTTTAATTGTAGTTTCACGGGACACCACCCCGTGCAACGAAACAACATCACTTAAATTGTACTTCCTGATATCATCTTCAAGCCACGATTCACGATTACCATAGAAATCTACAGATACACTTTCTCTCTCTAATAATCCTTCATGAATCAATTCCGAAAGTGCTACAAACAATAACTCAGGGTCCCGACGCCCTTTATATAACTGACCAGTATAAGTTATTGTAAATTTATTGGATAAAGAAACTCCGGGGTTAACATTTTCAGGATCAAATCCATTTGTGATTACAGAAATCTGCTTTCCTGAATAACGTTCAGATAACTGTTTACTTAACGGTTCAGATACAGTTGTCAGTATATCCGCAACCCCCAGAGTTTTTTTCTCCAAAGAAGTTTCTATGATTTTTCTGAAAACAGAATAAGGATAATAATGATTTTGAGTCCACAAGTCCCGTAAATCAGCAATCCAGGGGACATTATAGCGCATTTTAAGATTCTTTGCAACGAGATGACCGGTAACCGGAGATGACGAACTTATCAGCGCTTCATATTTATTTTCTTCCATTAATCTTATTCCCGCTTCCAGACTATACTTATACCATCCTCTTTCTGCATCCGGATAATAGAGGACTTCTTTTATAAGATTAAAACAAAAATCACAGAAAGTTTTTTTATTCTTTTTGCTTTTTAGATTAAGTGATTCCTTTATTGATTTGCCGGAATTTATCCCCAACAATGATAATATCAGGGCTGTAATATCTGTATACTTCGTCTCAACAACATTATAACTATCCTGACCGACCAATCTGTTCTGACCAGATTTTGTTTGTTGTGCAGTTATTATAGTCGGATCCCACCCGAATTCAGGCAAATACTTTGCAAGACCACAAAGACGAACTGACCATATACTCTCGTTTTGAAAGAAACCAAAAGTGATTATTATTACTTTTTTATTAATTGCTATTTTTGGAGATTTATCTTTCTTTAAACTTGATAATTTGGGGATGTCAGTTAATGTGTAATCTTCCGGGGAATTATTATTCATTACAAGGCTCCATTAATAATATATACAAAAGATTCCCCATTCTGATACAGACGATCAACCGATTTGTCTTCATTCAATCTTATAAAATCATGTTGTTTAAACCTGCCTACAGCTGCATATGACTGTACAGAAGTGTAAATAATCTGGTCCATATAAGTGACCGGAAAACAAACCGTTTTATTGTAATACTGCTTCAAACTGATGTTACTGTTGTAACCGAAATGATCAACCACAGCAGGCACCTGTTTTCCTATTTCTATTTTTGTTTCAATCATTCCCAGAATTGCATCCGAAAATCGTGTTACCGGAGACAGTATAGTTACATATTCATATTCACCTTCAGTATTAGCAATTACCCATCTCATTTCATCCATATCCATGTTTGTAACTCCAGGATTTGCACGGAATAGATACGGAGATGGATACAAACTGAGAATGCTTACTGTAGACGCAATTAGGATTAAAACTACAAAGATTAGAGACATAATTTTATTTCTTTCGGAAATGTAATGATTTAAAACAAATGCTGTAGATAGTGGAGTCAAAATCATTACAAATGAAAGTATACGACCTGAACCAATAGATGCAAGGCCAGGGACCAGATTCAACTGGTAAGCCCCATAAATTGCTCCTAATAAAATCGGGACTCCCAGAAATATAACTTCATTAGAACAGATTTTTAGGTTACCTTTTATATAACTGCGCAATACAAGGAGCAGGGCAAAAAACAGAAATATCAGGTAGATAATCTCGTCTCCGTCCATTTTGAGGAATAATTTTATAAAATCATACACATCAAAATTTATTTTGCTTAAAGTGTCGCCCATTTGCGCAAGAGGTATTTTACCTCCACCGGCTGAGGTTATGGAATCCCATAGTAGACCTATATTTGGTACAAACTGTTGAAAAGAGAGAACATGCCAGGCAAACAGAATTCCTGACAATACAATAGGAATTAGAAATTGATACGAAACATCTGAAAATTTCTTTAAAATAGTGAAATTATTTTTAATATAATAAAATACACTGCAAAAAACAAGGACTGCTATTAACAATAAGTATGTTAAAGGATGAAAAAAAACCGAAATAACCAAAAGTAGTGCAAATAGTATCGAATATTCTTTACACTTTGCGGTTTGTAAAGCAACGTAGAGTATAAAAGGAAGAAAAAAAAGAGACCACCCGTTAGGCATCACATACACATTGTACTGATCAAATAAAACTCCCCCTGCAACTGCAAAGGCCAGGCATTGCGCTTTTCCAAGAACAGATGTCGTTTTCAAAAGAAGATATATTGAAAATACATAAAAAACTGAAAACAAGGCAGTCATATAATTTAAAAAAATTATTGGTGGCATAGAAGACAGCAGACTTATTCCGGAACCTAGTATATGAGTGACAGGATATGAGTTATCTCCGATAAAACCACTATTTAAGATATCGACCACTGCACCCACATGTGAAATATTATCTCCCCTTAATGTAACATAACCTCGCATATAAGGGACATAAAGAAGTTCAAATCTTGCAAGTATTATTATAGTTACACTAAGAACCCAGTATAAAAAAGAAATTTTCTCTGATGTCCAGATAAAATAAAATATCAGGCCTATACCACAGGCCATGCAATATATTAGGGCTATCCACACAAACGCGGGTGTGCCTTCATAAATTGAAATTTCATATCCGCTAATTGGATTAAGGAATAGCAACGCACCGGAAATAGCTACAGAAATGAAAGTAGTACATAAAAGTACTTTGATCATGATTTTAGTATTCAACTTTATCCACTCTATTTTCCGGCATTTTTTGCGTTTCCCATCTTTCCAAATTCAGATACAATGAAAAAGATATTTGAAAACTAATCTCACCCTACTCTAAGAACACCGATTAGCAATTTTAAGTCATAAACTTATCCTAAAACCTGTTTGTATACATTAAAAATATCCTTTGAGATATTTTCCCACGTAAAACTTTCTGCATATTTCAGGATTTGCTCAGAATCCCACTCCTTTTCCAGAGCCTCCAAAATTTTTTCTGTCAAGTCATCAGGGTCGGCAGGCTCAACCAGCAGACCATAATCTTCAGAGGTTATAATCTCAGGTATCCCGCCGACTTTCGTTCCAATAAATGGCTTCCCGCAACCCAGGGCTTCAAACATGACTGTTGGATTACCTTCATTGAGACTCGGCAGAACAAAAAGATCACATGCGTTCATCCAGAGTGGGATCTCCTCGTGCGGTTTGCCTCCTACAAGTAGAATATAGTCTTTTAACCCTAACTTCCGAATCAGTCGTTCAAGTGCAACCTTTAATTTTCCGGAACCAACAATCACACACAGGACATCTTTTCTTTCCTGGACGACCTTCTGAACAGCTTCAACAAGGTATAACTGTCCCTTAACAGGTTCTAAGTTTCCCACAGTAAGAAGAATTTTCTTGTCCTGCGGGAGAACCAGCATATTTCTACATTCTAAAGCATTTCTGGGATAAAATAGATCGCTCCTGAATCCATTTGGTATGACAGTAACCGGTGTTGAAACATCCAGTCTTTTCATGCATTCAAAATTGCTCCGGCTGACGGTAATGACATGATCAGCTGTATTGAGCACATACTCAATCTTCTCCCGCCACTCATCATCTTTAAAAGGCAGGGAGTAAATATCATAGCCATGAGCAGTAACTACGAAAGGAACATTATACTCTTCCTTAAGGCGTGCACCAACGTATCCAGCTGACCAAGTAAAATGGGAATGAATTAAATTAAATCTAGTCCCAGACTTCTGTATCTTATTTTTGACTTGACAATAGTGCTTCTCACCCAATTTTTTGTAACCCTGATCTGTAGGTAAATAAGGTATAGAAGTGGTATATACATTCACATTATTCAGTCTTTGAGAGTTGTCTATCTTAATTGAAGAAGAAAAATGATTAAGTTTCGGAATTGAGAAATA
This sequence comes from Methanomicrobium sp. W14, assembly GCF_017875315.1. Lineage (NCBI taxonomy): Archaea > Methanobacteriati > Methanobacteriota > Methanomicrobia > Methanomicrobiales > Methanomicrobiaceae > Methanomicrobium > Methanomicrobium sp. W14. Next base: position 992,708 of record NZ_JAGGMM010000001.1, read on the forward strand.
TCTGCTGATCTCAGCAAAAAAATTTAATCTTACGAAGATCTCTACTGATGAAAAATGTGGTCCAATTACTTCTACAGAGTCTTTCTGAAAACTATTATAGGAATGGCAGATCACAGCAAGATTCATTGATCTTATCTCCTTTGAGGAAATATTTGATATTTATTAATAGTTCCTGTTCCCAATTCCAGAAGATAGAATTTCATCTTCAAACAGATTAATTCACTAGAGAGATAAATTATGGAAGAAGATTGAACTTTCATCATCTCAACTCCTCAACAGAGTGACAATCACTTCCCCTAACAAGATTCATTCTGCAACTTTTCGCTAAATTGATCCATTCACTTGGAGGAACGTTATGCTTTCTATTTATTTCAATCAAAACCTCATTTTCGTCAAGCCAATTAAATATCTGAGACAACTTCCCTTTAGTTATGTTCAATATGTTTTTTTTAAGAAACATGCTAGGATGTGCCCAAGCATTGACATAGGGATTTTTTATTACAGTATAAAGAGCATCAAGGTACTTATCTATATCATTTGGGAAAGAATGAAAAGCAAATATTGGGTAATCAACTTGTTCTAGAATATCATAACCCACGTCCAGAGAACAATCAGGAAGAACCTTCGTCTCACATCCAGAAAGAACAATTAAATTATAATGTTCTCGTGCACTGTCTATATCTTCCAGGTAGGAATTAAAGTCATAGCTTAAGTCTTTTCTAACGTGCTCGGTAAAAGCAACCAAAGGTATGCCTAGTTCTACTGCTTTTTTACAATATTCGTCTATTGAATTCTTACCATCGGTATAACTCGTGTGGATATGCCATTCCCCAGACATAAGATATTGTGAATATTTCTTCCATATTTTCATAGAAACCCCACATTACTTTCGTTATGAACTCCTATGCCTCCCCAATAACGGAAGATTTTTGTTCCCCAATTAACTCGAAAATCGGGGATCTCTTCATTCAAAGCGCGTTTAACAGCAGCATAAATAAGATTAGCTCCTGCAAAAGTTGAAAGTACCATTGTGCCCTGAACCCTTGGATTCGATTCTAACAATTTTGGATTGCCGTGATTATCCATTTTGAACTGGAAACCAAATACATAATCAAGTCCGGTGGCTTCGCTGAGTTTTTGCGTATTTGCAATGATATTTTCATGGTATTCAACTGTTCCATGAAATGTTATACCTGAACGGATAGCATCCCGTTTCCTTGGAACGATTGTATATTTCCGGGCCTTTAAAACGTCAACGCTATATTCAACGCCAGGCAAGTACTCCATTACCAGCAATGGAAAAAATTCAGATCCTAATATTTCATGAAGCTGATCCATTTTTACAAACAAAGATGTTGGTTTCTCTGAATAGAACATCTTTTTAAGATCAAGTGATTCGTTGATGATACGTACTCCTCTCATGCCATTGGATAGTGGAGGTTTGACAACAATTGGTATCTCAGGCCAACCTAGATCATATGCAGAGTTGACCAAAGAATCAAAATTATTTACAAGAGTATATTTTGCTGTTGGTACATCAATATGTTCAGCTAATTTCATCAATTTGAATTTATCGTTAGCGATAGAAATTGCACTGGCATCGGAAACAGCAATGGATGTTCCAAGACTAGAGAATAATGATCTTTTCTCAGCTAAAACAGATAATTCAGCGGTATTTTGAGGCAATAAAACATCTACACATTCCTGCTCACAGATTGAGAGCAATTGATCAAGATAACCCTTCTCAGAGGGTCTTGAGATGCAATAAAATTTATCACAAATATATTTTCCGATTACCTCCTGTTTAATATCAGTTCCAATTGTTCTTATAGTTCGATTGTCAAAATTTTGACTCAGAGAATAGAGAGTTCCCTTTATGCCTGGTGATCCCGCACCGGTAACAAGAACAGTTAAAGAATCCATCTTACAACCTCAAAAGCCTCGGCATATTCTGAATTACACTGGACTCCTCGTGTCCGTGCTAAACCATAAATAAATTCCTCTGAAAAATAGGATTTTTCTTTGATAAACTGTGATTTATAATTTTTTAGGATCTGATACTTTTTTTCGATTTGATTTTTATTTAATTTACTAAAGCATTGTGTGTTAAACATGACATGATTCCAAGGTAATTCATAACAGATAATGCTTGAAGAGGTCTTAAATGCCCGAATCATTTCGTGCGCAACAACTTGATGATCTTGGTGAAGATCATTGAGAGATGGACCAATAACAATATCAGGATTGTATTGATTCCTTGTTTGAACTAAATCTTCCAAAATATCCTGGCGATACTGATTGAGGTGCCGAACTTTAAAATCAAATATTTTGCAATTGTCTTTTTTAAGAGAGAGGTCTCTGGTTACACTGAGATATTCTGTTTTCAGTGTATCCTTTGGAAATCCTTTGGGTAAAGAATCTTCAGCAGTTGAGAATACAATCCAAAATATCTTATTACCCTTTTCAATGAGTTTTATAATTGTCCCTCCGCATCCCAGTTCTGCATCATCTGTATGAGGAGACAAGATTAAAATTTTCATGTTAATCCTCTATATTGAAACTTATTCTGAAAATCAGGGTTAGTCTTCATTATCTGTACACTTCTGGGACAATTCTCGATAAACCAAACCATAAAAGCTGTCACATCTATTTTGTCATTGATTAAGCAACTCCGTTTACACTGTCCCTTACTCTTTAAATTAAGATCTTGAAGAAGTTTAATTGCTTTTTGAATTGTTTCTTCATCACTCTCCGATGTCCAGAGCAAACCATATTTATTCAAGTCATAAAAAATACCACAATATTTTGCTGTAGTAGAAATATGAATGGCATGTGTACCCAATGTTGCAGCCTCCGTTGCTGTCGTCCCCCCCTCTCCAACATACAATGTCGCATAATACAGCAGATCATGCAATTTCTCTGGTGAGACTTGGATCTGGTACTTCATCAACTCCTCAGGCAGAGTCCCTTCCGATGTGATCAGCACACGACCATAATTTTTCAGTTCCTTCACAAGTCCAACCTTATCACGGATGCCATGCTGCCCAACATCGTGGCTCGCCTGCCAAGAGACAAAGCGGACGATGATAAAAAGATCATCCTCGGTGAGACCGAGCTCGGTGAGAACTACAGGTTTTGGGGTGAAGTAATTAGGGTGGAGGTAGGCGAGCTCTGTATAACCATTATAATAAATCTGTTTTCCACCGAAATCTTTTCCAAAGCTGGTAGGAGTAAGTATGACATCTGTAAATGGAACATATAACCTGTGTTCCCACTTAGCATGCTCGGTATCATCAAGAGCAATGGATGGCACACCAAGAATTTTTGATACATGAGCTGCGCGTATGGACCCGAATCCTATAAATAAATTCGGTTTAAATCTCTTTACTGCCCTATACATCCTTAAGTCAAGGATAGGGATAGATAATAATTTTTTAGAGAGTGAGGATCCATAACTTCCTAAAGAGATATAGTCAATGCCGAATATATTCAGCAACTGATATGAAATTTCCTTTTCACTTGCCGTTACAAGGATATCATGCCCTCTTTTTTCCATCTCCCAGATAAAATTCTTGAAGTAATGGACATGAGCCGGGTGATTAATATCAACAACTATTCTCATAACATCTCCTCCGGAGAAAAGAGATCTTCTAATTCTTTCTTTGTGGGGTAACTGATAAGAACAGCCCTTTTTCTTCCATGAAATACAAAGAGGCTCCCGGCAGCAAGAGCTGAGGCGTGCCCCTCATAATAGGCCTGCCTGAAATCACTGATCTTTCCTGCTCCCCCGCATGCGATAACCGGTATGTTTACAGCATCGGAAACCTGTCGGATTAGTTCAATATCATATCCGGTCATTGTCCCATCAAGATCAATGGAATTAATCATGATCTCTCCGGCACCCTGTGACTCCATCTCCTTGGCATGTGTTACTGGATCAAGTCCTGCCGGAGTTTCTCCGTCATTTATTATTACTTCATACTGGCCACTAGATCTTTTTTTTGCATCTATCGAGACGATGATGCTCTGACTGCCAAAGATTTCGCTTGCTTCTCTGATTAAACCAGGATTGTTAAAAGCTTCTGTGTTAATAATAACCTTTTCAACTCCCGATTTAAACAGCATCTCAATTTCATGAACACTTGTAATTCCTCCTCCATAGGAAAGAGGCATCAGGCATTCTCTTGAGATCTTGGATGTTAAATCAAAAGGTAGCTCATGTTTCTTTATTCTTTTAAAAAGGCCTTCTCTTCTTGAAGCAACAATATTCAGAAATATTAATTCATCTGCTTTTTTGTCATTATATATATGGACTGCGTTGATGGGATCTCCTATATACTTTGGATCCCTGAACTGAACAGTTTTAACGAGACCTTTGTCTTTTAAAAGGAGTGCCGGGATAATTCTTGGCCGAAACATAAGTCTAGATCTCCATAAAATTTTTTAATATTCTCAAACCCGAGTCATGACTTCTCTCGGGGTGCGGCTGGAAACCGTAGATATTATCCTTTCGAATTACTGAAATGAATTTACCCCCATAATCGGTCGTCGCAAGAATATTTTCATTTTTTATTCCTGAAACATGATATGAGTGAACAAAATAAAACACTGAACTATCATCAATACCACGAAGAATAGGAGATGGATTACAAATTCTCAAATTGTTCCAGCCCATATGAGGGATCTTATAATGTGGGTAATCATCTTTATTGATTTGAAATTTAATCGTTTTCCCGTCGAACCACTTTAAACCTTCAGCATTGCCCTCTTCGCTATATGATGTAAATAGCTGCATCCCAAGACAGATTCCCAATATCGGAACCTTTTCATCCAAAACCAGTTCATTTAATTTTTCTACAAACCCTAAATTATCGAGATTTTTAATTCCCTGGGCAAAAGAACCTATTCCAGGCAATATGATTTTACTTGGATCATTTATCCCTTCAGGATCATTTACTATTTTAAATTCAATATTTAGCCTGTCGAATGCGTTGATTATACTGCCCAAATTACCCATTCCATAGTCAATAATTACATTCAAATTAAAATCATCCTCTTCTCATATGTCTCCAAGGTATTTCTCATAGAATACCGGAGGTAAGATGTGTGCTTTACATGCAATACGAATAGGTGCCTTAAACAGCCTAATAATGGGATAATAACTTTTATAATCAAAAAATGATTTGTTCTCACTTACCATTATTTTATTAAATTCTTTCTCTGTGAAACCAAGTTTACTAATAGTATACTTAATAATCTCTGGATCATAAGGATAAGGCATTTCAAGTTTCTTTAACGCTTCATTCCTTTCCAACTGATTTGTTCGTATCAATGCCGAATACTCAGATCTTCTCTTGTCAATATTAAATTTAACTGGTAAGTAATACGATTGAAAAAATACCGTGTATAAAGACTCGTGATGATGACCACCATAATATCTCCAATTAAGTTCTTTTTTAAGAATCTCATCAACTTCATCGTGATTATATTCAATATAATCCGGAAAATCCACACTTTTTATTCTTCTGAAAAGAGTATTCACTATTAATTCAGACATGCTCATTATAGGAAAACTGGAAATTTTTTCCTGCCCAAATCTTTTATGAATATCTCTCACATATCTTCCGTCAAGATATGTCCAGTACAATGGAGCAATACCCTCAGTTTTAAAAGAATGACCTGTTAAAATATATTTTACCTTGTTATCTGCTGCAACTTTATATAATATTGAAGTAATTACGTAATCAGTTGGGACTTCTGCATCAGATACTGATGCCTTTAAAAAAGATTTCTGTAGATCTTTGAATTCTTCCCAATCTGCAACATGAGTATATAGATCAACATTAAGTTTTTCTGTAGCATTTTTTATATTGCTTACAGCAATATCTGAGTTCCAGCCATTATCAAAATGGACTGCAAGGGGTCTAAGTCCCATCTTTACAGCCATATATAAAGTGTAAGTGCTATCTCTTCCACCACTTATCCCAACTATACAATCATACTCTTTTTCTGATCCAGATTGTTTAATTCTCTCAATTAATTGATGAAATTGTTTTTCACCCTCCTCTCCCAATGGATGAATCTCTTCAAGCCTGTTATGGATTTTACAAAAATGGCATACTCCGTTTTCATCAAATCTAATATCCGGTACTGTAGTATCCATTACGCACTTGCTACAAACCTGATAACTTCTAAGATTTTTCATATTTCACCAAAACTTTATCAATTCCATTTTACTGAACTTCCCCGCTGATATTTCGCCTTCCTGATACAACATCCAGAAACTGTTTAATCAACCCCCTTAATGCTCCAATTGTTGGCAAAGGATCTTTCATAGAAATAATATCATAATATGTCCCTCGAAAAGTGAAAAATTCCTTAAGGACTTTAAATTTAGATTTGTTTCTGGAAATTGCCGAAAGAAACCAAAGAAGATCTCCCGGAATCAACCAGCGACATTTAATGCCTTCTGGGTAATTGACGATCGAATTATCATTTCCATTAATCAGTAAATCATATAGCAGATATGGAAAATCAATGCCAGATGCTATTGAAAGGGGTAAAGATCCCCAAAATCTTCCGTTTACTTCTATTAATTTAGGTATATTGTCTCTTTCGTCAAGTTTGAACTCAACCATACCTACTCCATGCCATTTTAAACTACTCATCAATCTTAAACCCAGATTTACCATATCGCAATTATAAAAGCTTTCTCTGAAAGTACTTGCACCCCCGGATATTGGATATTCTCTAAGCCTCTTATGCATGAAAAATGCCTTTGTTTCTCCGTTTTTCATTAAAATTTCAACACCATACCCACCACCGGGGATATATTCCTGAATCAATGGCATTTTCCCACTTTTATCAAGGATTTCTGTAGTTATAGAAAAAAGTTGATCTTTATCATAAACATAATTTTTATCAGTAACTTTTAGCATTACAGGCTTCTCATCTTTCCAGATAGTTTTATATCGCGATTTTACAACAACCGGATATTCTATTTGATCTGATATCTGCTCTAATTCCCTAATTGTTTCAATAAAATACGTTTTAGGGGTTGGAATACCAATTTCATTTGCTAATTTTATTGTTTTAGATTTATCATGAGTCATAAGCATTTGTGGATAATCCGGAAAAACAACCTTTGTATAATGATCCAATCTTTCTTTATTATAAGAAATAGGAATTGTTGAAACCTCCCTTGAAGAATATAATGCATCATATTTTTCTGCTTTTAAAATCTTTTCAAGAGAATCAATAAACCTCTTGCAGTCCTTCTGCGGATCTGGATAAATAAAGGACTTTTTACAATATTTTGATAATGCAGTCGTTGAAAAACGATAGGACTCTCCACAATGAACTTCAATACCTCTTTTTCCAAGAGATCTGGCAATTGCCAGGCTGGTTCTTTCTGCTCCGTCTGCTATGAATACTCGCATTATCTCACCAATTTTTTCAATCTCCCTATTGCAAAACTATAACAATGGGAGAGATAATAAGATGAACAATTTCCCGTGCAAAACCGTGGACTTTTTAATAAAATATTCCTCAAATCATCTAAATTATTCGAATAACCTTCAAATTTTGTGAAAGATCTGCCTATTTCACAAAAGGTATGAGCATCACTTCCGCTGATCTCTCTTTTTGAATATGATTCACACAATTTGGATGCCAAATCGTTTTCACTTCTTGTTGAACGTGAATTTAATACTTCAACCAGATCCACATGTTCGATCAATTCCTCAGGATCGCAATTTCTTCTAAAAGGATGAGGCAATACTATAATCCCTCCCTGATCCCTTATATCATCTATTACATCCATAAATGACCGGGAATAGATTTCATCCGATAAAAATAATCCAATAATATCTCCCTTATTTGTTTTAACTTCCATTCCTGGAATTACACTAATACCAAATTTTTTTTCAATATGATCATAAGCTTTCATAGTATCATGATCAGTAATGGAAATGACATCCAGTCCCTTTTTTGTTGCCTTCTTTATTATTTGCGATGGATTTGAGAGAGAATCATAAGAATATTTGGAATGAATATGAAGATCCATTATCATATCATAATCCCCATCAAGTCTCTTAAATTACAAAAATTAACACCTGATTTGTTAAATGCATCAATCAATGAAACAATTCGCTTTTCTACAACATCCCCCTTTATCATCCAGTAAAAAGGTCTCCCTTTACCTATCTTCGGAAAAGATTTGTTGGAGATATCAATCGGATGAAAATACATAACCGCTGGTCCTTCTTTCATACTCTGAATAAGTCCCTTCTTCAACAATCCTGATGGAAGAAACCTTAACATGGGTCCCCCCGATACAGGTATCCTGAATCCAAAGGTATTAAGATAAGCCCACGGAACTTCAATAATATCTCTTTTTTTGTTGCCGGGCACCAGTCCTCCTTCAATCGGAAAATAAGGAATGGTTCCAACTCCGTCTAAATCAGAATCAGATTTATTATAAAAAGAGTTCACGCAGATAGACGAATCATACCTGAACCCGATCTTTTCCAAAGAATCAAGCATCCATCCTGCGATTAATACATTGGGGGCACGATAACCAATGACCTTCTGCCCCGATGCATTTTCCAGTAATTTTTTTGCCTCTTTCGTTCTTTTTTCGAATTCTTCTGTAGTAAACAATGGTTTTTTTGTCTTAGGATCAATTTTACAGGCGTGTTCAAGGCCGTGGCATGCAATTTCATGTCCGTTTTCAGATATTTTTTCCACAAGTCCGGGATAATGATTGACAACGTCAGCAACAACGAAAAATGTAGCCTGAATATTCCGTTTTCCAAGGAATTTTAGAACACGAAGAGTCGGTTCGGTTAAATAATCATATTCACCAAGCCATTCCCTGAAAAATTCATCCGTGTCCTTATATACAGAAAATGGAGAACCACAAACCGAAGGTATATGATACCAGTCTTCAATATCAACAGTAACAAACAACCGGTTTTTATTACTGAAATTTTCAGTACCACCCATTTGTACCCCTCTCCTGCTCCATGTCAAAGAGCATCGCAAACAAAAGAAACATTGTTCCCATCATAAAGACCAAAAGGGACAAAATACCGTGGACAAACAAAGTGTCGATTCTCCACGCAAATTTCTCCCAGAGAGCGAAAAGTCCCGAAAAAAAACCTATGACTGCCAGAACAGCCCCGAACACATAGAAGAAGACAAGAGGATGAAACCCGAAAACGATGTACTTCATCTTCAGGCGCCAGAGGAAGTCTTTTAGAAGCAGTCGTGAGACTTTGCAGATATATGTGCTGTACCTGATGCCCGACTTTTCCTTTCCGTACTTAGCCGGGTGAGGAATATTTTTTACCCTGAACCCGTAGACGTTCAGCCTTACAAGGATATCATTGCAGTAGCCGTATCTCGGGTATACCGAATCAAGGCTTATTCTCTCAAGGGCACGGCGGCTTATCGCCGTGTACCCGTTCTGCGGGTCCACCATCTGCCAGTAGCCGGATGCAATCTTCGTGAGCATTGTCAGGACGGAATTTCCGAAAAACCTCCATTTGCTCATGCCATGCCTGAAATCAGGCGACATCAGCCTGTTGCCCATGGTATAATCGCATTTCCCGTCAACGACCGGGTCAAGAAGATGCGGCAGAAACTCAGGGTCCATCTGGTTGTCTCCTGCCATAACCGCTGCAATGTCAATACCGTCTTCAAGAACTTTTTTGTACCCGGAGACAATAGATGCGCCTACACCGCCATTTTTTTCATGATGAACTGGAAGAACCCTGGAATCTTTGTCTGCGAATTTATCAATAATATTCCCTGTTCTGTCAGGAGAACAATCATCAACTGCATATATTTTGTCAACAAAATCAGGAACGGAGGAGAGAGTATCACCAATTAAAAGCTCTTCCTTATAAGCCGGAACGACAACAGCTATGCTGAAATCTCTGTAAATACAACTACCCCCCGTCAATTATTTCAAAAAAGAACATTGTTCCCAACATTCTTCTGAGATTCTGCAAAATTTAGTATGCAGTTATTTTCATAGGAATTGCATATCAAATTTAATATACTTTTTGATCTAACTATCACAATTTGCTGTCCCAAAATCATTTGACACCGGCATCATATGCGGGGAGAGCTTCATTAAGCGGCCGGGAACAGATCTCTTCCAGTTAACATCTTTGACAACCCCACCGCCGCCGACCACTTCGCCGGCCGTCGGACCGGCCCCGCCCTCGGGGCCTCTTATTGCGATAAAACGCCCGGTGGGGAGGTTATCTTGTCTCCTGAACGAAAAAATTTTGAGCTGTGTACGTTGACGGGTGGATGCGGGAATTTAATATTTGTAAAACGAATCGGGGATACTACAATCTGACTTTCACAATTGCATTATCCGGACTCTCCTGAATTTCTACACAGATGTCTTTCCGGGAACAATACGCTTCATGTTCTGCAAATATTGACATCCTAAGAATTCAAAGAAAATGAACGGGTCAAAACATATTTCAACAACAAAGTCTGGAATTCCAAAAAAAGTATTGAAAATTAAAGACTCCTGAAATATTCAAAAGTCTCGGCCAGTCCTTCATTTAAGCTGTACTCCGGCTTCCACCCGCAGGCGCCTGAAAACTTTGAGATGTCAGCACAGGAATGCCTGACGTCGCCTGCACGCGGCGGCTCAAACTCAGGGATTATAGCTTTTCCTGATATTTCACCAAGGACATCCAAAAGCTGCAGTAAAGAAGTCTTTTTACCTGACGCAACGTTGAACACTCCTTTGACATCCGACTGCATCGCCTTCAGGTTTGCCGAAACAACGTCTTTTACAAATATAAAGTCTCTTGTCTGCTCACCGTCACCGAAGACCGTAGGTCTTTTCCCTGATATAACCGAACTAATGAATGCCGGAATCGCAGCGGCGTAGGATGAGCCCGGAAGCTGCCTGGGACCGAAGACGTTGAAGTACCTCAGAGCCACAAAATCAAGCGAATAGAGGTCTGAAAAAACAGTCCCGTAATACTCTCCCGAAAGTTTCTGGACAGAATAAGGCGACAAAGGTTCGGCCGGCATCTCCTCTGTTTTCGGCAGAGAAGGGTTGTTCCCGTATACCGCGGCAGAAGATGCCATAACAACCTTTTTCACGCCGTTTTCGATGGCTGCATTTAAAACGTTAACCGTACCTGTGAGATTCGCTTCATGCGTTTTTTCAGGATTTTTTACAGAAAAAGGAACCGATGCTATCGCAGCCTCGTGAAAAATTCCGTCAACGCCCCTGCATGCATCAAAGAGTGCTTTTTTATCTGTAACACTTGCGTTTACAACCCTTATCTTATCCCTGCACCCGGAAAGATTTCTCATATCCCCGGATGAAAAATCGTCAAGAACAGTTACATCATTTCCTTTTAAAACAAGTGAATCAACGATATGTGAGCCTATAAAACCGGCCCCCCCGGTTACAAGATAATGCATTTACAATAAATTATCTTCGGGATGTAATTATTATATCCCATAAAAAACCTCCAGGCTCCATAGTTTTTTCAAAAAAATTCTTTCAGATAAGATCTTTTTTTGACAGGTAATATACGACCAGCCCGAAAAACACCAGTATCCCGCAAAATATTTCTTCAGGAGTTGTAAGCTCTTTTAGAAGCATCTGCAGAAAATAGTCTGACGGACTGCGGCTGTATGAATACGGACCCAGAAGAGGCCAGAACCAGTTTACTGGTGATTTCCACATGCTGTCCTCAAGCTGGTGAACCAGAACTCCTATGGACAGAGATAAAACAAGAGGATTTTTAAGCCTGATTAAAACTATTACCCCGAGAACCATAAATATCAGCATTAACCAGAAACCGTGAAAAAATATCCGCCCTGATCCGATTGTCTCACCAAGAATTATATACCCGAGAGGTTTGTCAACAAGGTCCGGAAGAACACTTCCGACAGCTGCAAAAACAATTACCCGTTTATCCCGGAATAAGTAATAAAGGAGCATTCCTGCAAATAGTCCGGACAGAAGATGACAGAAAAAAAGCATGGATTAGTGGCTTACCGAAGGGACAAAACCCCCAGTATAAGGTTTTTCATACGTCACGGAGTAACCGTCAGGAAAACTCAAAACCGTTTTTTCAGGTACAACCAAGTCTGAGTCCGGAGAAAATGGTTTTAATACCGGATATTTGTCAAGGATTTCATCTATTTTCCCGCTGAGTTTGTCATAGGAAATTTCAGGCGTTTTATACGTGTAAGTCCCGTTATCTGAAAAAACATAAGCAAACGACAAAACGGTTATCGACGTCTCCGTGTCGGTCAGCGAATTTACGGAAATCTCACAGCAGGTCTCATCTTCTATTGCGTTTTTAAGAAGGTTATCTTTGTCGGGAATAAGATTGAAAGTTATATATTCTGCGAAATTAAGGCTGTAAGTCCCGGTTATATCCGCACTTCCGTCGCTGTTGACGTTTATTGTCACATCTTCTGTAGTATACGCCAAAGCAGGGCAGACAAAAAAAAGCAAAAACAACATTGCCGCCGTAAAGATTTTAGTATGCTCCCCCATTGAAACTCACCTGAAAAACTATTATGTCCTCATATCTATATCAATTGTTATGACAGGCAGGACTGTATAATAATTTTTACATTTTTCTGAAAAATATAACCAAACTTAATTTAGATTGACTGAAAAATAACTTAATCAGTTGATGGGAACGGGGAAGAAAAACATCATCGTGATATCACTGGCGATATGGATTTTAATCCTTCTTACATTCATGATTTTGTCGTCCGTGATAAACCTTGAAGTAGCATTTGTGCTCTGGCTGATTGGACTTCTGGTAATACTTGAGCTTTCGGACTCGGTATACCTGGAGCACGGGTATATAAAAAATCTTAAAATTATCACGTTTTTGGGTGTAATAATATTTTTTGTAATTGTGGTCCTTAAAGTAATGGAGATTGTAGCGAAATGAAAAAAAAGCTTGCAGTCACGGTTTTTATTTTGCTGGCAGCACTTTTCATCCTTCTTTTTTCAGGCTATATCTCAAATACAGAACTTTTTACACCAAAAAATATCCCCGGAACAGACGACAGTCTGAATCCCGATGCACTAAAACAGATATCCCAGGAAGAATCCGGTGAAACTCTTGGTATGATGCAGAATTTCATAGACCTTTCCGGAAACCTTATCCTTAATATAAGATACGAAAGGCTTGAAGATGCATATGATGACATAGAAGATTACAAAGACAGCCTCTCAAAATACGACAATATCCTGATAAACCTTGATATGACCCGGTCAGAAATAGAGAGTTTCAGGAAAAACAACACAGAACAGCTCCAGTACCTCGAAGAGCTTGCAGACCAGGTAAAAGATCTCGGGGAATTAGAGAAACTCCAGGTACAGTACCGCGACTCAGACGACCCCGACAAATATTATTCCGTCACCTACGATATCAACTATCTCCTGGAAGAGATGAAGAAAACAAAATCAGATCTTACCGAAAATACAGAAGAAACAATCAGGTCTGCGAAAAAATACGAACTTCAGACTGAAGACCTGGAAAAAGCCAAGGAAGATATAAAATTTATCGGAAGAGAACCTGACGAAAATATAACCCCCACAAAAACTCCGGCTGAAACACTCACACCTACACAGAAACCTACCGGACAAACCACGCAAATATCAACAGAAACACCGACGCCAACAGAAAATATCAATATTCCGGCTACCGGAAAAGAACCTCTAGACCAGGAAAATGATTTAAATACACCGGTATTCCTGCTATTAAGCCTCATACTTGTAGTCCTTATAATAATCACTCAGTTTACGCGTCATAAAAAAAGAGCAGGAGCAGTTAAAGTAAAAAAAACAAAACAGCAGGTTTACCTTCCGGATAAGGCAGAAATAAAAGAAAGTCCCAGGAAAAGCGTCACTGAACAAATTCTAAAAGAATATTCCGTTCTTCTTTCGGAAGGGTCCGAATCCGAAGCCTTAAGACTGCTTGCAAAAAACCTCTTTTTTGCGGTATCTGAAAAAGAAAAGGTTACATACAAGACATCGGATACAAACAACGAATTTCTCTTCAGGCTTTCAAAAGAAGCAGAAAACAATATATCTCCTTTCGTCTGCCTTTATGAAAAAATTGTATACTCAGGCATTTCCTCCGAATCCGGCAAAACAGAATTAAAAAAGATGTTTGAAGACCTGTTTCATGAATACGGGGGTAGAAAACGATGAAAAAATTTATTTACGTTCTTATTTTTCTTCTTATAATCTCAGCCTTTGCCCTTGACATTCATTTTTCGTCCTCATACGAGGAGTACAGCATGTATAACTCAAACTGGAACGGGACTTCATTTTTCATAGACGACGCCGTGTCAGACAAAGCGGTCCTGGTTGAAGACTACAGTGTACTCAAAACAGCAGAAAATTCGACTCTTCTTATAATCGAGCCTGATGGCGATTTTTCGCCTGATGAATTAAGAATCTTAAGGGACTACAAAAACAGAGACAACACGGTTTTTATTTCGGATGAAAACGGACTTTCAAAAGACCTGCTTAAAGTTCTCGGAACAAACATCTCAGTTGAAAACGTCAATTTATCAAGCATCGACATGGAATACGACAACCCGGAATTCGTCATATCATACCCTGTCAAAAACGTCCAGGAAAACAACCTTACAGAAGGCATAGAAAGCATTGCACTTAACAGGCCGGCGGTTGCAGGGGGAGGAGAAAGCATTATTACGACATCCATTTTAAGCTGGGTTGACGAAAACGGAAACGAAAGGGCTGATTCTAATGAAATCCTCGGAAAACAGGCGGTCCTTGTAAAATACGGCAACGTATACCTTCTTTCCGACTCAGGTATATTTCAGAACGCACTTTACAAAGATGAAAATTTAAAAGACAACAGAAAATTTTTGTCAAACATGCTCACGGGCACCGTTTATATAGAAAGCCGCCATTCAAAAACAGCATCTGAAACCGGATTCTTAAAGTATATCAACATCATCCACAAAAATGAGACAGTAAAAGCTTTAGCAATAATTATCATAATACTGTCATTATTATTTATATACGGGGGCAGACATGACAAATAACAAACCCGACAATGACGTCAGGCTGATTTCAGAGACATACAATTCACTAAAAGCAATATGCTCAGAATTTATAGTAGGAAACGAACGGCTGATAGAATCCGTATTTACAGGCCTTTTAAGCGGGGGACACGTTTTAATCGAAGGTTACCCCGGGACTGCAAAGACTTCGGTCATCAAAATAATTGCACGACTTTTGGGATGTGAAACAAAAAGGATACAGTGCACGGTCGACATGCAGCCGTCTGATATCCTTGGCGTCAGAATATGGAACTCTGAGAACAAGACCTTTGAACTCAGAGAAGGGCCGATTTTTACAAACATCCTTCTTATCGATGAAATAAACCGCCTGCCCCCTCGAAGCCAGAGTGCATTCATAGAGGCCATGAGCGAGAAGCAGGCGACTCTTGACGGTATTACAATACCTCTTAAAACTCCTTTTTTTGCTATAGCAACCCAGAACCCTATAGAACACGAGGGTGTATTTCCGCTTATAGAAGCGCAGAAGGACAGGTTCATGCTCCGCGTGCGTCCAGATTATCTGACAGGCGAAGATGAGCTTGAGATAATAAAAAGAGAAAATAAAGGGATTCTTGACATCAACAGGTTTCTTACGAGAATACAGCCCATACTGACACCCGAAGGTGTTGAAGAGTTGCAGGAAATCGTGAAAACTGTAAAAGTCTCAGACCCTGTGTTAAACTACATAAAAGACATAGTAATCGCGTCAAGAGAGCATTCTGACATAAAAGTCGGCATAAGCTCGAGAGGGAGCATAGCCCTGTTGAGGGGTGCGAAATCGTATGCAGCAATTAAAGGAAGAGATTATGTTATACCTGACGACGTTAAATACATCTCGAAAACCGTGGTCCCACACAGGCTTCTTCTGACATATGAAGCTGAAATAAGCGGTCTTTCTCCTGAAACGGTTCTCAGGCAGATCTTTGAAACAATAGAGGTTCCATAGCAGAAATGAAGAAAAAAAGAGATTTTCTGGTAACAGTTTCTGTTGTTTTTCTGGCGGCAGGGTACCTGCTAAGGGACAAAAAAATAATATTTGCAGGACTTTCAATATCGGCAATACTCTTTTTTGACCTCTTTATGCTGGACAATAAACTTTTCAAAATAAAATCAACACTTTTTTTCTCAAGGGGGACCCATAAAAAAATCATCACAGGGGGAAAACCATCAAAAGTAAAAGCAGAATGCAGAATAAATCTGCCCGACTATACCGCAGTCGAGATGGAGGACCTCATCCCTGACGGAGCCTTTGTTACAGAAGGTACAAATAGAAGCGGACTAATAAAAAAAAGCGGCAGTTTCCTTCTTAATTATGAAATTATCTGCCAGTCCCACGGCATAAACAGGTTCAAAGGGATTGTTATTACGGCATTCGACACTTGTTTTGAAAGAAAATTAAAGGTTAATGAAAGTTTTCCTGAAAAAAGCGAAATAAAGGTCTTCCCTAAGCCTTCGTTTGTCTCGGAAAGCTCATACCTGTATTCTGGAAAAAACACAGAAAAACCCGGGATAATCATGGGTGACGACATAAAATGGCTACGTGAATACTCTTTCGATGATGATCTCAGAAATATCGACTGGAAAGCATCTGCAAAGCATGAAAAGCTGTACGTAAGGGACCGTACATCAATCAAAAAAGATGTTCAGGTAATCTTTATTGACCTTCCTGATAAGGACAACAATGATTCGGACAGGTACGCAGAACTTTTAAGATCGGCTTTATCGTCTCTTCTTGTAAGCATGGACAAATCTATGGGAATACGCATAATTGAAATTTCAGGGGCAAACGTAAAAAAAGTCCGCAGGTCAAAAAATATTCAGCCTGAGCTTTTTGACCTGTTAAACGAGATTAAATCCGCACCAAGGGAAAAATACCTGTACAACTATTATCCTGGGAAATATGAAAGAAAAACAGATGAAGATTCGCCTTTTTTCGATTCGGTCAAAACAGGGATGAATGGTTTTTATGATGCAAAGACATTCCACATCTTTGAAAAGCAGGTTCATAACATTCTGATGAAAGAAAATGCCGGAAAAGATATATTCGTAATTGCTGTCCCGAAAGGTGATCTAAGCCACCTTAAACTTATATGCGGCATTGCAAGGTTTGGCGGACTGCGGTCATTCTGCTATCTTCCCAATAACGAAACGGCTACAGACATGCTTGCAGGTCTGAACCTGTGCGGCTTTAACGAGGTGAAAGTAATATGAATGAAAAAAATATGCAGGTCACTGCAATTGCCGCAATAGCTGCAACTGCTCTTGTGGATATAATCCTGTCAGGCTACAAAATTGCACCAGCTCTTTCACTTGCTGTTTTTATTGCAGGAACAGTCATGTACTTCAGAACAGAGCCACTTTCGGTTGTAATATTCGGGGAGATTGTAGTTATTACATCTTTTTCTTTTTATTTCATGCTAATAACGCAGTTTATCATTGGAATCTATTTTTTCTTTGTTTACGTATCAAAAGAAAGGCGTCAGCTCCTGGTTCTCTGCATATCCTTTCTGTTCATTGAATACTTCTTTGCCTGTGAAGCTTTCAGGATTAATACGGCAGAATACCTCTTCTTGGCATTTTTTGCAATCGCTATAGGCTACATAACCGTTCAGATTCACAGAAGAAAAATAGCCAAAAATGCAGGAGACTTATAATGAGGATATTTCAGCGGTTATTGCCTGGTAAAAAGGACCTGAGAAAAAAAGAGCGAAAAAACTCAAAAACTCTTGCTTTTAAAAGAAGTCCGAATTTCTACGGGGAATTCAATACATTTCCGGCAGTTTCGGTGATTCTTATAGGATTGTCAGTAATCCTTCTTGCAACGGCACTTCTGACGAACGAAAACGACTTCACAACGGCAGTTCTTGTCGTAGTAGCACTGGCAAATTTCCTGACCGCTTTAATCATTTCCGCATTTACCGAGACAAAAGGTATAAACCCTCTTTTTTCCTCCATGCTTTATCCCCCGCTTATAATCAGCAGAGCAAAATTCTTCTCAGAACTAAACGTCTTCGGCGATGCCTGCTTTATACCAAAAGAAGTAGCAGGCTCTGATGATACTATACAGTTCAATCCCACAGGTGAATACAAGGGATTTGACTACAAAAAAGAGATGTTTTCAACAGACACTAAAAAAACCGCCGGAATTTTCACAACCCCTTCATCAGAATCCCTGATGCTTTGCCTGAAAAATGACTACAGCCTTTCGCTGCTGCATTACGAGGAGGAAACTTCAGACCTGACGGAAGAGTTAAAGGAAATAACAAAGGAAATATTCTGTGAATCCTTCCCGTTATGCGAAGACGTAACACTAACTCAAAACGGTGACGAGATGATATTCAGTCTTAAGGCATTTGCACTTACTGACGGGTGCAGAATAGTAAGGGACGAGTCTCCGAAATGCTGCACTGCATCTCCGTGCCCCATCTGCAGTCTTATTGCAGCAGCTACAGCAGAGTACTCAGGAAAAATTGTGTCTGTGTCGGCTGTCAGACCGGATTTTAAAAAGGGTGATTTGACGGTTATTCTAAAGGTTCTCTCACATCAACCCACAGGTGAAGGTCACGGTAGCTTGAATTAATCCTTTCAAATCCTGTTAGATTCTCGTCAGGGTAATCGTCTTTAAAAAGCAAAAACTCAAGTTTATTGTAATCTACTGACGGGATTTCAAACTGATAATTATATTCTGCTGTTTCATTGTCAGGGACATTCACACGGGTCCTGTTCAAAACCTGCCATTTAACAATGGAAGAAGTGTTTGTCGTTTCATCAAAGTTTTGTGATACCGCATATGTTTCCACAAAATAGCTTACATTTCTGTATTCGTGGTTTCCGATTCCTATAATCAGTTCCCGGGGTTCTGTCGCGGCAAATTTTGTTGGGTAATCAGCCGCCTTTCCACCCTCGCCCAGGATATAAAACTCGGTGAACTTCTCACCTTCCTTTGGGACTGCAATCACAAACACCGTCGTTGCAATCGCGGCGATTATGGATATAACAAGAACTACAGAGATTATTTTGTCGGTTTTTGACTGATCTTTTGGAAACAGTTCTTCTCCTGCTTCCGCTGCCATCTCTTTTACCGGGACCCTGTACCTTTCTTCACCGGGGACCTGATAACGCCTGAACTGGGCAATAAAAAGCATAGCCACAGTGAAAACTGATAAAGACACGACAATCGGGTCAAGGCGTATTCCCCACGGAGTATAGTTAAGCCCGAGACCTATCAGAGGAACTACAGCTATCGAAAGGCCGAAGGAAAGAGCTGCCCTTTCTATGCCGTCAATATCCTTATTCGAAGGAAAAAGGGCTGCAATAAGTGAATACCCGGGAATAAAAAGTACAACAGGAAGAGCAAAGACAATACGAAGAAAAGTCTCGTTCAGATATGGTATATATATAAAGACCACTGCCAGTACAAGCCATAAAAATACAGCCAGGAGATCCAAAAACAAATTTTCCGGTGAAAAAGCATCCAGTATATTATCGTAAATATCGTCTTCAGACACGGAAAAATCCTCAAAAATATTATTGTTGTTTTTTGTGCTTTACATTTACCCAGACATAGGCCAAAACCGCTGCAACCACTACCACTACAAGAAGATATACCAGCGGGGACATACCTTCTTCTGAACTCTGCTCTGAACCTGACTGCGTGGATGATACAGTTTCACCCGATTCTATAAGGGCAAAAGTCCCTTCGTCCGAAACAGAAGCAACGATATACCCGTCCCGGGCAGAGGAGGAGAGTTTAACCCATTCGCCGTCTTTATACATCCCTACAAACAGACTGTCAGAATTTTCTGAAGAAACTGAATCGGGTATCCGGAAGTAAATATTTCCTTTTATTTCACTTCCGTCCGAGATAAGTGCATAGATTTTTCCAAGAATATTCCACCCTGGCGGAACCGTATCAGCAGAGTCATACATAATTACGGCTCCTGGTGCTCCGTTTCCGGCATAATACAATTCTTTGTCAGATGAGGCTACAGTATCTGCTGTTTCAGCGATACCTGATGCCGATATCGTCCCTGCCGGACTGTATGTCTCTTCAGGTGAACTGGTCTCTGTTGACTCTGCAAATAACCCTCCTGCTCCAAAAACTCCGCCTCCGGAAGCACCACCCGAAGGAGAAGTAGTTTCAGTTGGCGTTGAAGTGACAAGACCGCCTCCTACAACGATTTTGGAATTGGTTACGGTTTCCCCTGCGACCCTGCAGATAACAGTGATTATTGCATGCTCAATTCCACTTATTTTAAAAGAGATTTCCCCGGAATCAGGGCCGGACTTGGTTCCGATAAAACTCAGGTCAGTGTTTACGATATCATCCCCCCCGGATGTACCTTCAACCCACATATTGTCATATGTACCTGCACTTACGTCCTGGCTTTCCGAGATACTGCACTTGTTTTCAGAATCACCGTACTTGGTAACAGTTTTAATTGTCCCTGAAGAGTCTTCATAATTCAGGGAAAGCATCACCGAATTATCCGCCGTTGCGCTTACTGTCCCTGAAGAAAGAGAAAAAGGAATGACAAACGTATTGATATTCATCGTATAGCCACTATCAGGGGTTACGTCAAGTTTTCCTCTTATAAGAAGAGAAAAAGAAGATCCGTCCGGAATATCAGAATAATCAACAGTTAATGTATCACCAGAGTCTAAGGATGTAGGATAAACATTTATACTTGCAGCTGTACCGGCACCTGTGAACATAACGGCAAATATAAAGAAAATAAGGATTTTTCTGAGCATAATTATAATACAATTACCAAATTATTTATATCTTCATACAAATAGTAATATGCAATATTGCCGGGGGGAAAAGAGTATATCTGATGCAATAAACTGCAGCCATATTTTAAAATTTCTTATAGCATTAGTGATGTTTTCTCTTCTGGTAGCCGGTTCATCCGCCGCAGATTATTTTATTACAGCAGACCTTGGTTCTGTTTATACCTACCAGGGGACAAATGTCAGGTACATAAAAGCAGTTGATGTCAGCGACACTTCGATATCAGAAATGAAGATGGTAGCCCCTGCTTACGGGAACTCGGAATACCCCCAATACCTAAAAACAATAGGTTCCCCTGAAATAGAGAGTGTAGAAAGAATTTTTTCATCAACAAGCGGAACGGTAAAGGGAGTCACAGTCACTATATCAAAGGCTGATTCAACAGTAAATTACAACAGTCCTTTATATGATTACATATACACAGATCTCCCATACCTTCCTCATATATATTCGGAGATTCCGGGTGAAAACGGAGTATTAATGCTCGTCAGGGCCAATGAATCGGCTAAAAAAGAGGATATAACAAGCAAAAGCGATCTTATCCTGCTCCAGGAGGCAGCCTTTCTATACGTCGCAGAATACCCCAACAGGAGTATTCTGTATAAAGTAGTATCGCCTCTTTCGGCAGAAGGGACTACATACGAAGGAAGTGTAACACCATATTACAATAAAAGCAATTTTGGGGACACAATCACCCATTCCGGAAACCCTGTGAGCTTAAATGGTTATACTTCATTTGGTGCGGGTTTCCCGTCCGGTACCCAGAGAGAAGGCCACTACAGTGCAGTTGCAATGTCCTATGATAACATTGATACATTTTCTATATACGGGTACCTTGCACCGATTCTACTTGACGGAGACAGGACAATCACATGGAACGGCGCCCCGGTTCCTTCAGAATATACAAAAGGAACAGGAGACGTGGCGCTTTCTCTAAGTGGTACATCCGGTATCAGTGACATTGCATATTTACTGATTAAGTCCGACGAATCATACGATGTAAAAGTAAATGTCAACACGACCGCTCTTGCGGACAAAGTCAACAGCGAATGGAGTTCTTTTGCCTCAACGGTCCCCGTAATCTCAAGCGTAATGGAGAACATCATACTTAACGGAGTCGGTTCTGGAGCTGACGACCCATATACTTACGCTGTCAAAACAAGCGGCTCCTCTTCATATCCGTCAGAAGCATCTTCATGGTCTAAAATAGCAATAACACCAGGTTACGGGATATCAGGGTATGCAAAGTCATCATCCGTCACAGTATCAGGCGCGGATTTAAGCACTCTTACACCCGGATCATATTACGTCTATCTCTTTGCTGTAAATTCCGGTATGACAACAAAGGCATTTGACAGGCAGACCATCACTATTGCCGCACCAGCACCGACACCAACGCCCACCGGCGGAGGGGGAGGCGGCGGTGGCGGCGGAGGAGGTGGCGGATACGCCGGCCCGGTCGTCGCCGGAGAAGAAGCAAACGTGACCTCCACTGAAACCACAACCCCGACAGAGGAAACAATAGCTACAACACAGCCGACTCCAACCCCTACGGAAAACATTACCCCGACAGAAGTCACGCTGTACGAAGAAAGCGGAATCCCAATATGGGCCTGGGCTGTAATATTAATTGCAATTATTGGACTAATCGGTGGAGCCTGGTATTACTACACCAGAATAAATGAACCCGACAAAAAAGAGGAAGAATAAAAATTTTACTTAATCTATTTTTATCAGGCATTTTTATACTGCAAAGAAAGTAAACTCCTGAACCAGATCTTTATTGATAACATAGAGTCCCGAACCGGACATCTGAATATCCCTGAAATATTTTATTAATGACCTGTTTAAAATAAATAGGTTATATCTAAAATTAAATTTAATATGTATATTATGTCTCAAAACTAACCTTCATACAAGAAACATGGGAAAATTACAATTTCAGACAAAATTACATTCCCAGCCAATAACCCCAAACATAATGGCGTGAAAATAAAATTACAATAATAAAATAGCACATCACATATGAACAAACTTTCCTTTTAATTCTTCAAAAGAGGGCATCTCATGAAAATTGAACGACTACAGCTTTCCAAAAACAGAAAAGAAAACGTGACAAAAACTGTTGGTTCTGACAACAATCCCGATAGTCCGGATTGCAGTATCAAAAATGAAAAAAATCCTTTCAGAATTAAGTCAGGAAAAAAAACATTAAATATTTCAGAACTGACGTCAAAATTTGGATTTAACCTGAAAATTAAAAAAGACAAATCCAGAGAATGTTCAGGTCTAAAAGACGACTCCGGTAAAAAAAGAATAAATCCCGACGATGAAATCAATGAGATTTTTCAAAATTATTCAGATTTTGAATGTCCTCTTCCCGAATTGTCCGGTGATGAAATCGACTGGGTTGTCGAAAGGTACTGGCTGAAACCGCCTTATTCATATGTAAAAATTTTCAGGAACTGGGAATTCGACTTAACCTATTCAATCGTAGAACCGAAAATAACAAAAAAAGAGCTTGTAATTCTCGAAGAAACATACGAGCACCTAAGATCAGTTCTCGTTTATGATTCACCCAGGCCGAAAGGAGATTTGAAACTTGATCCAATGTTTTTGAAACAGGTCATAAAATCGTTTGATCCCTCAATTACCTGCGAAAGAACTGATATACTAATATATTACCTGCAGAGAAATTTTACCGGTTACGGCAAACTTGACCCAATGATGAGTGACGAGAACATCGAGGACATAACATGCAACGGCGCCGGCATACCTTTGTACATATACCACAGAAAATACTGCAACCTCAGAACAAACCTTGTTTTCGACAATATCGAACTTAACAAATATGTCCTAAAACTGGCACAAAAAGCGGATAAACAGCTTTCACTGACCACCCCGATTATCGACGCCGCTCTTCCGACAGGAGCCAGGGCACAGATCACTTACAGCGACATAGTATCGTCTAAAGGGAGCTCTTTTACAATCCGAAAATTCAAGACAGACCCTATGACCCCGGTTGATCTAATCTCAACCAAAACGTACAATGCGGAACTTATGGCATTCATCTGGCTTGCCGTTGAAAACAACAAGAGCATAATTATCGTAGGGGGAACGGCGTCAGGTAAAACGTCAACAATGAACGCCGCATCCTTTTTTATACCCACAACAGCAAAGATTGTATCAATTGAGGATACAAGGGAGATTCAGCTACCGCACGACAACTGGCTTGCCATGAGAACGAGAGAGACAGGGATAACCTCCACAAAATCCGATGTTGACATGTTTACTCTTCTAAAAGCAGCTTTAAGGCAGCGCCCGGAATATATCATCGTAGGGGAAGTAAGAGGTGCCGAGGCGCAGACGCTTTTTCAGGCAATGAATACCGGACATACCACTTATTCAACCATTCATGCAGGTGGAGTGAGTGAGGCAATCAACAGGCTTACGCACGAGCCGATAAACGTCCCGAGGGTTATGTTCGGTGCACTTGACCTTATGGTAATTCAGGGTCTCCAGTTTGATGAAGGGCGCGGATTCAGGCGCTGCCTCTCAATAAACGAAATGGTTGTAAATGAAGGGGACATCAGCTGGAATGAAATTTACAGATGGGATCACATAAATGACGAATTTATCAAAAATACAAGAGAATCAAAAGTTTTAGGTGATATTGCATATACTCACGGGTGGAATGATGACGCCCTTGAATACAATCTCCAGATTAGAAAAAATATGCTTGAAAGACTCGCTGACAAAAAAATTAACGACAGTATGCAGATAAGCCACTTTATCAACGAGGTCAGAAAAACCTGCCGCAAATAAAATCATGAATTAGATATTTCCAAGCATTCAGGTCAATGGAATAAAACATAAAACAGGAATCTTTTTTTTAATAATTACAATTATCAGCCTGGATTCTGGCAGGCCAGTGTACTGATGACTCCATAGCTTCCGTCATAAAGGACGACGGGATATGTCCATATTATATATGTAGCCCCTTCTGCCTCCACTTCATCAAATTCTGTTTTTTTTCCCATTTTTCCATTAAGTGCAAGAAGATAATCGGGCATTTCTGAAATTTTTTGAAGTACATCAATTCCTGATTCAGTCATTTTTTTACCAATAAGAATATTTTCCGGTGAGGAAAACAACTGAAAGAAATTTTCATTGACATCCCGGATTACCCCCTCACTGGAGATTAAAACATAAGCAAGAGGCATTCTTTCGAGCCATACTTTGTTTATGGGAATGCGGTTTGACAGATTGTACACCTGTGCAGGTCCAACTACATGCATTTCGACCTGACCTAACGTACAAAGGATAGTAAGGTATTTTCCAACAGTGTTTCTGCTTATACCTGTTTTACGCACGATATCAGCGATTGTAAGACCATACCTGCTGCTCTGGAGCACACTCATTAAATACGCCGTGATTTCTTCATGAGTTTTCTTCATAATCCTAAGATCCTTCCTTTAAACGTAATGATTGCTTTTTCCGGAAATCCCCCCCGTATGCATTTCAAAGGTACTTTCTCAATAAATGTCAGTTGTTGGTATATACAATATAAGTTGATGTAACTTAATATAATTTTCACATTTAACATAATATTTAACGGTTAACTAAAAAATCAAACAATAATAATTTACCCAAAAAAAGACATACAAAAAGAATTTTTCAGGTCTACTCCCCGTCAGAAAAACCGGATTATTTCTTTCAAAGCCTATACAACAGATAAAAAAGCAGGACAAATAAGATTTTGTTTAAAGAGAATAGAAAAGACATTTAATAGGGAGAGTTATTACCTCAGTATCATAGAATAATTTGGTCATATCTTTTTTATTACTACAATTTATATCATGCCTTTTCCGATTACACATAATTAAAAAAAGATGACATATTTTGATTGTACAAAAAATATAGATTTAAGAAAAAATCAGAGTATATCCGATGCCTTCATGTAACCGTCCCAGAAAACCGTTCCGTCTTCGCTTGAAAGAATGCCGTGCCCGTCACCGTTCACACTGACTGCCCCGCTCTGAAATGCCGTGCTTGCCCCCGATCCATCGCTTCTGTGCACTCCAAACCCAAGTTTCGCCGGAGCTGTCGCACTTTGCGGACTCAGATATTCAATAAACAATATAAACCGGTCTCCTGTACTAAGGATTGTTTCTTCCGGGCACATGCCTTCCCCTGTCGGGTCAAGATTTTTGAATTTCATCATGCGGCACGTATAAAATTCTGTAGGGTCATATGCAAGCATACCTGTACCGGGATTGTTAAAGTAGAATCTGTTTCCCCCGCTTGCCCCGTCTCCTCCATTATAATACTTGCCCCATAAAGCGTCATTATAGGTCATGAATGCCTCTCCTCCGCCACCGAAACCAGTTCCTGATATGTAGAACTTCATCTTTTCAAGATCAAGTGAACCACCGGTGACTTCAAATATCAGTCCCACGAAACCGTTGTCAAGCTTTTTATCGTCTCCCCCGGGATTAATTCCGATGTATTTAACTGTTGCAGGCATTGATGAAGTAGTGTCTCCCATCATCCCCGTTCCAAAAGCCGAAACGACCGCTGCAAGGATTATTGTTACAACAAGCATAAGCATAACACCGACAACAGGCGAAACCGCCCCTTCTCTTTCATGAATATCTACCATATTACATTCACATCCTGGTCAAAGATTGCAGTGTTGCTTGGCTTGTGGACAACGGTGATGTGGACAACTGACCCTTCTCCAAACCCATATTTACTGTCACCCGTGTCAAATCCGAGGAACTTATCAGGGTCTGCGAAAAAATAAACGCAGTTGGTCTCAAAGTTGCAGGTCCCGAAGTACTCGGTATTTTGAAAACCGCTCGTTGCCGGGTACAATGCCCCGGAATAACCGTTTGTCTGCGGAGTAAACGGATAGCCGTCTACAGTATCATCTATATCCACTGAAGGATCAGAGGTTGTCGTCCCCTCCTCAAAAGGAGAGATAGAACCGTCCAGAATATGCTTAATTACCCTCCCGCCGTCATCAAGTTTGACCCCGCGGGAACTCTCGGGAACAGTATATGACGTTATAATCTGGAGGTCTTTAGTAGGAACGTTCTTTCCTGCAAGGACACGCAGTTCAACTGGGTAACCATCAGATTTGGAAACATCACCTGCTTTTATCGTAAACTCATATGATACTGAAGGAGACTGTTCCGAAGTCGAAACTATGC
This sequence comes from Methanomicrobium sp. W14, assembly GCF_017875315.1. Classification (NCBI taxonomy): domain Archaea; kingdom Methanobacteriati; phylum Methanobacteriota; class Methanomicrobia; order Methanomicrobiales; family Methanomicrobiaceae; genus Methanomicrobium; species Methanomicrobium sp. W14. The sequence goes on from NZ_JAGGMM010000001.1 coordinate 1,019,834, forward strand.
CTGAAGAAAAAGCGCTTACTACAGCTGCAACGATTATAGTCACAACAAGCATAAGCATAACGCCTACAACTGGTGAGACTGCCTCATTATCCTCGCGAAACAAACAGCTTTTTTTTATCCGGATTTTTGTTTTTCCTTTCACATTTAACGCCCCCTTCACTGGAGAGTTATCGTTCCGGACTGGATCTGCTTGTTGCTTATAGCGTCATATATAACATATTCAAGAGGTACATTCACCTGTGCTTTGAACGTGCCTGATGACCCCTCAGGAGTCCAGGTCAGAAATCTTCCCTTTTTTATTGAGTCATCCGTTGCAAGAGTACTGTCATAGCTGTCGTCTGCAACGAGCATGAAAGTGTCACCTACGGCAATAATATCAGACATCCCGGGTGAAATCGCAAAATAAGTGGAATTACCCTTTTTGTTTTCATAGATTTCCAGTTTGTTTCCCTCTTCGACAGCCGCGGAAGAACTGTCCAATAAAGTATCAGAAGTAAATTTCATCGAACTGTCGCCTGTACTGAGTTCAATCATTAAATTGTCAAGCGACAATGGTTCACCGCCGCTAAGACGGAATGTAAGACAGTTGTTTTTATGAGGATTGTCCGAGACATTATTTGTTTTATCGTCATCGTTTATCTGTACGTCATACCCTGCAACAAGCTGTGACTGCGGTGCGGTTTTTTCAGGACCGACAAGTGTTCCTGAAAGTGACGAGACTACTGCAGCAATGATAATTGTTACAACAAGCATAAGCATAACGCCGACAACTGGTGAAACTGCAACTTCTTTATTCTTCAATAATTTAATACTCATTCTACCGTCACCGTCCCTTTGTATATGCTCTTCTGGCTTGGATTATGAATTACCTCAACTTCCACTGAAGAACCCCTTCCAAAGCCATAACCCGAATACGTAGAACTGTTTATTTCAGATGTTGTGGTAATACCAAAAACTGCAACTGCCGTTCCAAAATCGTCACCTGTACTTATCACATCCCCGGGACCGAACGTGTATTCGCCAAAATTCGTTCCGGGATCCCCGGGTTTTCCTATAGCCAGGTTGTTAAGGAACGGTATCTTTACGTCCTGGTCACTGTAGCTTAATTTAGCTGCACTTATAGCCGAAGTGACTGAAGATATTGAACCTCCAAGCATCTGCTTTCCTTTATCGCATGTGGACGGAGACGTGTAATATGTCAGAATCTGCATATCACTTGACGGAATACTGTCTCCCCCGAGATGTTTTATCAGCATGACATACTGGTCATCACCATCACCGCCGTTTGAGATGATGCTTACATCAAGCGAGGCACTCGGAACAGCTGTAGCTGAACCCGCTGCACCTCCGGCGAATACAGCAACAAAAGAAGCAATAATTATCGTAACTACGAGCATAAGCATCACCCCGATTACAGGTGACACTCCAAAATCATCTTTTAAAATATTTTTTCCAATTTTGCTTTTAATGAATTTTAATTTCATATTATTTCTCCCACAAGACTCCCTGTTGAAATAACGGAACCTGAATCTTCATCCACTATCGAATACGTGGTCTTCGGACCTACCTCAAACCACCCCCCTGAATACGGATTAGCTGCATTGCCGCGTTCGGCAACATAATAGACCTTTCCGAATTTTTTTCCTTCCCCGGTTGAGTACTTGTCTGCAAGGACAATGAACTTCTCACCGGGCTCAATCAGAAGATTTGCTGAAGACTTGACAACAGAAGTGTTATCCTGTATGGCACCGACTCCCCCGGAACGTGCTGGAAGTTTTGCAAACCTGTAATCCTTATAGAAACTCAAATATTCTGGACTCAGAACTGCAGTTGTCGAGGTCGCACCGTCATTTATGATTGTTTCCGACGGAAAGTCCCTGTATGAGACCACCGCCTCGTGTCCCCGGGTTGTCGCGATGACTTTTCCGTCTGTATCCGTAACATTGGAAAGTCCCGACTCCTTAAGATTCAGGGTTATCTCATCAAGTCTTATATCGTCTCCGCCAAGATTTTCAAAAACCAGTCCTATTTTTCCTGTATTACCGGGATCTACTGTCATCAGACCCGCATATCCTATCTGGACCGCAGGAGCGGATTTCGTGCCTGAAATCATATTCATTCCGAAACCCGAGACCACAGCCGCTATAATAATCGTCACGACGAGCATCAGCATGACTCCGACAACAGGAGAGACCGCAGTTTCGTCTTTGCCCGAAGTTACCACGCTATCACCACATCTTTATCATAAATCGTTTCCCCGCTCGGGATATGAATAATCGTTACATGGGCATTTTCATTTCCTGCAAGTCCGTATTCTGAAATGTAATTATTTCCGTCTGTAGGAAAACCAAGGAAATAGGACCTGTCAAACTGAACACTGCTCCCCGGGCTAAGAACCGCCGTTCCAAAAGTCCTGTCAGCCGTTCTTGTGCTGACAATGTCATCATTGTTTGTCGTCTGCGGTGTCCACGGGTAATCGGGGACTATTGCTGTATCAGTCACCAGATCGTTTGCCTCAACAGGGTCAAGAGTGCCGTCAATCGTATGTTTAACAACCTTTCCTGCATTAGAAACGCTGGTTTTCATGACTGCATCAGGACATGTAAATGAGCTGATAATCCTGAGGTCTTTTGTGTTAAGACTGTCTCCTCCAAGATTTTCAATCACAACATATTTTGATGCCCCCGAGGAACCTGCCGAAACCGAAACGTCAAGTGACACCGAAGGGGCAGCCTGGGAAGTACTGACAATCCCACCTGCAAAACCACTTACAACTGCAGCAATGATAATTGTTACAACCAGCATCAGCATGACTCCGACAACAGGAGAGACCGCATCTTCATCGCATGCAGAAAAATACGCCTTTCTGTTTCTTTTTTTCATAAACTCTTACTCCACCCACATAACTCAGATTAAATCGATCTAAACCAAAAAAATGGGATAAATCAATATTTGTAATACTCAAATATTAATCCGTCGCAAATCGAACATATTAAAGGTTATTTTAAAAAATATGCATTTTATATTGTTAGATTAGATCTGATCATCAGATCTGCAAAGGAGAAATGCCCGGTATCTTTGCATTACAAAATAAGCCATTATAACGGTTTTTTATAGTATTGGGGCACATTTTGTACAGTTTTGGGAGATGATGAGCATAGTCAGTCTTTACCCACGGCATAACAAATAAAAATTTAGTATAACAAATAAATTTACTGAAAATCTGTCACAAAAAACCATAATACAGGACATCTGAGAAAAAACATGTGCACACGGAAATTTTTAGGCATCTTTTTGGTAATCTTCCTGATATGCCTGATTGACATAAATACAGCATCCGCACGGTATGCAACACTCTCAGGAGAGAACGCAGGAATCAACTCAGGAGATGTCATTTTCATCGGGGAAAGAAATCTTGATTTTTCCAGATTTGCCAACTCTTCGGGAGTTCTGCCTGCCAGACTTGTCCATACCGACGGGACAAGGTACGGGATAATAACTATTTCAGATGGTACAGGCTCCCTTACAGGAAACGACATTACAGCAGGAATGTACTACCCGTATTACCCCGACGGGACATCAGGCACTTCATACTGCATTGTAAGGGAATTAACTCTTGGGGAAATCGGGATATACACGTATAATACTGACATAAAACCCTCAAATCTTCCTCAACAGCCTTCAGCCCTGGCAAAAACCACTGATATTGCATTTATCACACCGGATGTAAACATTGACGGTGCAAACCTGACAGGAAACTGGTACAAATATTCCCTTTCCAGGGGGACACTCACTACGTCCACAATTACGAATATTCACCAGAATTCCGTTGGACTTGATACACTTACTATTGATCCGAGAGACAAACCTGACGAAACTCTCTCTGATGCACCGGTCTTCAGGCTGATAGATCAGACTATAGTATCGTCACAAACCGGTAATGTTTCATTAACAGCAGTATTTTCTACAAATAATCTGAACGGACTTGAAAAATCCGTATCCTATCCGTTTACAGCCTCTTTGTTCTCACCCGCACTATCTGCCGAAACAGAGGTTGTACAGAACACCTATTTCGATTTGACTGTTACAGGAGTCCCTTACACCAGATATAATATTTCAATATCAGGCAGTTCATCCGGTTCTGATGCCCCGCAATTTGAAAGCGGAGACTGGGAAGAGATGATATCTTACCAGGAGATATCCACTCATACAGAATGGACAGGTACAAAAACTTTTCAGATATATGTCCCGGAATCAGCCCCTACTAACACATACGAAATAGAGATGACAGACGCTGACGGCAACTCTGCAGAACTGTCATTTACGGTGTCATCAGGTGCGATGAGCTTATACTTTAATGAGCCGTCTGATGAGATAAAGTCCGGCTTATATTCGGTAGGAGACTCAATCTCTCTTGAAGGTTATATCACAGGAGCAACAAAACCTGAAGACGTATACCTGTTTATTACCGGCCCGAACCTGCCTGCAAACGGGGCGAAACTTGATGCTTTGGGAAAAGAAGTCTCAGACGGAGAAGAAGATTCATTCACAGTGACCAGATATAGTGTAGTTCTGGGAAAATGGTCCTATGAATGGAACACCACTGACTTTGAGTCAGGAACATACACGATTTATGCAAACTTAAAGCCTTACGGGTACACCTCAAGCAGTTACCCGGGTGGCCCCGGTACAGATATAAACGGAAACACCCCGCCTTCACATGACTACCCTTTAAGCGAACCGAGTCTTAACATAAAATTTGATGATAAAAACAACGGTTATTTTGCACAGGGCGATATACTCTACGGGTGGTGGCTTTCCAGGGGAAGCGCTTCTGAACTTCGCTGGTATATTTTTGGTAATAATTTCAGGTATGCTGACAACAAATCCGGCATGTCTGCAGGAATCACTTCATCCGGTTCGGCATACGATAGCGATGAGAAAGTTCCATGGAATGAATACGGGTTTACCTACAACCGTAACTTCACGTACAACCTGTATCCGGGAGTTTATTATTTTGTCTGCCAGCATCCGGGCCCAAACAAGATATTCGAGGTAAATGCAAACAAGTACAGCGCAGTCCCCGCAGTTATTAATGCGACCTTTGGAAGTTCTGTGAATTTAAATTCAATGTCAGGAACAGAAGCCGCAAATGCACTGATAAAACTGCTGGACAACCCTTATACTGATGACATATATGTTAAGACCAAATTTGTCATAGAAGAACCGTGGATAAGAATAGACGATCCGGGAGAAATTTCTGTAGGCAACTCTCTTACAGTTTCCGGAATCACAAATCTGGCACCTTCAGGCACAACACCGGACAAAACAAAAACACAGGACACTCTTTACCTTAATATAAACCGGCTTGACATGGATGTAGGGTCGGACTCAGTAACTGCAATGAAAATACCAGTAGACGAAACGACTCCTTTGTCATCACCAAAAGGCTATAAAAGCTTTAAATATGACCCGATTGACACATCATCGTGGTACCCGGGGACATACCAGATAACAATAACCTGCAAAGACGCATCTGTAAAAAAAAGTTATACCTTCGAACTCCTGGGCCAAAAAACATCGTCAGATTCAGAATATTTATCTTCAGATACAGAATCATCTCTTCAGGAATCCAAACCACACACTGCATCAAAAACTCCGGCAACCGTCCAATTGCAGGAAACTGCTTCTGTCACGGTTAAGTCAACACAGAAGTCCGGAACGGATTTGAATATAATTTCTCTTTTAGCTGTTTTATGCTCATATGTAGCATTTGCATATAGCAGGAGAGAATAGACCATGGCATTTGAAATTGATCAAAAACTTTTCAAATGGATTATTGCCGCCATAATACTCATGTGCCTTGTAAGCGCCGCAGGCATTCTTTATAAAGCAACAGATGGTTTCTCTTTCCTCGGTTTCGGGCACTCAGAAGATGAATATTCACAAAATCTCACCAGCTATTCATGGTCAGACAATGAAGATAACTCAAAACCATGGGGATACAAAAAGTTCAACTGGACATATAATAACGAAAATGTCTCTATCGGGGTAAATATTCCAAAAAAACTCTATACAGAATACGAATACGGGATCAGAGGCACGGAATACCCGGTAAATATTACAGACTACATTACAGCTTCAGAGGAGATATTGCCAGAAATCAAAGAAGAAATCTCTGACATAATCAAAAGCAAAGGTTACAGCAACGAAAAAGATACAACAGGCCTGATTTTATCGTTTGTAAGCTCAATTCCATATGAAACCGATTCTGAATCAGGCCACAGTTCTGATTACCCAAGAACGCCTGCAGTTATACTCGCCGATTATACAGGCGACTCAGGTGATCATTCGATTCTCGCCGCAGCTATCTTACGTGAATTCGGGTATGGAGTGTCACTCATATATTTCCCGTCAGAATCATTTGACGAACAGACGGTAATACCTGAAGCAGTTGCTTTAGGTCTCATATCAAAGGATGACAGCAATAATCCGGTTTATCCTGTTTCAGACAAAAGCAACAACGAAACAAGAGAAGTCATTCCGGTATGGACTGTCAACGTATCAGAGAAAGGTTTTCCTCTCCCGGCATATTACGCGATTTCTCCTGAAGTTTTCCCTGACGATTCACTGTGGGACGGCTCTGAGTACCACCCGTCAGCTGAATTGATGGTGGATTTCACAAATGACCTTAAAATACACTATGAGACCATCAGCCCAGATTCTTTGGGAAGAAACTCCTTTACAAGCCAAAACTGGCAACAGGAGACTTTGGATTATTATGAAAACACATGGTATCCTTCGGGAATAACATGGTCTATGAATGACAAATGGCGTCTTTACGACAAGTTTCTGGGCATAAATGAGAATCCCGGTGTACTTTATACCCCCTGGGGATTTGCCGAGGCAAACACCACGAATCCATGGAGGATTACTTTTAAGATAAACGGTATGGATGAATTAAAGTCCGACAAGAAGATGACACCGTACAGTGACGTAAGTTTTGCTCTTTATGAAGTCAATTCAACAACAGGCGACATTTCTCTGTTCAGGCAGTTCGGCTGGGAGAACCACTACGGAGCAGACCTGAATAAAGTTGAAGGACCTTTTTCACCTGGCAATTACATACTGGGGATATTTGTAAGAAACGCTGCCCCTGAAGTTTCGGTAGAGTACAGCGGAAAAGAAACATCAACTAATTACCAGGGCCCGATATGACAGGGAGAGAGCAGAAATACCGGGACTTATTTCCCAAATTCAGGATTATAGGGCAAATTTTTGGTTATAAGTGATAGAAATGGCAGATTCTGAGGGCTTCATTGATTCTATTCTCAACAACAGGCAGCTGTCACTGTATCTTAAGTCTGCACATATAAAAACACAGGTAAATCAGTACATGATGGCAGCCGTTCTTCTTAGCGTTCTGCCATTTTTTGCTGCAATGATGACAGGCGTAATTCTTTACACATTTGATGTAAACCCCGGACTGCTGCCACCTGTTCCTGACCCTCTGGTTATAGCAGGCGGCGGAGTGGTCATATCTGCACTGATTTTTCTTGGTTTTTATTATTATCCACAACTTGAGGCTTCTGGACGGAAAAACAGTATTGACATGGATTTAGCGTATGCAGTCACATATATGCAGGCTCTTTCATCAACATTACCGCTTTACGATATTTTCAGAAGCGTTTATGAAGCTGACGACCTTTATGGTGAAGTTTCAAAGGAATGCGGGATTATTGTCCGCAATGTTGAAGTTTTCGGGGAGGACCTTTTGAGCGCTATGGAGTACGTAATTTCAGTAACGCCGTCAGAAAGGTTTAAAGAGCTTATAAACGATCTTATGCTTGTCTACCGTTCAGGCGGCAATCTCAAAAATTTCTTTAATGCAAAATCCGAATCCTACCGTGAAATCGCAAAACAGGAACTTGAAGCTCTGCTTCAGTTTCTTGAAATGATTGCTGAAATTTACGTCACCGCTTTTGTTGCAGGTCCCATTGCAATTATTATAATGCTTGTTGCACAGAACCTCTCGGGCCAGAACCAGCTCAACGGAATAATGCCCCTTTTGTATTTTGGTCTGCCTTTAGGTGCAATTGCCTTAATTTTTGTACTTTATGTTCTTCTGCCCCCTGACAACCTTGACATCTCCAGAAAGGAAATAAAAGACATAGAGTTCGGTCAGGACCTTCTTGAGCCTGACGATAAGACCGAACTTGATAAAAAATTTCTTAAAGACTTCAACAACCGCAAACAGGTTTTAAAACTTCTTGATATAATCAGACATCCGGTTAAATTTTACATCTCTGACTACAATATCGGCATAACTCTTGGATGTATTGCCGCGGTTCTGGTATTTTTTGCCTATTATACAGGATACATAGCCCTGATAATCCCGCAGTATACAACAGAGACTTTTATATGCCTGATGATAATTGCAGGAATTTTCCCCGTGATGCTTGCCTATGAAATACGCAGCAAATACGTAAAAAATGTTGAAAGACAGCTTCCAGAGTTTTTGCGTGAGATCTCAGACATGCGTGACATTGGCATGACACTTCAGAGTGCAATAAAAATGATTTCGGCAAGTAAAGCCGGAGTTTTATCCTCGGAGATAAGAATAGTCTCAGACGAACTCAGTTATGGCTCTTCTCTTTCCGGCGCACTCGTAAGAATGGAAGAGCGTATAGGACTTGTCTCCGTAAAAAGAGCAATATCTCTCCTTGTTAAAGCAAGCGAAGTGACAGATGCCATAAGAGAGATTCTTGCTATCGCAATCTCCGATCTTGAACATTATCTGAGAATGAAATCAAAAAGGTTCAATGTCTCATTTGTCTATCTTGCCGTAATTTACCTGTCTTTTGGTATATACCTGTATTCCGCATACCAGATGAATGTCGCTTTTATATCCAGTTTTTCCGATTTTAACCTTAACCTGGATATCAGTTCAAGCAAGGCCGGCATGTTTCACATAGGAATTATTCTTGGGTTCTTTTCCGGAATTATGGCAGGGCAGCTTTCATCAAACAGCATATATGCAGGACTGAAACATTCGGCTCTACTTCTGACTGCAACAATCATTACTTTCGTATATCTTATTTGAGGGTGTATTATGACAGCAGACGCATCACTGAAAGAAAAACAGTTTATAAGCACTAATAAAAAAACAGAGGAAGGTGTAACCTCTGTTGTCGGCGAAATGCTTCTTTTAGTGCTTGTTGTAATTTTAGTGTCCATTATGGCAGCATCAGTCTTCAATTTACTCCCGGGAGAGCGTGAAAAAGTCATCGACGTCACAATGGACGTCAATGATAAAGTCATATATTTCTGGCACCACGGAGGGGACTGGACGGATAAAAGAGACCTGAGCATTTACATGATGAAATCAGACGGAAGCGGGACAACAGCGTCAATATCAGCCACCGATAAGAGACTTACCATATATGCTTACAATTCGTCTTCCGGCGATTATACCGTTTCCTCGGATACTTTTGATCTCGGGTGCAGAATCAGTGCTGAAGTTCCATCAGATATTGAATCAGGAAACTATGACATCCGCCTTATAGATTCAGAGAAGGTCATCGCTGCATACGATAGGGTGAGGTTAAAATGAGAACTGAGACAGAAGAGGCGGTTTCCACCGTTGTTGCTATAATGCTTATACTGGCAATTTTTGCCACCTGCATGGCAGTCTACACCTCAACATATGTACCCGGTCTAAAACAGCAGTCCGAAATACTGCATAACAAAGACGTTAAATATTCATTTTTAAGATTTTCGTCCGACGTCGATAACATATACAGTCTTGGCAGGGTGTCTCAGTTCAGTGAACCTCTGGTCCTTGGAGGTGGGAGCATTCTTCTTAGTGCATCCGAATCAGGAGGCAGAATTGACATGAAAAACACGAAAATAGGAGAGTTATCCATATATGAAGATAACACAGAGGTCAGAAAAATACCTATAGAAACCGTTAGCGTAATTTATACTCCTTATTTCTCGTCATGGGAGCTTCAGGGATACCGCTATGAAAACGGTACAGTATGGATTACAAAGGATGGAATCGATAAAAAAGCCCCGGCCTCAGTGAGCCTGAATTCGGTCAGTGACGGAAAGGATAATGAAAAGAATAACATTTTGAATTACCTGTCAGGTATGGCCGAAAGCTATACTTCATGCAATGAAACGAAAAACATCAGGGTCATATCAATGAAACCTGGAGAACCTGACTATATCAGCGGTTCCGGCTCTGTCGCTTTAAATCTTAACTGCCAAAATAGCAGTATTTCTCATGTTTTTTCAAAAAACGGCAGAATCGTATTAAGCAGTGAAGACGGATATGAAAAAACAATCTCTGCATCTGCAGGAGACACTCTGACAATCGACATTCTTGAAACAGGAGTGAGCGTCAAATGAAATATATGAACACAAATTACACGGCAGTGTCATCAGTGGTCAGCGTAATGGTGATGCTCTCCATATTACTGGTAATCTCTGCTGTTCTGGCAGCATATGCAGGAGGAATTATAAATATCCCTAAAAATGCTCCTTCAGCGGATATTTCAGTATATACAACCGGCTGCGGTCAAAACTTTTCCATAGTTTTTGAGCACAGAACCGGAGATGCACTAAAGACAGAAAACCTACAGGTAGTTACATTTGTAGACGGCAACCAGGGAATCTTTCTGCTCTCAAATATTCAGTCTGAAAAATTTATTGCAGGAAGAAAAATCTTAACTGAAAATCTTACAAGTACTGCCGGACTTCTGGGCTTAAAAACTGAAGAACTGGATGGTTACCTGAAAAACCGTACGTCTCTTGAAATAGCAGTCTATGATCTGCCTTCAGGAACCCGTCTGTATAAATCAGAGGTAATCATGGAGGACAGAGCGTGAAACACAACAGCTCAGCTGTTTCCGAAGTAGTCGGAGTACTTCTGATGCTTACAGTAACTCTGTTAATAACAGGACTGGTCGTAGTTGCCGTAAACGGACTGAACAAGAACATGGACAAACCGGTTACAGCATCAGTTACCGCGTCGGAAATCTCAGAAGACGCTAACAATAAATATATTATATTTGACAATACGCTGGGAGATTCCTTCACTTTGGACAGAATTATGATAAGTCTCGGCATTTATGAAAGACCTGCCGACAATATAATAATTTACGGATCGGATACAAAAAGGTTGAAAAGCTATTCCGGTGACGGTATTGTCGCCTTAGGAGGCCGTTTCAGACTGTTATCTGACTATGAAGACAGACTGGGATGGGATTCATTTGAAATATCTTCAGGCGAACACCTGGATTATGCATTATATGATCGCAGGGCAAATGCATTGATTTCTAAAGGATCAATTGTTATACCCTGATTCTTTGCAGATGTAGTGAGAATAAAAATAATAAAACTAAAAAAAGTATTTTCACCAGAATTTCCAGAAAAATATTAAGTCAGACCTTCAGATTTTCAACTGCCGAGTCAACAACCCTTGCAAGCTCTTCCTTACCCCATTTTTCAGAGCTTATGACAAGGTCATAGACCGACAGATCGCAGATATCAATATTGTAATATTTTTTGTATCTTTCGGATTCAGACTTTTCACGGACGAAAGTTTCACTTTTTGCAGATTCAAAGCTTACCCCTTCCCTTTCTGCAATTCTTTCTGCACGGCAGTCAGGGGATGCGGCAATCCAGACTCTTAAATCGGCGTTACCGACCATACGACCGGCAAGTCTGCCCTCTATTATAATATTCTCCTTAGATTCGCCGATTTCCTTCTGTTTTTCGTCTATAAGCCTGTCAACATCAGGATTTTGTTCGCACAGTTCACCAAACTCAATAAGACTCACTCCTTTTTCTCTTGCAAGGCTGCGAAAAACTTCTCCTGCAGAAATAAGCTCAAAAGAATATTTGGACGAGAGATATTTCGCAAGGGACGTCGTACCGCTTCCTGGCGGACCGCTTATGGTTATCTTCAAAATTAGAGGCCCCCTATATCAAGGGTTTTTCTTATAACCTGCGACAAAGTCAGCGAACAGAGCATATACCATACAATCCATGCAGGCATGAATATAAATGTAGGATCAGTAAGATTCAGCTCTCCCATAAACGGAAAAACAATTGTGCCCATAGAAGGAGCCATCTGTAAAAGCCACAGGAATATCGGAATTGTAATAATCATAATCCAGCCGAGCGGTTTGAACTGCTCCTGCGACATTGCAAGCTGCTCCTGCATCATTTTATCACGTTTTTCGTTAAGCTTACGCATTTTCTTTTCGTCACCGGAAAGCTGCGCCTCTCGAAATTCCTTCTGAAAGTCACGCATCTTTTTCTGAACCCTCTGCATCTTCTCGTAGTCAATTGTATATTTCTGGAGAAGTGAAGAATAACATCCCGTAATCGCCGCAAGGACAAGAATCATTACCGGCCAGCCGACACCAAGAATCTCGTGCAGAGGGTTTAGCAAAAGGCCTGCAATGTCCGCAATAGCGTTTCGAAGAAAAGGAACGCTGTATACAACCATTACAAGAACCATTATTATAAGGAATGTAAACATCCCTCCGCTGCTACCCGCCGGCTTTGTTTTTGTCGCTGCCATAAGACTTATCTCACCTCAGGAGTTCAACCATCTCAGAAACAGCGTTTTCAAGCAGGAAATCAAGATTTTTAATTATCTTTACAGTACACCCTGTAAACATGGAATAAGAAGCCGCCATATAGCGATTGTACCTCTGGTGGTCTTTTATTGCCGCATAACCTTCCATGTCCCTTGAACGTGTCGTATCTGAAAGACGGCGTTTAAGAATCTGATCCTCATCCGTTTCAACAAGAACAATAACGTCAGGCTTTAACTCCTGAAGCACCCATGAAGGAAGTCCGGGAAGATAACCTCCCGGAGTGCTCACAGTGCAGTGCGTGTCAATAATTATATTTTCCTGAATCTTTGCAATTACCTGTGCTGCTGTTTTTTGCAGTGACTTTTGTACTTCCTGATCAAGTTTTCGCATTTCATCGCGATCATTTACTATACTCTGGTCGCATGCAACTTCAAACATGCAGGTTCCGAAATTGATGGAGGTATATGAAATACCCTCAGCCTTTAAAGCTTCCATCGAGGCATCAATAACAGTTGTTTTTCCGACTCCCGGTACCCCCGTTATTACTACCTTTTTCCCAATAGACATATTAAATTCACTCCTTTCCGAAGAAACTACGCATAAACGGATACATCTCCATAATCTGTTCACTCGCAATTTCTTCATACAGGCGGTATACAATACTCACTGTAAGCAGAAGTCCTGTACCACTAACAGAACCTACAACACCAAGATAGTTTGCAATGACACTTAACAGACCTACAGCGATACCGCCAATAACAGTAACACGCGGGATATAACGATCAAGGTACCTTACGAGAACCTGCTCATTCCTTCGATACCCAGGGATGTGCATCCCGCTCATCTGAATCTGCTTTGCCACGTGGGAAGAATCAAGACCGGCCGTTTTGACCCAGAATAATGCAAAGATTGCACCTCCAACTATCATTACAAAGAAATCAATACCCATTCTCGTAATGACTTCCCATATGGGGTGACCGAGATCAGTCAGCCACCACATCCAGTCACTTGGACTGTTTATAGGCGCCGTCACATACATTATGCCGTTTGTCGGATTCTGACCGTCAAACTTACCGAGAATAGTTATTCCCAGATTGCTCAAAAACAGACCGAACATCTGCCAGTTTGCCTGAAGAACACGTACAAGGATCATCGGAAGGACACTGGCATATATGAGCTTTACAGGGAACCTGCCCCTTGCACCACGCACTGCTGCATGAGCAAGCGGTATTTCAATCCTGGTAGATTCGGCATATACCACAAGACCGAATATAATCAGCGTTGTTATAAGAGCCAGAATATCAAGCCCGTAATACTCAATTATATTGGCTCCATCTCCGATTATAGCAAAAAGCCTTGGGATTAAACCTACAGGATATCGGTCCTTGACAGCTGCCCAGTTAAAAAATCCGTTTATAAGACCCTGGGATACACCTGCTACGATGAAAAGACCGACACCTGAGCCAATACCCCATTTTGTTACGACCTCATCCATCAGAAATATCAGGACGCCTCCGATACAGAGCTGAAGGAATATCAGAAACGACACTGTTGCCATACTTCCGCCAAAGAACTGCAAAGCTATCGCAGAGTCAGGCTTAAGGAAACCTCCTATAACGTTAGGTGCAGCCTCAACCACGATCATTACAAAGATCATGAGCTTCTGCAGACCCATGTACATAACCTGACCGCGTGCACTGGAGGTGTCTATTCCCAAAAGGTCGGCACCATTTAAGAGCTGGAGAACAATAGACGCTGTGACAATCGGCCCGATACCAAGATGCACTATAGATCCGCTTATTCCAGCAAGCAGGGCACGATACATCCCGAGCCAGTCCAGGGATTCTGAGCTAAGCCCGAATATCTGAACATTAGTCAGCAAAAAATACAATATCAGAACAGCTACTGTCCACATCATCTTATTCTTGAAATGGACATGCCCTTCAGGGCTTCTGACAGACGGCATTGCTGCCAGCAGCGGTTCCATTCGATCCAGCATTGCTCCCATATATGGTTCACCAAAAAATGATTCAGGCGGTCAGTGCCTGACCGCCCATCTCTTCTATTTTTGCTTTTGCAGTTTCGGAAAACGCTTCGGCAGTGATATTTATCTTATGATTTACTTTTCCGCCGCCAAGTATTTTATTAATTCCGATCTGCTCTGCATTCACTACAAAGACATCGTTGTCCAATGTTGCACAGCCATCTGCCACAAGCTTTTCAAGGATCTGATCCAGAGAGCCTATGTCAATCGCCTTGCATTTGATTCCGTTCTGGTTTACAAAACCGTGTTTTCCGTTGTGCACCTCGCCCAGGAGGAGGAAATGTGAGAACCTGTGATCTCTGTGACCTGCTCTCCCTATTCCTCCACGGTTTCCTGCTCCACGGCGGTTTTTATGTGTACCCCCGCCGCATGTGCGTGAACCACGGTATTTTGATCTTTTATTTACCGGCATCCCTTTTTCACCTCATCCTGTAGAGAAGACTGTTTATCTCGCTGCCATAGTTTCCAAGGGCCCCTCCCTGCTGGTAGGTGCGCTTGATGGACTTGTAACCCTTTCTCGGCGGGTGAAGACGAAGGACCGGCTTTAGTCCGGGGATATCCGTAATTTCAGCCTCACCGGAACAGATTGCCTTTGCAAAAGCTTCAATGTCAGAATACTGTGAGTTTTCCTTGATGTATTCGTCAGTAAGCTTTTCATTTGCAGTAAGGCGGCCGCGTGTCTTAAGGACGGTTGCAAGTATTTCAGAGTCGGCTTCCCCGTATGCAACGTAGTCCTTCACCTTTCTTATCATACCCATATAAGCCGGGGTATCAGGGATAAGGACACAGTGGTTGATGTGGTGAAGACGCAGCATCTTGAGAGTATCCTTTATCTCTCTGCTGGTGTTTACAACGCCACGCACCTGAACCACGAAGTACATTATCTGCGACCTCCTTTCCGGATAAGATTTGCCTGCAGAAGTGCATTATAGGTTGCCATTGCATAGTTGATTGTGGTCCGGGTCTGTCCACTCGAGGCTGTCCAGACATCGCGGACGCCTGCAAGTTCAAGGACCTTTTTACCGATATCACCAGTGACAAGACCAATGCCCTGGGGAGCAGGCATAAGCGTTACTTTAACACTTCCTGCCTTTCCTTCAACACGCATTGGAATAGAGTGATCCTGTCCGCATGCACATTCCCAGCTGCCGCATCCTCTCTGAATTTTTATGATATTGAGTTTGGCGTTGCCAATAGCCTTTTTGATGGCGTTTCCGACCTGGGCGTCCTTTCCCTGTCCAAACCCGATATATCCGTTGCGGTTTCCCACAACGACAGCACAGCGGAACTTTACACGCCTTCCGCTGTCAGTCATCCTCTGAACCATATTGATATCCAAAACCTCATCCTCAAGATCAGGAATGAAGTAATCTACAATCTGTGGTTCCTTTATAGGCCTGCCGCTTTCCAGGACGTCATCAATACTTTTGATCTCACCCGCGGCAACCTGTTTTCCAAGACCGGTGAGAGGAATCCATTCTTCCTGTTCAAAGGCCATTATTTCAGCTCCTTCATTATTGCATCTTCAACAGCTTCGACATTTTCAACAAGGCTGCCTGCTTTTTCAGGTGCGTATTCTGCAATTGTCACTCCCTTTACCCTGTCGTCACCAGGAAGTTTCTCCTCGCCGTGGGGTACGTTGAACCCTGCTGCGACAGCTCCTTTCAGTGCAGCAAATACCTTTGCCCCGCTTTTTGCACGGTGAAGTCCGATATCAAGGATTGCCTCCTCGTAACCTGCATTAAAGGCTTTCACTGCAAAGAGCATCCCTGTAAGGTAGGCTGCGGGTGTATTTCCCGTTGAACCTGTGTAGCCGTATTTTTCAAGTTCGCTGGAATAAGCGGCTACAAGTGTCCTGTCACCTTCAAGGCCTGCTTCAACAAGCTGACAGATGATATGCTTGTTTGTCTTTCTGACAACCATTCTGTGCTTTTCTGATACTATTAGCTTTAAGCGCTTGTAGTAGTCTGTTTTGCCTTCCCGGCGCCTGCGGAAATGGACTAAATACCTTGGCCCTGTCGCCATTATTCCATCCTCCCTGTAATCTGTTCAAGCTGCGCCTTCATGTGGGCGACACTTCTGAACTGACCGCCGGCTGCTTTTCTGTACATTATTCTGTAGACATGTGAGTCTATTGTGCCGTCTTCGCGAAGGACTTTCAACTCTCTTCTGATTGCACGAATCTTTCTTATCCATGCATCTTTTGACGGATTACGGGCACCTGCGGCTCCTTTTCTGCGTCCCGGACCTTTGCAGTGTCCGTATGAGCGCTTTGCCATAAGCTTGCGTGCCCTTCCGCGGCTGTTTCCCTTCGCAGGCTTTGCTACAATAACGCCCTCTTTTACGAGACCCCTTACATCTTCGCGGGATATTGCATTCGAGATGTCATCTTCACGCCCGGAGTCCATTTTTACACGATGGATCCCGCATTTGAGAACCGAGGAGGCCATACGCTTCTGGTTTTTGAGATCACTCATCGTCTGCCACCTCTTCTTCCTTCTCTGTCTCTTCAGCTTCTGCTTCTTTTACAGGCTTTTGGGTGTCCTTCCTGTTCAGAATTTTAACATTTATCTCATCAGCTTTTTCCTGTATTGCAGCACGCTTCCTGCCACCTACAGTTGACGAGATCCTGATTGCCTGAACTTCTGTATTAAGGCCTTCAAGGTCTGTGACATTGAATACAATTACTTCTTCAAACCCTGACGGGTGCATGCCGCGTACTGCCTTAGGACTTCCAAAGCCGGGACGGGGATGACTCCCTTTTGCACGATACTGCTTTCTCTGTTTGCTTTGCAGACCACGGGGCCTTCTCCAGGTGTCCTCAAGTCTCTTCTTTCTGGAAAGCCCCTGGCGCTTGAAAGTCCCGCGCTGTGCATTTCTTGCTCTTATTAATCTTGTCTTGTCGTCAGCCATCGGAATCACGCCTTCTTCACAATATAGATGCCGTCCTGAAAGACACGTGAATCACGGCCACGGACCTTTGTTGCTTTTTCGATTCTTCCGGATGCCATTCCAACAAGCTCTTTGTCAATTCCTGTAAGGACAACTTCGTCGTTTGCGACCTTCATTTTGACACCTTCAGGGATTGCCGCATAGCGGGACTGCTTTTCTCCAAGAAAATTTGCTATTTCAAGTGCTTCCTTAGTTGCCTTAAGCTGAATCGGAAAGTGGCTGTATACTACCTTCATGGTATACACGTATTCTTCAATAACCCCGTGGAACATGTTGTCTGCATGAGAAGCATAAGTCCCCAGCATTGCAACAACTTTCTTCCTTGTGGACTCGGTTTCGGCAATGAATGCTCCGTCTTCTATCTTTATAGAGACTCCAGGGTAGTGCATCCTTCTCTCGATTTTGCCTTTTGGTCCGGATACATGAAGTGTATCTCCGGTGATTTCTGCTGAAACATCTTTTGGGATTTTTATTTTTCTCTGTGTGATCATAATCTTTCAGCCACCTTAGTATACATATCCCAGAAGTTCTCCACCAACACCAAGACGGCGTGCATCCTCGTGGGATATAACGCCCTTTGAAGTGCTTATGAGAAGTGTTCCAAAATTCTTCGCCGGGAGATACTGGTTTTCCCACTTTTCCAGTTCACTTGCCTTGACAGCAAAACGGGGCGTAATGACTCCGCATTTGTTTATACCCCCGTTGAGAAATACCCTGAACTGGTTTCCTCTGCCGTCTTCAACAAGCTCAAATCCGCTTATATAACCTTCTTCCTTCATTATGCCGAGCATTGCTCCAAGAAGTGTGCCTGCAGGTTCGACGATGCACTCTGTCTTACCCACATCAGAAGCGTTTTTAATTGCGCTCATTGCATCAGCAATTGTATTAAGCCTTGCCATTTTCAAATCACTCCTGATTAATTCATCTTCTTAAAGCCGATTTTTGCGGCATATTCACGGAAGCACTGGCGACACAGCATTATATTGTACCTGCGTACAAGACCCTGCTTTCTGCCGCACATCTGACACTCATTTGCACCACGACCAAATTTCTTTGTGGGTGCCTCCTCGTTTTTCGATTTATTCTGCGCCATTTTACTGTACCTCCACGCCAAATTCATCCTGCATGAATCTGACTGCTTCTTCGCGTGACACCCTCTGCTTTTCAGGAAGCTTCTTTGTCTGGATGCTCCTTCTTGCAATGCGAATGCCTTTCTTTTCAATGACTACGTTGACATCCATACCATAGATACCAATCATAGGATCGTAGCTCTGTCCCGGAAAATCAGTGTGCTCTTCAATTCCAAAAGCAACATTTCCGGATTTGTCAAACTGGTGCTCAAAGAGCTTTTTTTCGTTTATCTCAAGAGCACTTGAGACAAAGTCGTCAGCTGCCTTTCCTCTCAGCGACACTTTACAGCCTATAGGCTGGCCTTTCCTGATACCAAAAGCAGGCTGGGTTCTTTTTGCAATAGTCCTCACAGGCTTCTGGCCTGATATCTCTTTAAGGATATTCTCTGCCTTGACAAGTTTTTCACCGGCCTCTCCGACACCCATGTGAATTACAACCTTGTCAACATGGACTTTCTGCATTGAGCTCACTCTTCAATCCCCCATGTGCTGACTGCCGGCTCGGATGCTCCGACCATAAAGATGTAATCTTCAATTGTATCAAATTCCTCGCCGCTTTTCAGATCTTTTAAATAGACCCTGTTTGCAATGCTTCCCGGAATTGTGTCAATCCTTGAGATTTTTCCGATCTTACCGGAGTGACTGCCGCCTATTATCATCGCACAGTTGCCTTCAGAGTAGCTGAAATGATCGACGACCTTCATGCGGTCGTCACCGGTTATAGTAAGAACAACCGAGTCTTTAGGCTTGTAGTCCTGGGTGTCAACTACAATATTTGCACCGTATCTCAGGTTAAGCTGGATTGTTCCGCCCTTCACAATAGTCTTGTCTGAAATCTTGCACAGGCGCGTGGAAGCGTCTTCTGCAGAGATTGGAACCGAGACATAGTCTCCCTTTTTGTTGCGGAGAATCCTGTAATACTTCTCTGTCTTAGGTATTGCAACAATGTCAAACACACCGATTCCAAGTTTCGGGTCAGTGCATACGACACCGTTTACAAGAACAGACCTGTCTTTCAGGATCTTTTTAGCCTCTTTCATGTTAAGGGCAAGACCCATGTGATCTCTCAGCCACACTGCCATAGGCATTGCTTTCTTGTTGTGGGGGCCCGGAGATGTTTTTGCAACAAACTTGTTTATTTTTTTGGCAACACGCCACCCTGACGGCGAGTTAAGTCTTTTCATATGATTTGACATTACTTTCTACCCTCCAGTCTCTCCTCACGGACCTTGTCCTCAAGCTTAAGTTTCACAATCTGGACCGAAGATGCGCATACAGGTCTTGGAACCTCAGTTCCGTCAACTTTCGTTACAGAAACTCCATGGACAAGTACTGTTCCCTTCTCGGTATTCACTCCGTCTACGACACCCTCATCGCCCCTGTTGTCTCCGCGGAGAACCTTTACT
This sequence comes from Methanomicrobium sp. W14, assembly GCF_017875315.1. NCBI lineage: Archaea > Methanobacteriati > Methanobacteriota > Methanomicrobia > Methanomicrobiales > Methanomicrobiaceae > Methanomicrobium > Methanomicrobium sp. W14. Next base: position 1,039,980 of record NZ_JAGGMM010000001.1, read on the forward strand.
GTATCTCCCTCAACAACACGGAACGAACGCCTGTTGTATTTTTCACGGAGCTCCTTTGAAAGGGATGCATCAAGAAACTTGCCGCGTGCATGAAGCGGTGCTGTATAACGGGCTTTGCGCTGCTTCCTGGGCTGGCTGCTTGCGATTCTTACCATTACAACTTCACCTCACACAATTATTGTCGCCATCGATCCAATCTTTGGAAAACGCTCGGCAACCTCACGGGCGACAGGTCCCTTTATCTCGGTTCCCTTGGGCTCCCCCTTTTCATTTGTAATAACCATTGCATTGTCTTCAAATGAAAGACGAAGGCCGTTTACCCTTCTTATCTCTTTTCTCTGCCTGATTACGACCGCTTTTTCAAGCTTTCTCCGCATCTCCGGAGTACCCTTCTTGACACTTACTGTTGCCATGTCGCCAAGACCAAGTTTTGGCTGACGCCTGCGGACACCATGATACCTGTCAACTGACACTACCTGCACCTGGCGTGCACCGGTGTTGTCTGCACATGTAAGCCTTGTTCCTGTTGCAAGCGCCCTCGGAATTTGGGACTGAATCGCTTTCATTCTCCGGACACCTCAATTACAACAAATGTCTTTGTCTTGGATATCGGCCTGCACTCTGCTATTTTCACGGTGTCGCCGACTTTTGCACCAAGGCACGGAGGGTTGTGTGCGTGAAGCTTTGACGAACGCTTTTCGTAACGCTTGTATTTCTTCACGTAGTGCAGGTAATCTCTTGATACCACAACAGACCCCTGCATATGGTCACTCACGACTTTACCGGTAATCACCTGGCCGCGTACCGGCAAAGTGCCGTGAAATGGACAGTTTACGTCATTGCATTCCTTTTCCGGTGCTTTGACGTTTAACCCTATATTTCTAGCCATATTTACCTCAGATTTTTGATTCGCATGCTGATTCTTTTTTCAGGCTGCATAATCAACACTGATCCATCAACCCTTACCTGGGTCTCATCTGGAAGCTCAATGTCAAATACTGCGCCTTTTTTCTGCACTTTTTTAAGGCCTCTTTCGGAACGTATCACCAGCATGTTTTTTGTCTCATCAACGACTGTTCCGCTGATGCCTGCCTGAAAAGGGTTGGTCGAGGAGAAGACCTCTGCCTTTAACCCGATAAGCTCATGCCTTAATACATTCCGTGGAGTTATCAAGCCTTATTTCTCCGCTTGTTCTGCTCGGTTTTAATGCGTGCAATAGTGCGCTTTATTTCATGGACACGTCCGGGATTTTCCGGGGCACCACCTGCACTTACTTTACCCAGGTCCTGAACAAGCTCAAGCTCAAGCTTGTCAAGCTGCTCGGATATTTCCACATCACTGAACTGGGAGATTTCGGATGCACGTAATATCGCCATTTCAGAAATCCTCCTGATCAGGTACATCTTCTGCTGCTTCCATTTCGGCGTCGATTTCCTGTCCGATAACGTCCTCGTCCGGGACTTCTTCGACAGTCTCTTTTAATGACACTTCTTCGGGGTCGAACTCCTTTACTTCAGGTTCAATTACTTCGAAGTGATCGGGAAGCTTTGCTCCTGGCGGAACTATCTTGACCTGGCAGCCTATTGTACCAAGCTTTTTTATTGCAATCGCATAGCCATGCTCAACAATAGTCTCACTGGGCTCACCCGAGTGCTTTATATAGCCTTGAGTAAACTTCTGGACACGTGAACGTGCTCCCGTAAGTTTACCGGATAGAATTACCTCGCATCCAAGGCCGCCCGACTCCATTACACGGCGGAGAATGCTTGTTCCGGCCTTTCTGAAGTACCAGCCGCGTTCAAGAGAATTCGCAAGGCGTTCTGCCATAATCTGTGCGTTAAAAGACGGATTGTCCACCTGCTGAACTTCAATCTGCGGTGATTCTATGCCGTAGTCGTTCTGAAGAGTCGATGTAATCTCACGTACTACTTTTCCGCCCTTTCCGATGACTATCCCCGGTTTTTCAGCAAATATCGTTATCTGCGTCCCGAGTGGAGTGCGAATAATATCCATTCCGCCGTATCCGGCCCTTTTGAGTTCTTTTGAGAAGAACTGCTCCACGCGTGCGCTGCGGATGCCGTCCTCGACAAATCTTCTCTCTACTGCCATTTACTCCACCTCTTTAACTATAATTTCAACATTCACAGATTCAGCGAATTTTGGTGTCGCCCTTCCCATTGCACGAGGGAAAACACCGCGTGTTCTTCTGCCCCTGTTTGCCGAAACCGAGAGTATCTCAAGTTTTTCGGTGTCAAGTCCGATGTACTCGGCATTTTTTTCAACGGATTTTAAAAGTCTGATAAATTCCGCCGATGCCTTTACAGGGTATCTTCCTGCATCCCACTTGTCAAGTCCGCGCTTGTGCGCTACATCCATATTGAATGTCTTGAAAGGAATTGCTTTTTTAACTGCAACAACATCCTCAAGATAGGCAATTGCCTTCTTTGTATTCTTGCCGCGTATGAACTTTGCAATCTCAATTGAGTGCTTAGGTGAGCATGGAAGTTCGTTTGCTTTTGCACGGGCGAATTTGTCCCCGTCCATCTTAAGTGAATAGTTTGTCCTTGCCATATCAATCACTTCAGCGGAACGAATTTACTTGACCTTGTTGCACCAATACCTGCACTTCCGTGTGTGACACGCTTTCTTGTCAGTGCAAACTCACCGAGGTACATAAATACCGCTTCAGGCTGTATTTCGACCTTCACAAAGTCCTTTCCGTTGTGTATCTCAACGCTTTTTCCAACCATTTCAGGCAGTATCACCATATCACGCTGGTGTGTCCTGATACGTTCGCTGCCATTTCGGAACTCAGCCAGAAGCTTCTCGTGTCCTTCAGAGAGACCGCGGTTGAATTTGCGGCGAGCTCTGGACGGCATAATTGGGAGAAGTTCACTCAGGCTCATCTGCTGAAGTTCCTCAATCTTGTAGCCGTGATAGGTGAACTCTTCTTTTCGCCTCGGCAACCTTTTCTGCTGTTTTTTTGCCATAATCTGCTACACTCCGTTATTTCCTTCCGGTCTGCCTTGCAGCAATCGATCCTACCTTTCTGCCCGGTGATGTACCGCGGGATACTGTCTTTGGACGTCCGCAGTGCTGGTGTCCACCGCCACCGAACGGGTGGTCGATAACGTTCATGCATACTCCTTTCACACGAGGCCACTTCGTAGCCTGCGTCTTCATCTTGTGGTATTTCTTACCGGCCTTTACAAACGGTTTTTCGCTTCTTCCGCCGCCTGCGACAATGCCTACAGTTGCACGGCAGTCCCCGTTGAACCACTTGTGCTTTCCGCTCGGCATCTTAAGACCTACACGGCCATCGTCAGACTTGCCTATAATCTGGGATAAAACCCCTGATGCACGGATGAATTTTCCGCCGTCGTTAGGTCTTGCCTCGACATTGCAGACATATGCACCGACAGGGATGTCTGCCATCCTGAGAGTGTTGCCGTTTTTAACCTCTGCTTCAGGACCCCATGCAACCTTTTCACCGACTCCCATGCCCTCTGTTATAAGCATGTAGATTTTCTTTCCGGAATCAAGCTCAACTTTTGCGATAGGTGCGTGCCTTGCAGGGTCATGCTCTATGTCAATAATGACACCGTGAATAGTCTCGGCTACATGTCCGGGATGTTTGAGCGAAGCCTTGTAAAGGTGCGAAGGTGCACGGTATGTAGGTCCTCCGCGTCCGCGGTTTTGTGATATAATACGTTTTCCCATCTACACCACCTTATAATACTCCAAGTCTGCTGAGAATTTCTTCTCCGTCCTTTTCGTCTGCAAAAGAAACTATTGCCTTCTTGTGCCCTTTCATCGTCATAAGGGTCTTTACAGAGACTACCTTTTTGTCAAACATCCTTTCTATTTCTTTTGCGACAAGTTCCTTTGAGGACTTGCGGTCGACGATAAACTGGAGTTTTCCGTCAAATTCAAGATCCCTTGAAGCTTTTTCAGAGACATAAGGGTATTTTATAATCATTTCAGCTCCTCCAGCTTCTTTACTGCAGAAACGGTCCAGACAGTAAGACGTCCTGCATGCGTTCCGGGTGCAAGGTGCTCAGTGTTAAGCTCTTCAACTGATACTGCATCAACGCCTGCAAGGTTTCTGGCTGCGCGAAGTGGTGCATCACCGGTAACAATTAACAGGCTCTTGCTCTGTTTGTAGCGGCGTCCGCGAAGCTTTCCGCGTCCTGCACGGATATTCCTTGAGTTCCTTGAGCGGATTACGTCTGCGTAAAGTCCGTTTTGCTCCAGGGCTTTTACAATGTCCTTTGTCTGCTCAAGCGATTCAAAAGAGTCATCAAATACAAAAGGTACTTTGCCTTCAAATTTGTGTCCGCGTGCAATAACAAGCTCTTCCTTTGTGGTTGCAGCTATTGCCGACCTGATTGCCTTCTTCTTTTCCTGCTTGTTCATCTTGCGGACAAGATTCTTTTCAGTCTTTGGCGGATGTGCCGCACGACCTCCCACGGCCTGTGGGATACGGGCTACACGTGAGCCGTTGTTTATTCTTGGCACCTGAGCAACGCCACGACCGCTACCCCAGGATTCTGCAGATGTCTTTATACCTGCATAAGGGTTCACACCGTGAGGCTGGTAGCGTGTGCTCTGAATCGCCAGTACTGCATTTTTGATAAGGTCAGGGCGGTATGGTTCATCAAATACAGCCGGAAGTTCTATTTCTCCTGCAACCCCGCCGTCAACCGATTTAATATCTGTCTTCATCTTTCAGATCATCCCTGCTTACTCATTGTGCTGACATAACTGACTGACGGTACGCGATCAACATGATCTCTGTTGCGGATTGCAGGTCTCAGCCTAATTAAACGCTTTACAGGGCCGGGGACAGACCCCTTGATTGCTATATATTTGCCCCTTACAAGGCCGTATTTTACAAATCCGCCTTCTGGATTGACCTCATCAGGAGAATCGCCTACTTTGAGAACACGCTTGTTGAACTCGGTTCTCTGCTGGTATCCCATCTGACCCATCTGGGGAACCTGCCACCTGACATGGTGAGGTGTCCACGGACCGAGGTTACCTATATGGCGTTTCTTTCCCTGACGTGAGTGTTTGCTCTTTTTTACCTGAATTCCCCAGCGCCTGACAGGGCCCTCTGTTCCCTTTCCGGTTGTGACGGCTGTCACATCGAGGTATTTTCCTACGTCAGACACGGCATCGAATTCAACTTCCTTTCCCAGAAGACCTGCTGCAAAGTCAAGGCGTGCCATAACGTCTCCTCCTGCAACACGGACCTCCATCATGTCCGGGACTTTCTTGGGGACACCTGAAAGCATTGAGGGCTGGGTGTACATAAGAGCAAATATATCCGAAACTATGCCTTTTTCTATGGCTTCACGGATTTTTCCCGTATTTTCCTCTGCATTGCTCTTCTTTGGAACGTTGACGCGCTTATCAAGCGTCTCGTCGACATCTTCTGCCCACACTTCCGAGAATGCATGCCTTCCATATGTATCCGCACTGTATGCACGCACGGCAACTACTTTCATGGGAGGTATTTCGACAATTGTTACAGGCACTGAGATCTCTCTGCCCTCGCTTGGGCTGTTCTTATGATCGTCAACCATAACAATATGTGTCATACCCGCTTTGTATCCGGCAAAGCCCTGCAGTTTCGGCTCCCCTTCATACTCAGGCCAGGAGTTGTATTTTGGCACCTGGCTTTTCGCACGCTTGCGGGGGCTGTATGCAAGTGATCCTCTGCGTGGTCTGGATATTTGGGCCATCTTTTAATCAATCCTAAATCTTGCTTTTATTATGCATCGATTCTGACTTTTCCGAGATTCCGAAAAAAACACACAAATTTTACGTCCTAATGCTCACAAAAACTTCTTCCTGAATTTTGCAGGCATTATTGTATTTTTACGTTTTTTCCGGACATTTTGGGTTAAACAGACGATCTCGTCTGGTCTAAATGAACCTTTGATATCCGTGACTGTCAGGCATATTGGCATGTTTTTTTAAATGCCGGTTACCATAAACATCTTTTTTTAGGAAAAACCACAAATGACCTTTTCCTAAAACCACCCTTTCAAAGGGCAGTTCATTCCACGTCTCTCAAACAGATTCTGACCTTTCACTGCGCTCTTCCGTAAGTCTATTTTTTCAGGAATATATCTCCTGAACAAATAACCGGAAAAAGGGCCGAAAAACTCATTTTCGTCCACCCTGCATTCGGCGCATATATCAGATCCTACGTCTTCAGCCCGTCGCACGGACATTTCACGGAGAAAAACCCGGGCGACCTACTATCTCGGCAATCACCAGGACACTGGCGAAAAATTACATTTCACAACTGTCCCGGGCAACCTCATTACAAGAATTATCAACCCGTAAAGCCCTGCGTTCTGCTTTCAGAAGGCAGATTGCATGACCGCTGGATATCTGCTTCTTATAACGGTTTCCTAAATGTTTTCCTTATTCTGATATAAATGTAATGATAAATTCTAAAAACAGGAAAGATTTCATGACAAAAATTTCTCATTCAAATCCGGAAATTGAAATGAACAGGATAACAAGTGAAATACTCACAGAATGACATATAAATAGTATTTATGGTATTTTCAAAAACCGCAGGTATTGATTAATTGAAGTATATATCCCCGTCTTTGTTTATGTAGACATCAATATCTTCCCTGATGTATCTTGCGCGAAACCTTTCCGGATTTGAATCGCGCATACGGTTGATAAGTGATATGGTGTCATACCTTACCTTAATGCCCAGACCTTCAGCCTCGTTGAATATTTCCTTTGCGGCATCAAGAAAATCCGACCCTGCTTTTATGGTGCAGAGATGCGTGGCATCCAGAGTATACAAAAATTCCAGGGTTTCCTTCGCTTTCTTGATATTCTCCGTCGCTGCCTTTTCGATCGTACAGACGTTGGCTTTTGAAGTTTCTATTATATCAGCTATCTGCTGTTGTGTGTATCCCTGCTTTCTGTATCGAAGGACTTCTTTCTGACGTTCAGTGAGGAGACTCTCTTTCATTAATATGGTTATATGTTTTCATAAACTTAAACACTTCTACTTAACATGTTAAGTTAACCAAATCAAAACAGATTATTTTCAAAATCTTTATTAGCAGATCCGATAAATTTAAAGTGTTCTCATAAATGAGAGGTATAGAATATGGTAGTTAAAGTAGGTATTGCAAAACTCGGCAACATCGCAAGTGGTGTAATGGCAGAACTGCTCCTTGATGAGCGTGCAGACCGTGAAGATATGCAGTCATTCATGGCGACAAGCGGAACAAAGCTCCAGCCTGAGGACATTGAACGCGTTGTCTCCAACATGAAAGCATGGAAGCCCGATTTCTGCATCGTAGTTTCTCCAAACGGCGTTCTTCCCGGACCAAAAGGTGCCCGTGAGGATCTTGCTGCCGCAGGAATCCCGTGTGTCGTAATAACAGACGACATAACAACAAAGAAGGATGACTTTGCAGCACTCAAGGAGTCATCATTCGGATACATCATCATGAAGGCAGACTCCATGATAGGTGCACGCCGTGAATTCCTCGACCCGATTGAAATGGCCGACTACAACGGAAACCTCGTGAAAGTCCTTTCATTAACAGGCGCATTCCGCAAACTCCAGCTCGCACTGGACAAAGTCATTGACCAGGTAAAGGCAGGAAAGAAGGGTGCAGAACTTGAGCTCCCAAAGATTGTCATGACATCAGACAAGGCTGTTGCAGGAGAGTTTACGAACCCATACGCACTTGCAAAGGCACGTGCAGCATATGAGATTGCACAGGCAGTCGCAGGTGTAAACGTCAAGGGCTGCTTCATGACAAAAGGGCATGAGAACTACACACCGATTGTCGCATCCGCACACGAAATGATGCGTTCAGCTACACTTCTTTGCGATGAGGCACGTGAGATAGAAAAGGGCTGCAACGGCGTAATCCGTATGCCACACAAGGCAGACGGTGAGATAGTCAAGAAAGTAGAGCTTATCTCAAAGCCCTGGTAAATCAAACTAATAATATCTTTTTTTTAATAGATTTTTGCATTAAATCCTTTAAACAGGCTGAAAATAAAAAAGCAGGAAAGAAAGGGAAAAAATTTCAGGAGGCCTTTTTTTCAAGGTTCATCAATTACTTCCCTGTCCCTGATTAGAAGTGAAATTATCATAGCCCCCACGGCAAGCAAAAACGAAAACAGATATATCTGGTGCATTGCGGAAGTCAGGATTCCTGGCGGTATCAGGCCTGCCGAAATACTATTCACATCGGTTATTCCCGGCATTTCCGACGCAAGGCTTTCCTGCACAATAAGCGTATAGACGGCTGTCCCCATGCTCATGCCGACGTAAAACACAAGATTGCTGACCGCAGAGCCTGTCACCCTGTGATCTTCAGGGCACTGCTCAATAATTCTGTTCGCACCCGAACTTGCAACTGTCCCGATTGATATTCCGAAAACTATGAGGCCTATCACAAGGTAAATCTGATTTGCACTGATATTACCAAGAGACAGGAAAAGTATTACAAATGAAACTGCCGCAAGAAAACCGGCAGTCGAGCAGACTAACCTGTTCCCCTCGTAGTCTGAAATTGAACCTCCGGCAGGACCTGCAATAATCATTATCAGTGGCGGAATAAGAAGATAAAGACCGGAAATATCAGGAGTCATACCAAGAACACTTTCAAGATAGAACGGGAGGATGAATTCGACACCACCGAGAAGTATCTCAAAAATTACGAGAAATACGACTGAGCCGGAAAAACCAGGGTTTTTGAAGATGTCTATATCTATTATGGGATCACTGTGCCTCTTTTCGCAGTATGCAAAAAGTACTGCAAAAACGACGAAAAGGAAGAACAGTACTGCCGTTGCAGGAGAGCTCCACCCTAATGAGCTGCCCTGGGACAGTATCACCAGAAAAGACGTCATTGCAGCGCACAACGTGACAACTCCGGCGTAATCAAAATTTTTGAGAGAAGATTTTATTCTGCTGTCCTCCACTGCATACATGGTAAGCGCCATTCCAAATATTCCGATAGGGATATTTATGTAAAATATCCAGTGCCAGGACAAAAAATGAGTGATGTAGCCGCCTATGGCAGGCCCTGCCGCAAGAGCGATTCCTCCTGCACCCATAATCACTCCGAGCACCTTTCCCCTTACTTCAGACGGAAAGCCTGTTGCAACCTGCGCCGGAACTCCTGCGGCCATCATAGCGCCGCCGGTCGCCTGAAGACACCGAAACATGATTAGAAGTTTTATGTCCGGCGATACTGCACAAAGATATGAACTTGCAGTAAAAAGGAAAAGTCCTGCACCTATGATGTTTCTTGTGCCGTATTTTTCAATGATTTTTGCAAACGGCAGAAGAAGGCAGCTTATGACAAGGAAATATACAAGCGGTATCAGTGAGACAGTGCTTATATCAACCGAATAATAATCGGCCATCGTCGGAAGCGAAATATTTACAGCTGTCCCGTCCAAAAGCTCAATTGCAGTTGCAATGGACAGAAGCAGAAGTACTGACCATTGTCCTTTCAGGGTATGCTTATATCTCATACTTTCCCGCTGAATTCATTTCTGTAGTATTCCCCAAGGTCTTCCGGGACAGTCATCACAACAGGCTCAAAATGAAGCCTCTCCATGAATGCCGAATCTGACGATCCAAAAGAACACGGGTTGATTCTCGCTATGAGAGACACAAAGGCCTGAAATGATCCGTCTGAATTATCTTTGTCAAATCTTATAGCCATATTGTATGCATAATGCCCGAAGCTTCTGTAAAAATCTGTTATTTTTATTATTCCTGATGCAACCTCATTTATGCATTCAGGAAACTCCGATATAGAGGATATGTCCATATATCCCCTTACTTCCTTTTCCCCCATAGGGACAGGACTTGCAGACCAGATTATACTATCTCCAAAGAGATATCTTTCAGAGTTTTTTTCGCATTCCCGGACTTTATCCCAGTAGTTCCCGTTCGTCTTTTCAATGTATTCAATGCTTTTTTTCAGATATGTTTCAGTAACATATGTAGGGCTGCTGTCTGATATTCCCTGCATATGGGGGTGGACCATACTTGCACCGGAGGAAGTAAGGTTATTCCAGTTTATTGACGGATAACCCTTACATTTTGCAAGCGCAAGATACTGGGCCTTTAAAGCGTCACGAACCTGCTTCTCGGTAAATTTTAAAGGAGAATGCTCTCTTGTTATAACAGTAACAACATGCTTTTCCGCGAAAGGATACAGGTTTGGAAATGTTACACTTTCACCGACAGCAATCCTCATGCCGTCCTCAAATACCGGAGTTTCATTGAATACTCTTTCAGGACAAAACTGACATGTTTCAAAGGACTTGGCCGGTGCAGGTTCGGAGTCCGTGCACCTGTTCACTCTTGAAGGACTGATTCTTGCTCTGAATCCGGTTAAAGCCTCATATCTTTGATATACTCTGCGGCCCTGTAATGTAAAAATTTTTTCTGAAAACATATCCGCCCTTCTCAAAGTTAAAAATTATATGAATTTTCTGGCTTTCAGTTAAACTGTTGAAACACTATTGCTTATATAAATAATGATAAATACCGGCTGCAAAAAGGCATTAATACCGGGAACTGTCCAACAACAGTTACCTATTCATTCAGACAAATCAGATTTTAAAAAAAGAAAAAAGGTATTTATAAACTCTTTCGTCTCTCTCTCAGATAATGTATTTTCCGAGGAGACGGATTGAGTTGGTCATGTTTGGTCCGAGCGGTGAGCCGAAGATAATCTGTGTGACACCGGATTTCAACAGGTTTTCACATTTATCTTTAACCATTTCAGGTGTTCCTGCAATTGTGAATGCATCGATTTCACCGTCGCCGACAAGACCTCCGACAGCTCCAAAGTCAAAGCGTGCAAGTGCATCTTTAATCTTTGCCACATTTGAAGCGTCAAGACCGTGGCGCTCAAGAAGTGCCGGTGGTGAACCTGCCGCTATGAATGCTGCAACAATCTTTGCTGCATTGCGTGCCTTTTTCTCGCTCTGATCGATTGACATTGCAGTGTATGCACCGACATCGAACTTCTTAAATTTCTTCTCGTCGATTTTGTCACATGCTGCTTTGATTATCGGGATTGCAACTTCGAAGTCTTTTGCGTTTGATGCGTTGATAAGTGCTCCTTCTCCAATTTCTCCTGCGAGCTCAAGCATCTTTGGACCCTGTGCACCAATATATACCGGGATCTGCTTCTTCTTTGGCGGAAGCTGGACACCTGTAAGTTTTGCACCGTCGTAGTCAAAGAACTGCATCTTTCCGGTCTTCTTTATTTCCTCACCTGCACAGAGTGCCTTTATCTGCTGGACACCCTCTTTTAAGCGTGCAACAGGCTTTTCAGCATGAATTGCAAGCTTTGGAAGTGTTGAAAGGTCTCCCGGGCCGATACCAAGTGCTGCACGTCCTTCCGATATTTCATTGAGAGTGCACATAAACGATGCAATTGCTGCAGGGGTATCTGTAAATGTATTCATTATACCCGGACCCATCTTGATGTTGTCCGTTGCCTGCGCGATTGCTGCAAGTGTCGGGTAGCAGTGACGGTTGTTATAATGGTTTGTAATCCATGCAAAGTCGATATCTTTCTGCTCTGCAAGTTTACAGTATTTTACTACTTCCTTTACGGAAATATTTCCTGGCACAAATTCTATTCCATAACTCAAGGTAAATTCACCTCAAATAAGTAATTATTGCGGGGAAATTTAAATACATTATCATTTAGTTTTATTTTATATACTAGTAAATTTAAAAAAAACAGTTATTTTTGTTATTTCCAGGAAATAAGCCAGTTTATCTTAATTAACCGGGTAAAAAAATATGAGAGAAACAACATCCCGTACATTCGTGCAAAAATATTAACATTAAAAAATGTTTCATATTCCGACCGGATAAAACAGTTTTCAAGGAATAATTTTTTTGATTATTCCCGCTTTTGCTGCAAACAACAAAATTAAATTTTACAAAACTTCACTAATATTTAATTAAGGTTTAATATCCCCAAAATATCAAAAATCAAAAACGACAGGAATCCCAAAGAGGTTTAAATTTGACGGATAATGGAGAACAAAATTGCAATGAAAGATTAAAGCTCATTTTTGAGACGAATTCAAAAGAAAAGGTATACCGATGCAGCAACTCGATTGTGGTAAAACTTCCTTCACACAGAAATTCACTGACAATATCCTCACTTAACGGTGGATACAGGGAAGATCTCGAGGCTGTCTACAACCACCAGCCAAAACCATGCCAGAACCTTAAGGGCTGCTGTGATCTTGAAGGAAAAAGTCTTCACGAATATTTGTCCGTTACGGCAGAAAGGCTCGGACTAAATCCAAAAAAAACATCAGGCATGATGACAGCCGCAAATATGAAAAATGCAGCTGTATCAAACAAAAGTTTCAGGGATATTGACGTGACTGCTGTTGTTACGGCAGGAATCGAGGTAAATGCCACAAGGGCCGGAGACCCTGCATCCTTTTATGAGGAAGACGGTTTGTTCGAACAGGTCTGCGGGACGATAATTACTATACTTATAATAAATGCAAACCTTTCAGAGAGTACTCTTGCGCAGGCTGTTATGACTGCAACCGAGGCAAAAACTGTTGCTGTACAGCAGCTGATGGCACCGAGCAGGTATTCGGACGGTATAGCTACAGGTTCGGGGACAGACCAGATATCTGTCATTTCAAACATGGAGAGCAGAAGCCGTGTCACAAACGCAGGAAAACACTCCAAATTAGGTGAACTGATTGGAAAATGCGTAATAGAGGCAACAACACAGGCTCTTGAAAAACAGACGGGACTGTGCCCGGAATCCCAGCGGGATATGCTTTTAAGGCTTGAAAGATTTAAATTAGATGAAAAGGACTTCTGGAGTACTGCTTCTGCTATGCCCGGTGAAAACAAAAAGGCGCTTTTTATCAAAAATTTGAGAGAATTTTCAAAAAATCCCGTGATTGTAGCACTTACAGCCTCTATACTTCATATTCTGGACGAAATCAACTGGGGACTTATTCCGGAACTTTCAGGGAAATATGCCGCGATATCCGTTATGGAGACATTTCCAAAAATTGCGGCCCTGAAAGACAACAAAACTCCGGAAGGCATACTTGACGAAAGATATTCCATAACTGAAAATCTCATGAGAATTACGTCGTGGTGCTTAAAATCAGGACAAAGAACAACGGGTGAACAATAATGAATCCTAAAGAACTGATGAACTTTTCAATATACGATTTTGATCTCGACAAATTCGGCGGCAGTTTTGAAGAAGTAAGAGAACTTATCGGTATTCTCGGACTTGACGGGATAGAGCTCCTGGTAAATTTCGACGAGGTCCCGCAAAGAGTCCCGAAAGATCTTGTAAAGGCGGTTCACCTTCCGTCCTTTATGGGCTGGGTGAGAGTCTGGAATGACGAAAACTTCGTTATTCCAAAAGAAATAGGGGAAGAATCGGTCGAATATTTTTACGGCGGCAGAAACAGGGATGAAATTGTATCAAATCTGTGCAAATGTCTGTGCAACTCTTCATGCCTCAACCCTGCATACGGCGTTTTTCATGCATCGTTTACCGAGGTGGAGTCTGCTTTTGCAGAAAAACAGCCGTTTTCAGACAGAGAAGTCCTTTCAGCAACGGCAGAGCTTTTAAACGAGACCGCATCGAATTTTCCTGGCGGAGAGCCTCCTTTTGACATTTACATAGAAAACCTGTGGTACCCGGGGCTTACATTTCTTAATTCGGATTTGGCCCTGGAATTCATGGATATGCTTAAGTTCAAAAGGTGGAAGTTTATCCTGGACACGGGTCATATGATGAACTCGACAAAAGAGTGCTACAGCGAAAACCAGGCTGTTGAAGTTATATTACGCCGTCTCGAAGAGCTTGACCCGGAAGTTGTCAAAAGAATCGACGCTATGCACCTTCAGCTTAGTACTTCCGGAAAATTCCAGGAAAGCTTTAGAGGGCCCGACAATTATTCAGAGCTGGATTATGACGACAAGTTCGTCCATATTATGAATTACCTTGGAAAAGTAGATGAACACAGGCCTTTCTCAACTGAAGGGTGCAGGAGAATTGCCGAGTTCATATCCCCGAGCTTTATCACGCATGAACTGCAGGCGAAAACTGCCTTTGATATCAAAAATGCACTGAGCCGGCAGATTTGCGCATTCAGAAGAGATTCCTAGATATCAATATCAATTTTAGTCCCTGAGGAAGAAGGGATTTCTATTTTCACCCGGCTACAGGGAAATTTTCTCAGGGAATATTACCTGCGCAGAGAAAAACAGCAACCATTCAAAACATTTATAAGTAAGATTTACATTATTTTATATTCCTGGGATATTCATTAAATGGAAAACTCCCATTTTGACTACTCCAAAGAGAGTTATTTTAATTTTAAGTATTATATCCGGAATTTTTCAGAATATTATAGTCATAGGAATATTTATATGTGCAATATTCATATTAGATAACATAATATAAATTTAACCATACTGTGATTACAATGAAGGGACACGGAAATAAACCGGAAAGCCATGGGGCAGTACTTGTGGTCGCAATGGGGACTACAAGAAGAGATGGAAGACATGTTGTTGAAAAATGCATGGAACTTGCAAAGAAGGCTTACCCGAAAGCTGAAGTGGATTTTGCTTTCAACTCGGAAACGGTAAGACTTGTCTTGAAAGAAGGCGGCGAAGATGTACTTAGCCCCCTTGCAGCGATGACAAGGCTTCTCGACAAAGGACATTCACAAATTGTTGTTCTTCCCGTCTACCTGACACCAGGAGCAAACTACCATGAGCTTTACAGGATAATCACCTCATTAAACGACCTTGCAGGTGCCCACGGGGCCATAGGATTTGACGGGATACTCGTTGCCAGACCGCTTCTCATGAAAACCAGGGACTACTTTGAAACTGCGGAAGCAATCAACACGATATACGGGAAATCACTGGCCGGCGACGAGGCGGCAGTACTCGTCGCACCGACATCAGAAGGGGGTTCCGACACTGCACTCTGCCAGCTCCAGATGGTTTCAGACGACGTATGCAGGACCGGAAAAATTATAATTGGGGCAGTAGGCGGATATCCCGGAATAGAAAAGACTGAAAAACGCCTTGAACATATAGGCGCAAAGAAAGTAACCCTCATCCCCCTTTCAATCGTCTCAGGAATTCATGCGAGCATTGAAATTTCAGGAGATCAGAACCCTGATTCCTGGAAGAAAGCACTTGAGGCAAAAGGCTTCATTGTATCAGCCGACGAAAAATCCCTCGGGGAACATAACGAAATAATAAACCTGTTTTCGGAAAGACTACAGGACGCCGCAAAATCACATGGTTTTTTGAAATGACCAAAACAACCGGGCGTTAGCCGTAGATCTACAAATTTCATTAAATATATAATATATACACTTTTCTAAAATCAACGCAAAATATCAGCAAAAGTCAATAATAATACTAAAAGTCTGTTAAAATGAGTATTAAATTAATAAATGAGCATCTCCAGTGAGTAAAAAAATCGGAATTACCCAAAATGAGATCTGTTAAAAATAGTTATGTTTTATTCAGTAAGATATAACTCACCGCTGGAAATAACTCTTCCACTGTCTTTATCAATTACCTGATATTCAAGTTTTGAGTTCATATAGGCTCCAAACCCGGCCTTAACGCCAATAGGTCTCCAGGAAATTTTAGGCGGGTATATACCATATCCCAAAGATGAATAGTCTTGCGAAACTAAACTACTGTCAGCGTAAAGCATGAATTTGTCGCCGGGAGCAATAGTTACGTCTGTTGTTGATGTGTTTCCAATTTTTTGGAAATAACCATCGTTATATGTAATCCCTTCCGGAAGACAAACGGAAGTATCACTCCAGTTAACCTTGTCAGTGGTGGTCAGAGTGTACTTCGTGTCAGAACTCTGCAACCGAATTTTAATGTCATTCAGTGAAAATGTATCTCCGCCAGTATTTTCAAACTTCAGCCCGTTTGAGAACTGACCGGGGTCTGTGTTACTAGGTGAAAAACCTTCTATAACTTCCTCAACACCCAGGGTCGTCTGGGGAGTTTTTTCCTGACTTCCTGCCAGACCTCCGGCAAAGGCACTGACAACCGATGCAATTATAATTGTCACAACGAGCATCAGCATTACCCCGACAACAGGAGAAACGGCCTCAGTTGCATTGATTTTCATTTTACAATCACCTCTTTGTCAAAGATGTACTGACCGCTGGGAACATGCAGGACCTTAACATCGACAACACTGCCGCTTCCGAAATCAGGGTCACTGATATCCCCGGATTCGGCTACATTAAGCCCCAGAAGAGCCGCAGTTCCACGGATATTGCCTGTACTCAAAACATCCCCGGTAGACCAGGTATAATTCCCGAAATCTACGGAAGGATTGTCTCCGGCATAACCGTATTTGGCATCGTTAATGAAAGGAACTCTCGTCAGAGTGCCGTATTGATAAAGGTCTGTAGCATTACTGGTTGCAGTCTGTTTGTTCTTGTATATATGCCCGCTACTGTTTTCATAATAAGTAACTATTGCAATATTCTTCGTCTGAATAGAATCGCCGCTCAGCAGTGAAAACGTCATTTTATAATCAGTTCCCCCCATAGTAGTGTCTGCACTTGTGTCTACCTGGACATCTATTGACGCCTGAGGTGCCACCTGTGTGTTACTCACAAGACCTCCCGAAAAAGCACTGACAACCGATGCAATGATAATCGTTACAACGAGCATCAGCATAACACCGACAACCGGGGATACGGCCTCAGCATTTCTTTTTTCCTTTTTAATCATTATATCAACCATTTTAAACCTCCTAATCCACAGAGGGGCTTATGTCAAAACAACCGGCTAAACCAATCCTTAAATAAGCTTTAGTTAAATCAACATAAGTTGAACAGAAAATATGAAAATTTTTCTATAAAGACGTTGTGGACTGTGCAAATTATAAAGTACAATTTTATCAATAAAAGGATAATTTTTTGTTAAAGATGAATATAGCCGTACATGATTTTTATATATATAGAATATTCAAAGGAGTCATATTGACAAATTTTTTAACTTAATCTCACATAGTTTAACTTAGCTACACTTAAATTTAAAATTAGATTTCTGGTGATCCTACTATGAAAAAATACCAGTGGATATTTATTATCGCAATTATTCTGGCCTCCGTGATTCTCGCCGGATGTACTGACACAACCGGTCTGCAGTCGCAGAACACGGACAACAAGACAATAACGGTTACAGACGACACCGGTGCACAGGTGACAATTCAGGAATACCCGAAAAGAATAGTCTCGCTTGCACCAAGTGAAACAGAGATACTCTATGCAATAAATACGAACAGCTCCGGGATTTCCCTTGTCGGAAGAAACGACTACGACGACTACCCGCCGCAGGTGGAATCAATACCCTCGATCGGCGGCCCGCAGACTCTGAGCGTAGAGTCAATAGTTTCAAAAAACCCCGACCTTGTGATAACGACAACTGTTGCGGACAAAACAATAATAGAACAATTGAAAAACCTTGGGATACCGGTTCTGATATTCAAACTGAACACTTTTGAAGACGTTTACAGAAACATAGAAACCCTTGGCGAGGCCCTCGGACTTGAAAAAAGTGCAGATGACCTTGTCTCCAAAATGAAGGAAAACGTTTCCGAAATTGAGAATATGCCTCACGAAGCCCCGACACCGAAAGTCATGTACGTGGTCTCGGCAGGCCCGATGTATGTCGCAGGAAACAACACACTCCAGAGTGAAATGATAGACTATGCCGGAGGAGACAATATATTTTCGGACAAAGACGGCTATTTCGTGGCATCGGACGAAGCCATAATAGACAGGTCGCCTGATGTCATAATAGTGCCATACAGCGGCATGGCTTCAGGTTACGATATTAAAGCGCAGCTTATGAACGATTCCGACCTGAAAAGCGTTCCGGCAGTAGAAAACGGAAAAATATACGAAGTTGATGACGATATCGCATCAAGACCGGGACCAAGAATTACACAGGGCCTGGAGCTGTTCTACAAATGTATAAACGGCGGAATGCAGTAATAGCATCGGCGGGACTATTCGTCCTGACCCTTGCAATCATGCTTTTTTCAACGGGAGTCGGAGAATCAAATATCAGCACCGATACCGTGCTTGCAATACTCCTGAGTCCCATAACAGGGCAGACTCCTTTCTGGTCCGTGGGTGACCAGACCATCATAATGGACATACGCCTCCCGAGAATCCTTCTCGGTGCCCTTGTCGGAATAAGCCTTGCACTAAGCGGTGCAGCTTTACAGAGCCTCTTCAAAAACCCGATGGCTGACCCGTTCATACTCGGTATATCAAACGGGGCCGCGCTTGGTGCAACGATTGTCTTCGTGTACGGCTCTACATGGATATTTTCATTTTACAGCCTCCCGGCGATGGCTTTCATATTCGGCCTTGCGACCATCTTCCTCGTCTACTACGTTGCAAGAGTGGGCAATACCGTTCCCGTAAACACCCTCCTGTTATCGGGAATTGCCATATCAGCCCTTTTTTCGGCAGTAAACTCATTCATAATGTTTACCGGGGGCCAGAACCTCCAGCAGATTATGTTCTGGACGATGGGAGGCCTTTCGGGACGCGGATGGGACTATGTCTGGATAATGCTTCCTTTCTCGATTGCGGGAATTATAATAATGCTTTACCTGTCAAGACAGCTCAATGCAATGATGTTCGGCGAAGAATCGGCACAGTATCTTGGAATTGAAGTTGAAAAGCTCAAAAAGATACTTCTTGTAACAACAGCCCTTATAACAAGTGCGGCAGTCTCCGTAAGCGGCATAATAGGGTTTGTCGGTCTTATCATTCCGCACATAGTAAGACTCCTTACAGGACCTGACCACAGGATACTGATACCGGTATCCGTATTTGCAGGGGCCATATTCATCGTTGTCGCCGACATGCTCGCACGGATTATTATCGCCCCCGCCGAACTTCCGCTCGGGGTCATAACCGCCCTCTGCGGTGCACCGTTCTTCCTGTACCTGTTAAGGTCAAAGAGAGGTGAGCTGTAATGCCAATTACGGTTAAGAATGTAAAATTCGGATACAGCGAATCTCACAACGTCCTTGAAGACATGAACTTTACGTGCCGCGACAACAGAGTTACCGGAATTATCGGCCCGAACGGTTGTGGAAAGACGACAATATTAAAGATAATAGCAGGATATCTCAGGCCGCAGGCTGGGGCTGTTTACTATAACGATACTCCTGCAGACTCCCTTTCCTCAGCCGAACTTGCAAAGAAACGTGCTGTCGTAGAACAAAGCGTATATTCACCTTTCTCGTTTCCGGTATACGATTACGTGATGCTCGGGCGGACGCCATACCAGAAAAGTTTCACCGCCGACTCCGGGGAAGACCACATAATAGTCACGGAAAGTCTCAGGGATACAAACACTATCTCCTTTCAGAACAGGAAAATAAACGAACTCTCCGGAGGAGAACTCCAGAGGGTGATGATAGCACGTGCCCTTGCACAACAGCCTGAATACCTCCTCCTTGACGAGCCGACTTCACATCTTGATATAAGGCAGCAGCTTGAACTTATGAAGCTTCTCTCGGGAATTTCCAGAGAGAAATCCATACTCTGCATAATACACGAAATTAACCAGGCCTCCGCATACTGCAACGACATAGTCCTCACAAAAGGCGGTTACGTCATGAAGGACGGAAACGCTGCTGACGTTTTAACGGCCGAAAACATAGAGGATGTGTTCGGAGTCCTTGCAATGCAGTACTCTCACCCGGGAGGAGGCCAGAAACAGTTCTTATTCTCCCTCCCACCGGAGAGCAGGTCTGAGAAAAAACTTCATATTCATGTCATAACCGGCGAGGGAAGAGGAAGACAGATACTCCTGTCGCTTAAATCGGTCGGTTTCAAAGTCACGGCAGGAATTTTAAACGAAGGCGACCAGGACTATGAGACCTGCAGATCCTCTGGAATTGAAGTCGTATCGGCACCTCCGTTTTCGAAATACTCGGACTATGAAATAATGCAGTTAAAGAAACTATGCGATGAAGCTGACGCGATTGTATACATTGCAACGAACACAGGTACAGGAAACCTTGCAAACCTTCAGACCGCATGTGAATACATCAGAAAGAAAGAATTCTTCTTTGTAAACACGGACAAATCCATAAAAAAGATTGATAAAACAGGCGGAGAAGCGACTAAAATCCTCGATTACATGAATAAAAATGCTAAAGTATTATCAGATGTGGACGAACTGTTATCAGAAATTATATAAAGAGAACAGGGCAGTTTTATTTAAGGAGAGGACAGAAGAAATGGATAAAGGCTATATCCAGATAAATACGGGAAAAGGGAAAGGAAAAACCACAGCCGCACTTGGCACATGCATCCGGACCCTGATAGCAGGAAAGAAAGTTTTCTTCGGGCAGTTCATAAAAGGTCAGGAGACAGCGGAACTAAAACTTCCAGATTATTTCAGCGGATTTCATATCGAACAGTTCGGAGAGGGGTGCTTTATATTCAGGGAACCCGACGAAAACGATATAGAACTTGCAAATAATGGCCTTTTGAAATGTGGGGAAGCCCTTGGTTCAGGTGATTATGACCTTGTCGTAATGGACGAAGTCAACCCTGCAATACACTACGGCCTTTTGAAGACAGAGGACGTTATAAAAGTCCTCCAGAACAAAAATGAAAAGACCGAAGCTATTCTTACAGGAAGATACGCTCCACCGGAGCTTATAGAACTTGCGGACCTTGTCACGGAAATGAGAAAGATTAAGCATTATTATGACAACGGAGTTGCGGCAAGAAAAGGCATAGAATTTTAAAAGTTGCAATTTGTGAAATACCGTTATAATATTAAAAGTAACATTAAAAAAATATTAAAAACCGGTTTAATGCCGCCTGAAAATATTTTCTTTTTTAACTCTTTTTTGACAGGACTCAAAAAAATTACGGGAAATTCCCCTTTGTCCACATAAACATAATTACCGCTGCAAAGATTACCAGGAGACCTGCCAGAAGATAGTCGGCTTTTGAGTACTCCTTATCCGCAAGAGGCGTCCTCTTCATTATCCTAAGCCCCCTCAAATCTATTGTAAGGCCGAGAACATTCGCCTTTCCAAGGGCGTTTGACACAAGGGGTATCATAACTGGCGCAAGCGACTTTATTTTGCCTGAAACTCCACTTCCCGGATTGTAGGCCCTTGCAAGCTGGGCCTCATGAATCCTTTTCCCTTCGAGCTGAAGACTTGGAATAAACCTTATCGCAATAAGAAGCATCAGTGTGTAGTCGACCGGAAGCCTCATTTTCTGGAGTGCATGCACAAGGTCTCTTGGCTGTGTCGACAGAATAAGGATCTGGAACGCAAAAAGCATTGCAAAAAATCTCAGCGAGAGAACCAGCGCAAAGTTCAGTGCACCCGAAGTAACAGGGATATGACCGCCTATAACAGGTATAAACGATGGTATAAGATAACCTGCGACATCACCGGACTGCATTGTAAGGATTGTCAGGATTAAAAGTCCGAGTGAAAGGAATATCAGCATAGGAACCTGTTTTAAAAGCTCCTTTGAGAACTTCCCAGCAACAGACATAAGGAAAAGAACCACCACAAGACCTGCGATAATCTCCGGCTTCGTAGAAACAATGGAGATTAAAATAACGAAAACAAGAAATATGATCTTCGTGAGGGCATTCATCGAGTGAAAAATTCCGTCTATCCTCTTATACTGTAATATTTCCGCCATCTTCAGACACCCCCCGAAACTTTGCTGTCGCACGTAATTTTTCCGTCTGACATTGTAATTATCCTTCTTGCGTGGTGCTTTACAATGCTCATATCATGACTGACCATAATCACGGTATGCCCCTGGCGGCTGAGATTTTCAAGAATGGCCATTATTCTCTCTGACTCCTCATCGTCAAGACCTGTCGTGGGCTCGTCAAGAATAATAATCTCAGGTTTCATGGCGATAACGCATGCAATTGCAAGCCTCTGCCTCTCACCACGGCTCATGGACCTGGGAAATGTCTTTGCTTTGCCGCAAAGCCCGACTTCCTCAAGAATTTCAGGGATAACATATTTGTCTTCGCCGGGGTCTTTTCCTATGTTTTTCAGGCCAAACAGGACCTCTCTTTCAGCGGTGTCTTCAAAAAGCATTGTATCCGGGTTCTGGAATACAAGACCTGCATGACGTGCAAGTTCGGTTACGGGATAGTCCGCCGTACTTAGTCCGCATACCATAACCTCACCTGAGGTAGGCTTTAAAAGGCCGTTTAAGTGTTTTGAAAGGGTGGTCTTGCCGGAACCGTTCTCTCCGATTATTGCGACAAGTTCACCAGGCATAATACGCAGTGACACGCCGTCAAGGCCCCTGTGGCCCCCATAGTCATGCACAAGGTCTTTTATCTCAACAACGGGCTTTACGTCAGAAATGACGACGTCTTCTTCATGGAGTTTACGGCTTCTCTCAAAGGAATCTTCGTCCGCAGTATAATCACGGAAGTAATCCTCTGCCGCCTGGTCCGATACCACCTTTCCGTTTTCAAGTAATATGACGCGGTCGGCAATTTCAGCCATTTCACGGGGTTTTTGTTCAACGACAATAATTGTTTTTTTCTCTTCTTTCAGTTTCTTCAAGACGGATATTATAACTGATGTTGCCGCCGTATCAAGTTCTGCAGTTGCTTCATCAAGAATAAGGCATTTCGTTCCTGAAGCAAGTGTTGCGGCAAGAGAGACACGCTGCTTCTGACCGCCTGAGAGGGTATGCGGGGCACGGTAGCGCAGTTTTTCTATGTCAGTCACCCTCATTATGCTCTCAAGCCTGCCCTTTACTTCGGAAGGACTCATGCCGCGGTTTTCAAGACCTGAAAGCACCTCCTCCTCAACAGTCGTAAAAATGAGCTGGGCATCCGCATCATCGAAAACAACTCCTATTCTGCTTCCGATGTCACCCATGTCCCTGTACTCCGAAACGTCCTTTCCGAAAAGCTTTATGCAGCCCTCCTTTTTTCCCTCGTATTCGTGCGAAATTATGCCTGCTGCGGCAAGGCAGAAAGTGGTCTTACCGGCGCCTGTTGCACCGTTTACAAGGACGCATTCTCCTCTTCTTATATTCAGGGAAATATCGGTGAGTGCCGGGACGTTTCCGGCAGGGTAAGTGTACGAGAAGGAACCAAAACTTATGGCCGGAACCGACTCATCGTATACTTCCGTTTTTGGTCCGGTGCAGACACATTTGTCCTCATCTTTTCCTTTCGCCTCTTCTTTTTCAACGATTTCTTCCGCGTTTTTTTCGGGAGAATTTTTTCTTGCAAGAATTTTTGAAGAGGGTATGAAAAGTATCTGCGTTATTGCGGAGTTCGCGACGGCTGCCGCAATTACAAGAGGCGACAGCGTAACGAAAAAGAGCCCTACAGTAAAGGATTCGAAAGGCTGCTGGATAATACCTGCGACAATTACAGCTATACTTATGAACAGGAACACAAAGCCACTGACAAGCGTTGCAACAAACGTAGTAACTCCAGGCGCAAGAGGAACTTTTTCCTTAAGAAAACTGTAGAAAAACAGGCATACGAGTGCACCAAGGGGTTCAGAGATAAGGTTTGCAGGCGGGAATACCGAATGGCTGATAAGTGCCGACAGAATTCCTGCAACTATACCGATTCCAAGTGCGTCACGCAGTTTTGGTGCAATAAGAATGATTGCAAGACAGTAAAATGCAATAACAGGGTTTACGACAATTGCGCCAGGGACGACATTCGAGATATACCTAAGTATTGCCCCGGCTGCAAGAAGAATTCCTACAATTGCAATATCCCTTGATCTCATGTTTTGTTTACCTGCAGAAGAATACCGCAGTCAATGTAATTCATTGTCATATACATCAGGGTCATACCTTAAAATTTTACGTCAGCCAAAAAAATCAGCGGGAGATTATTCTCTTCGCAGGGAAGTAAAGAATCTGGGTTACAATGCAGTTGAAGACCGCGGTAATCACGACTATAGGTGACACCATTGCAAAGAAACCGATGACAGTTCCCTGGGGTGTTGCAATGAATGATGCAAGCATAACCACCATGCAGACCAGAATAAACGAAAATCCGCTGACAAGCGTTGCAACGAATGTCGTAATTGCAGGAGATACAGGCGCTATCTTTGCAAACTTTTTGCCTTCACCTATCAGCCCGTAAAGCCCTGCACACACAAGTGCACCCAGAGGTTCCGATATAAGGTTTGCAGGCGGGAATATAGAATGGCTGATAAGCATCGAAACGACTGCCGCAACGACACCGATACCGGCGGCTTCCTTAAGTTTAGGCCGGATAAGAATAATTGCAAGACAATAAAGGGCTATAACTGGATTTCCCACAATTGCGCCGGGGAACATGTTTGCCGCAAACCTGAGAATTGCTCCGACTGCAAGACATATTCCTACTATTGCAATATCTCTTGATTTCATTTCAAAATAACCTCCCCGGGAAAAACATTGTTCATAAGACCAGACAAAGCCCTTGCAGGCACATAAACATTGAAACAATTAATCAAACACATTGTTGTATATAATTGTTCATTGATGAATATAAAATTAATTACTTATCTGTTCTTATACAGGAGCAACCAGATGCACAAAAAACATTGATTTGACCTGAAAAACGCCATAAATAAGCAGGCATTGCAGAAAAAACTATAAAATTAAAATAAAAAAATCAAAACAAAAAAGTGTGAAAATGTTTCAGGTTTAATTCACTATGAGAATAGGAACGTTAATGTCCTTTGCAATTTCTCCGAATAGTGTTCCCACCTGCATATTTGACTTTTTTCCGAATGCGCCCATTACAATAAGAGAATAGGAGCCTTCATTTGCCTCTTTTACTATCTGGGAGACCCTTTTGCCCTCGACTATCCTGGAAGAGCACTCAATTTCCGACCTGTTGAGCTCCAGCGTCATATTGTTCATATCGTCACTGATATTTTTTTTCATGTCATTCCAGATCTTTTTCTCATGCTCGGCAATCATATCGCACATATTGCTCTGCTTGCAGAGATAAAACGCAATTGACCTCACCTCGGTCCTGTCAAGAACCGAGAAGAGAACGACTTCTGCATTTTCCTTCTTTTTTGCAAGCATAATTGCATGCATTGCAGCCATCTCACTCCACTTTGAGCCGTCAAGAAGTACTAATATTTTCATCTTTTACACCTCACAACTTTTTTATCTAAAACATCAGGTACAGTATTCCAAGACCAACTAAGACTGTCACAAACATGACCAGAACTCCTATCTTCAGAAAGTCCATGAATGTTATCTTTACTCCTTCTCTCTCTCCGATTCCAAGAACGACAACGTTTGCGGAAGCCGCAATAGCAGTCCCGTTTCCACCGAGACATGCACCAAGAGACAGCGCCCACCACAACGGGTAGATGTCAATGGTTGTCGATGTCGCACCTATGTCATGAATAAGCGGGATAAGCGCTGCTGTAAGAGGAATGTTATCGACGATTGCAGACGCAATTGCGGAGAACCATGCTATCACAAACATCGCTTCTCCTGTGCTCGACACGTTATTTATGACAAGCTGGGCAAGGTCTGAAATCACCCCTGTGTTGACAAGTCCTCCGACAAGCACAAACAGACCTCCGAAGAAGAAAAGTGCAGGCCATTCAATCTTTTCAAAGATCATCTCCGGGGCCGCCCTTGACCAGAACAGAATCAGTGCAGCTCCGATAAGTGCCACCTCGGCAGGTTCAAACGTCATCGAAGCGTCGACGAAAGGCAGGAATACATGAAGAATCTCACCGATATTGTTATGGATGAAAAACAGCCCGACGACAATTACAAGTGTTATTATGGACTTTTTGAAAAGCACCTCATCCTTTATTGCAGAGCGCTCGTCCAGTGCATCTATTGTCTTTTTTATAGCTGCCTTCTCCGAATCCTTCACACGCATCTGTTTTCCGTAAAAGACAATGAAAATACCCAGGATTATTACGAGGTCAACCAGGGCAATCGGGCCCATAGTCATCAGGAACTCATTGAACGTAAGGCCTGCCGAAGATGCTATCATGATATTAGGAGGGTCACCGATTAAGGTAGCCATACCACCAACGTTTGATGCCATGACCTCGGAGAGCAGATACGGAACAGGGTTCACGTTCATGACCTTTGATATGTAGAGAAGCATCGGCGTCAGAAGAAGAACAGTGGTCACATTGTCCAGAAACGCACTTACAAAAGCGGTTACGACCGAAAACAGGATAAGGACCATAATCGGACTCCCTTTGGCGGCTTTGGCTGTTCTTATAGCAACATATTCAAAAAGACCGCTGTTGCTTGCAACGTTTACTATGATCATCATTCCCATCAAAAGGAAGATGGTACCGAAATCAATATTGTCAAGAAGGCTGTCCCACGGGACAATCCCGATGAAAACGAGAACAGCGGCTCCTGCCATGGCCGCAACTGCACGGTGGATTCTTTCATCTATTATAAGAGCATATGTCAGCAGAAAAACAACTGCCGCAATAAGAGTTTCTATAGGAATCATTTATATATCCACTTCTTTTTAGTAGAGCACCGCAATCGTCCTTATCTGCTGTACAAGCCTCTGGGCAACAGGGCTTATCTCGTGCTCGTCGCCGCGTCCTCCGCCGTAAAACTTGGATATTGCAACAAGATCAAAGTCCTTCGAAAGGATTTCCACATCATCCCACTTCTGACCTGAAGAAGTCCTGCTTTTCGACCGGATATTTCTGTGGTTCATCTCAGACGATATTTTGTCCATAAGAGAATGACCGTAATTCTCCTTCTTCCGGACGTAGTCGGCAGCGACCTCCTCTCCCAGTATTTCATCCACAATGGAGACAACATCCTTGTCAGTAATATAAAGAAGGGTCACTTCTGCATCATAGATCTCGAATAAGTCATACAACTCACCGGGAATGTCCTTTACAAATATATCCAGGGGCAGAAGGATTGTACTGACGTCTTTCAGGAGGTCTTCATCAGTCAGAATAAACTCCTTATAATCCTTAAGCACTCCTTCGTAGCGGTTTCCCACTACGTCCCTGAACTTTCTGTTGATAAGTGAAGAATAATATCCCATATCAATCGTCCAAATTAATGAATGGTACCTATACGAGTTGTAAATCATTAATGTTTTTCCAACCGGCCGGGTTTCATGAACCTTTGCTTATAAAGAGGACATGATACACCTGTCCATGCAATAAAAGATACCGGATAAAACAGATGAAAAGATGAAAAAAAGAAAGTCTCTGATTTTTGATTTTTTTTACCGGTAGACTGAAAGAGACGAAATATACACGTTTATATCAGATAAAAGTGAGTTGAGGTAGTCATTTATAACAGTCAGAATATCCTGGTTGCCCGGGCTTAAAAGCGATTCATCGACATCCCCGTACATTACCTGAAGTACCTTCACTTCGTTTTTCATGCCTTCAAAATTTTCAAGAGATTTTTTGAGGGAGTCCTGGAAGTTCGGATAACTCTGATAGAGAAGGGTCGAAACATTTTTCTGCTCATCATGAAACCTCAGGAGAAGGTCAAGGTATCCGTATTTCAGTTCAAGCGACCGCACCCTGTTGCGGTAATCCGCATCACTCATGCATCCCCTCCCGCTGGAATTCATAAGTGAAAGGGCAGTAATATACTGCTCTTTTGACGCTTTTGCTTTGGCATATGTAAAATCGTCGGGATTTGTTACGTCCATGTCAGCTATACGATCATTAGCCTCATTTTCGACTGAATCAATGTTTAATACAGTTGTCAGGCAAAGATCTCCGTCGTCATTGGTGAAAACGAATGCATAAAGAAGTGCCAGAATTACAACAACCACAGAGATTGCAGCCACAGCGTATAATCTACGCTTATCAAGAGTCATTTAGTGATTCAATCCCGTAAATTGTCCGTATGTAATACCCGAATTCAGGGTAACCGGTGTCCCATTCCCCGCCAGGGTAAAAGTTTGTCAGTGAATCTGAATCAAAGTAAACTCTTCCCGGGTGGTAAGCTTCGACATCAACAGATGTATCTCCATATATATAGTATTTCACTCCGTAGTATTTCGGAACGACCCAGTCCATATTGAGCCAGTATGAAAATTCGCCAGATTCCTCACTGTAACTGTACCAGACCATTTTGCACCCGTATCTTTCGGCGACGTATTTGCACGCATCGAGAACCTCTGATTCATTGCTGCCGATATAAAGTTCGGGATATGTGTGACCGGCGTTGTCTCCTTCCGCCGCAACAATTCTGCATTTACCCCCAAGTGCTTCTATAAGAGAGGCTGCAAAAACTGAATAGTCGTCACAGTCTCCGCGAAGATTGGATTTTATCGTTCCGGAACATGATGATATGTAGTCAGGACCTCTCGGATCATTTATTCTGGCCCAGTTGTCATTTGTATAATCCCATATATCACATGCCTGGGATATGGAATAGTTCCCCGAATGTTCGGATGAAATATGAAGCTGCGCAAAAGAGACTACGAGAGGATTCTCATAGTCCATTGCATTTTCGTAGTCGTCCGAAAGCTCATCACTGTATGTATTCTGGCTGTACCCGAATACCTCACCTGCATTGACCGGGCATATTACCGGCACAAAAAGCAGTAATACGGCAAAAAAGGATACAAAAGATAATAATACACTAATTTTTGCCATATGCTGATTTCTCCTATCCTGATAAATATCTCTGAATTTTTTATAATATATAGATTTTTAAATATGAATCCGGGAGTATCCCAAAAAATTTTCTCCGGTTCTGCATTGTCTTAATTCATTAACCGCACAGGGTACATCACCCGTAAAATGTGCTGTAGGTTATATCATCCCATGACGCATCCGAATAGAACACTGTTGCATAACGTGAGTCAACATATCCCGTGTCACCGGGGTAGTTGCCTGACATTTCAAGTCTCAGCCAGTATCCCCTATCGCCATCCGATTCTATATCAGACGTATAGGGAATATTTCTCAGCGTCCGAACCTCTGTCGAACCGGGATTATAATCTCCATATCTCATCTCTATATACATAATCTGAAACTCTATCTCATTTGTATCAGGCGCCATCAAAAGGTATTCTATAAGTTTCGGGTACTGGTAGCAGATATCTGCATATTTGTCGGGATTGTTCATAATCAGTTCCAGAGGTCTGACATAATACCAGCAGGAATCGGAATTTTTGTTTCCGGTTTTGTTCTCACTTATTTCCAGCTCGGAAGTATAATTCCCAAAGAAATTTTCATCGTCACCGAAGATCATTCCAAGAAAATTTCCATACAGCTCTCCTACGTCCTCACCGTAAAGTTCACTTTCGCGTTTCAGATTTTCCAGTGTTTTTGAAGATGGAACGCCGTTATTCTGGCAGATTGCCCCATATTTGTATTTAAATATATTAATACCATACGGGTCATTTGAAAAAGCAAAAGGATAAGCCTCTTTTATCATGGACAGCGCTGTCGTATTTATCATCGGAGTATTGTAGTTTTCAGTATCCCCCAGATAGAGTTCCGCATAAGCATGATCCCCTCCGTTCTGGCTCTGTGCAAGTTTTATCCTGGCCTGTCCACCCACTGCTTTTATAAGCGATGCTACAAGAACGGCAAAGTCATTTGAATCACCTGTAAGCCCTTTGTTTATAGAAGAGCTTGCAGGAGTAACGTCCCAGATACCGTATTTCTGATATTCATATGTCCAGTCGGAAACCGAATTGTCCCAGATATCGCACGCCTGTGCAATCGTAAAATCACCGCTGTTCTCCTTTGAGACATAACCGGCTGCAAAATTTCTTGTAGTGGGCTCATAATAATCCATAGCCGAGGAGATTCTGCTTGCAAGCGTCCATTTTCTGTTTTCCTTTGAGTAAAGGTCCGCAACGGTGTAATTAACGGGAGAAACAGGTGAAAAAGCAGATTCGTTGTCCAGGTACCCAGAATTATGGGTGCCCTGAGCCACATTCTGTCCGCCTGAAGAGTCCGTAAAAAAACCCGGCTTCATTACAAAGGCTATAATGACCACTATCACCACAGCTCCAATTAAAGACAACAGATCATAATAGCGTGAATTCATCCTTTACCCGGAAATGATTTTCTTTAAAAAAATAATTGTTTTTCTATTTATAAATTATAATCGAAATAGACAGGGGTTTATTTCAGGTGAAATGCAATAATGCACAATCATTCTGAAAATTTATACAGGTTCAGATCTTCTTTGCATTTCCCGCAGAGAGTCTTCTTTTTCCTGTCAAGTTCATCAAGAGTCTGTGGAAAAAACATAATGCATTCCGGATTTTCACAGTGATCAAGACCCATGCAGTGACACAATTCATGCGTTCCCTCCTTGACAAGCCTGTCCATTAAATCCTCGTCACGGTCAGTCCTCCCGTACCAGCTGTTTTTAAGCCTTGCAGCGGATACGATTGACACGTTGACACCGGGCCTTGAAAGTCCGAATACAAAATCCCTGCCACGGATGTAGAGGTCTTTGCCGGTCACAATAAGTATAGAGTCCGCGCATCCCATCCTGCGGGTATAAAAGTCCTGCATGTCCCCAAGAATTCTGCTCGCATCGTTCTGATTTCTCGACCTGTCATAACCCCTGAGCAGAACAGGATTTTCCCTGGCAAAAACAGGCATATCAATGATATTCGAGATCATTCTTACAACAGGCTGCTGAAGACCGAGGGGTACATCATTATCCCAAAAAATAAGGACACTCATTTATGAATAAATTAGGTGATGGAGAGGCATAATTGTATTGAAGAGACCGTATTCAGATATCTTATGAAATACCCGAAAAACATCAGGTTTGTCGAAGTTGGCATTGGAAAAAATCCTTACATAGCGCAGAACCTCAAAAAATACGGATACCGGATAAAGGCTACCGACATCAAAAGAAAATCGGAGGAATACGGTGTGGAATTCACTGAAGACGATATTTTTGACCCGGATTTGAATATATACTCAGGTTCTGATGTCATATACTCTGTCAGACCCGGCATTGAAATGGTCCCGGCACTTATATCAACTGCAAAAAAAAGCGGCTGTGAACTTATCGTATACCACCTGGGTGACGAAGTCTACAAAGATGGAGGCAGGGTTACAGACTGCGGGGTAATCCTTCACAGGTATTACATTCCATAACCGTTAACGCCTTTCAGCCAGATTAATACCGCAAAACAGCCTGAAAACCCAAAAAATACAGCCAAAGAATAAAATAACAGAATTCGGGAATTCCGGAAACATTTTTTTTGAAAATCTGAAAACTAAAAATTATAGTTAAAATGTATTCGTTTTTAAAAGGAGAACAATGTGGACTGGGTCTGAGAGGACTTTTTCTCCCCTGCATCCAAAGAAGCTGACATTTCCTTTTCAGAAGAGTCCGGGGAATTCTCCTGCGCCTTCAAATCCGTATTATTTGCCTTACCGCCCGGTTCTTTCTCCTTAATCTTTGATTTTTTAGTCTTTTTCTCGGCCTCCCTCTCCTCTTTTTTTACCTGTTTTATGATATCGGAGGACTTTTTTTTGTCATGTATTAAAAAATCAAGCTCGTCTCTGTCAAGCGAAAGCTCCTTTGCAAAAGAAAACGCGGAAATGTCGGCAAGAACAGATACGGGCTTTACGTATTCGTCACGCAGCGTATCTTCAGGGATATGAAATGTCGCCGACAGCTTGTTTAAAACAGACTGTCTCAGCTGTTTCTGTTTTTTTGCGCCTGACATCCTTCCCCACCTTGAAGGAGGCATTATCCTTGAAGAAACACCCTGACCGCCCACTGCACACGAGGTTCCGAGGACCATAACAGAAGTAGCATACCTCCACAGAGTGTAATACTGCCTTTTGTATGTCCTGCCTATGAAATCATCTGAAAAAGAGAGATGTCCATACGCCCTGGAGCGGCTGGCATCATCCTTAACCTGATGCAAAGACCCCTCTATCCACTGTTCTATCGTATCAGGAGTATCTGATAGCTCATACGACATCTCCATAAGCCTCCTGTCATCCTTTCCATGAAGGATTCCGCCAACAAGCTCAAATATAGTTGCTCTCTCGTCTTTTCCGGCTGTACTCACGGAATCCGGGGTAAGATTCTTTGTTCCCGCCCCTGCCGCAAAAAGCATATTGACAGCTGACCTCATATCCCCGGCGGAACTTTCGGAAATTTTCGTCAGTGCCTCGTCGCTGCATACCTTCTTTTCAGCAGAGCATATGTATTTCAGGTGCGAAAATATGCTTCTTGACTGAAGGGCCCGGAACTGGACAGGCTCGCATAAAGCCTTCAGCTCTCTTGCAACACCATAGAGATCATTTGCAATCAGAATTATAGGCTGGCGTGAATTTTTTATCACGTCCATAATTGCACGCGCTCCCCCCCTGTCGGCCGTGCCGTGAAGGTTGTCAGCCTCATCAAGCAGGAGAAGCTTTCTAAAAGACCCCGTCAGGCTCATTGTTGTGGCCGTAGAGCCCGCAATTCTTTCAATTACCCCCTTCGTCCTCTGATCACTTGCGTTAAGCTCAACGACCTCCCAGTTCATGTCGCTTGCAAGGGCATAAGCGGATGATGTCTTTCCTATTCCGGGTTTTCCGTATATCAGAAGAGGCGGGCTTCCTACCCTCCAGTTTTTCGCCCATTCCGCCATCTGCCTTACAGCCTGTTTGTTTCCGACGATTTCCCCAAGCGTTTTGGGCCTGTATTTTTCTACCCAGTCTTTCATGGCACCTGTCATATTTTATTTGTTACCAGAAAGTAATCTAATGAACGGTATAAATTCTATGCAGTAGATACTTGTAAAGAAAAAAAGAGTTAAATAGGAAATATTAAGTGGTTCGCACCTGTTTAAACCCCTGAAATTACATATCCTAAACGCTAAAAGTTCTGGCTGATTTCAGAATATTTTTCAGGCCGGCCTCTTCCGGGACAAAAGCGTCCAGATTATATTTTAGTATATACAAAACCAAAAAAGTAGTTTAGTTGGTGTTATTGTGGAGGAAAACTGTTCCACAGAGTTGATTGCAAAAGCAGTCAGGGAATATGCAGGCGTTACCAGAAAGCACGCAATAGGTGAGATTATTCGCTGTCTCAGGCTTGATACAGATGATGTTTTAGTCTCGTTCGGGGAGGACGCCGCGCTTATCAAAAACAATGATGACGGAATACTTCTTGCCGCGGACGGCATATGGAGCATGCTTATGGAGGCAGACCCGTTCTGGGCCGGTTTCTGCTCGGTACTTGTAAACGTCCACGATATTGCGGCCATGGGAGGAAGGCCCCTTGCAATGGTGGACATACTCTCGGTCCACAGCGAAAAAATCTGCCACGAAGTCCTCCGCGGGATGTCGGACGCCTGCAGGAAATTCAACGTACCGATAGTAGGCGGCCATTTGCACCCCGATTCAGAGTTTTCCGCTGTAGACGTTGCTATAATGGGAATCGTAAAGACTGAGAACGCAATATTCTCCCACACTGCAAAACCCGGCGACAGGGTTATCGCAGCAATTGATCTTAAGGGGAGAGTTCATCCTTCGTGCGCACTTAACTGGGATTCCGCTACAATCAGAAGCGACGAAGAGGTCAGAAATCAGATAAAGGTAATGCAGAAGCTTGGAGAAAAGCACCTCCTGACAGCGGGAAAAGACATAAGCAACCCGGGAATTATAGGAACACTTGGGATGCTTCTTGAAACAAGCGAGGCAGGTGCCGAGATAGACCTTGGAAAAATACCTGTTCCAAACCTTTCTGAGATTGGAATTCCTTTTTCCCAGTGGGTCAGAATGTACCCGGGAATGGGTTTTATAGTAACAGCCGAAGAGAAGAACGTGCCTGAAGTCCTTGCAATGTTTGAGGGTGCAAATATGACTGCGTCAGACATAGGCTCTGTCAACAGCAGTGAAAATCTCACGATAAAATACAACAAAAAAGAGAGTTCTGTTTTTGATCTCACGAAAGAAGGCATAATGTGCCTTTTTGAATAATTTTTCCGGTGCTAAACAATGATTATCGGAATCGGCGCGGATAAGAACATACAGAAAATTCATGACAGCCTTGAAAAAATAAAAGGAAAGGCGGAATATGTTATTTTTTCGGCCTGCATGCCTGATAAAATATTTCCCGGAGTCTGTTACTCGGTCTCTCCAAACCCCTGTACAGACATAATAAAAGCCCTTTATTCCGGAAAAATCGATGCAGCTGTAAGGGGGACTCTTCCTGCAAACATCACGCTGAAAGCCCTGAAAGAGGCTTCTGGCGTATCCTCACTGAGAAGGGTAGCTTTTTTGCAGACAGCAAAAGGAACAAGGTTTCTGCTCGCACCTGTAGGCGTTGACGAAGGCTGGACTATTGAGGAAAAAATTGAGTTTATCAGGGCGTCAAGGCCGCTTGCAAAAAAAGCAGGGATAAATCCGAAGACCGCAGTCCTCTCAGGAGGACGGACAGGAGACCTTGGGCGCCACAAAATCGTCGACAGGACAATACATGACGCAGATACTGTTGCAGAACTCACGGGCTCGGACAACTGTGAGGTTATGATTGAGGACGCGGTAAAAGGACACGGCATAGTTATAGCGCCTGACGGAATATCCGGAAACCTCATTTTCCGCACGCTGTGCCTGCTCGGGGAGGGGGAGGCACATGGAGCACCGGTGGTAAATATCGGCAAAATATTCGTGGATACATCGCGCGCCGGCAGCGATTATTCCAATGCCGTTTTACTCGCTATTTCTCTGGCAAAAAACTAAAAACCAAGATATATTGATATTTTTAGAAAATATCTGATTTAATGGCGTTATTTTTTCAGAGACAAGCACCACTCCAAAATGACAAAAAAATGATATAATCAATTAGATATCTGTTTTGGAAGTAAAAAAGGGATTAAAATCCCAAAAAGTATTTATATTCACCGATATACTTTCATTTGAGGTGGAATTGAAATGGCAAATGATCTACCAATTGCAGCAGTCGTAAGGATTGCAAAGAAGAACGGTGCTGAGAGAGTAGGCAGCGATGCTGCTCAGGCAATAGTTGATGCAGCAGAGGACTACATTGCAAAACTCACAAAAGAGGCAAGCAAGTATGCACTCCATGCAGGCAGAAAGACAATCAAAAAGGAAGATGTTGACATGGCGGTTAACGCCTGAAATTTTCTTCTTTTGAAAAACTCTAAGTTAAAGCAATCTGTTTCTAAAATTTTAAAGCGGACACAAAGTCTGTAGCAGTCCGTTACGGGCTGTTTTGAAAAATATCCATTATAACAGCTAAAAGGCTAAATATTCCAAAACCCGGCCGGGATAATGCTATCAAAGGTTAAAAATGGTTTAAAATTTTATAGTGAGCCTTTTGTGCTTGGTATACCCTTACCCGGGTCTACATGTGAAGCCTTTGAAAGACAGACCCCGAAAGCCTTGAAGAGGGCCTCGCACATATGGTGGTCGTCTCTTCCTGAGAATGAAAGATGAGCGGTTATTTTTGCATTTAAACAAAGGCTGTAGAAAAAATGCTCTACGAGAGAGTTGGGAAAAGGAAGACCTCCCGAAAATTCTCCGTTCATCACAAGGTAAGGGCGACCGCCAAGGTCAAGCGTTGCAGTCGCAATCGCCTCGTCCATCGGGACGGAGGTATGATAAAACCTTTCTATGCCCTTTTTGTCACCGAGAGCACCGTCTATCGTCTGACCGAGCACAATCCCCACGTCCTCGACCGTGTGGTGCATATCAACTTCCAGATCCCCTCTGGCCTCTACCGTAAGGTCAAACCCTCCGTGCCTCCCCATTGCGTTGAGCATATGGTCCAGAAAAGGTATTTTCGTGTCGGAATTCACAATCCCCGAACCTTCGAGGAGGATGAACACACTTACGAAAGTTTCCTTTGTCTCTCTTGAAACCTCAAAACTTCTCATCTGCAGATCTCCAGTGCGTCTTCAAGGGATATCCTGCCACTGTAAAGGGCGGAACCCAGTATTATACCATCAACACCCATGCTTTTTAGTGTTGCTACATCAGAAGGCCCTGAGATGCCTCCTGCCGCTGTCACAGGGAGGTGAGTGTTCTCAATAAGCCTTCTTACAGGTCCTGCATCAATTCCGTTCTGAAGGCCCTCTACATCGACGTTCGTAAAAAGAAGAGAGCCTGCACCAAGACTTTCAAACTTTTCAGCCCACTCAATGTAATCCCCGGCAGGCTCCTCCCATCCCCTGACGACAACCTGACCTTTCTTTGCATCCACACCTGCAACAACTGAATCTTTTCCGAACATGTCTGAAACCGCGGTTATCGATTCAGGCTTCTCTATTGCAAGAGTCCCGAGAATAATCCTGTCGACACCTGTTTCAAGCCATGAAAAGGCGTCCCCAGTACTTCTTATGCCCCCGCCAAGCTGAACAAATACGCCAGTCTCTGAGATCAAATCTTTTATTAGCCCGGCGTTGACCCGGCTTTTCCCGAATGCACCGTCAAGATTTATCACGTGAAGTGCATCCGCACCCTTTGACAGCCATCTTTCTGCACACTCAAGAGGACTACCATAAACCGTTGCATTTTCACGCCTGCCCTGAACAAGCTGAACGCATTTGCCCCCGAGAATATCTACCGCAGGAAACACTTTCATGGTATTTACCTGATCATCCTTTCAATCGGCACAACAAGGATGTCCTTTGCGCCTGCACGCTTTAAAGTACTCACAAGCGAATACAGGTGGTCTTCTGAGACTACCGCATGTACTGCAACCATGCTTTTGTCTGAGACTACATCCATAACCGTCGGGCCGGAGAGACCCGGAAGTACAGCCCTTACGTCATCAAGATAACTGCGCTCAACATTCATCATGAGATAGCGCTGACCCCTTGCGTGGATAACGCTGTCGATTGCAAGGCAGAACTCGTCAATTTTTTCATGGAATTTTTTGCGTGAACCGGGATTTCCTATAAGAATTGTCGTTGAGTCCAGAATTTCATCTACAATTCTCAGGTTGTTTGTGGCAAGGGTTGTCCCTGAAGATGTCAGGTCGACGATTGCATCTGCAATACCCAGGTACGGAGCCGCCTCGCATGCACCGCCAACCGGGACAAGAACGACATCTACGCCAATTTCATCAAAGTATTTGCCACATATACCCGGAAACTCGGTTGCAACCTTCATACCCCCAAGCTGCTTTGACGATGTTATCCCGGAGTCTTCGGGGACTGCCAGGACAAGCCTTGCGTGACCTGATTTCAGGTCAAGTATCTCATCTACAACCGACCCCCTCTCAAGGACCATATCCCTTCCTGTTATGCCTATATCGGCAGCGCCGTTTGCAACATATTCCGGAATATCGGCAGGCCTTGCAAAAAGGACCTCTATATCAGGATCTGATGTCTTTGAGATAAGTCTGCGGGTTCTGCTGTTTTCAAGCTTCAGTCCCCCGGATTCAACCAGTTCGATGACAGGATCCGCAATTCTGCCCTTGTTTGGTATTGCAAGACGCAGAATACTCCTGTCTTTTGCATTTGGATTCATTATTAAAATAGTATATATGTTTTTTAGAAGGTCTTTAATTCACCGCGGATGACTTTCTCAGTAATTTCATTTATATTTTCAAGAGAATAGTCGATTATTGCGGAAATATCCTTCTCTATTCTGGCGCAGTCACCGTCATCTTCCGAAAGTATATACTGCGCACTTGCAACAAGCGGATAGTCTATCGGTTTTCCTATTTGCGAGAGCAGGCGGACATACAAGTCTTCTATTCCGTCAACCTCCTTTACGCATTTTTTAGCAATTTCCGTAGAAAGAAGGTTGTAAATCTTTCCGATATGATTTATCGGGTTCTTGCCGCTTGTGGCTTCCATGCTCATCGGGCGTTGCGGAGTGATAAGACCATTGCAGCGGTTTCCCCTGCCCACACTTCCGTCATCGCCCATCTCTGCAGACGTCCCGATGACTGTCAGAAACACGCTGTTCTGGTCAACCCTGTCACCAGTGTTTACGAATACGTTGACTTTTCTCTCTGTAGACTTCGAGGCGAAGTTTGCCACGTCCTCCTTTATGAACTCCACAGCCTCTGTGTATTCGCTCATATCAGAGCAGAAACGGTCGATCATAGGCACGCAGAGTGTAAGAGATATGGTGTCGTCCTGGCGGAGACCCATTATCTTTATGTCGGTTCCGATAACCGGGTTCTTTGGCCTGACGTCCCTGTCTATATGGTCGCTTACATTCAGAATTGTACTCTCAAGGTCGCTGAAAGGTGCATGCCCGATACCGAACGAGGTATCGTTTGCATGGGCCACCGTGTTGTTTCCGCATGCCTTGAAGACGTCACGCAGGTCTGATGAACCGACACCCATCCTGCAGTCGACAATAACATCGTGCTCCATGTTCATGAACTGAAGAGTCTCCTTTAGGTAATTCCGTGCAGCCTCTATTGCTATGGAGTCAGTAGGGATTGTGACTCCTTCATAGCTTTTTGTCGCCCTTCCGGTCAGAAGAACATATATAGGCCTTGTAATCTTCCCCCCCCCGAATTTAGGGATGGACTCTCCGGCTACAATCTCGCCCTGGTCAGTATTGTGGTGAAGGACTGCGTCGCATTCCTCAAGATATGCTTTTGAAAGGGCCCTTGACACGGACTCCGCAATTCCGTCAGCAAGACTGTCAGGATGACCGATACCCTTTCTTTCAACTATTTCAATACGCTGCTTTTCTATAGGTGTCTGAAGGATCCTCTCTACTCCGATATTTCTCTGCATATTATTGTTCATTCTCCAGGAAAATTTATTATTAGTAGTGTTATTTTATACCATAATAAATTACTAGTATGCACCTCCGGGAAAAACGGCCGTGAACTGATATACACCGAAAATTAATAACTCAAAATACTGTTTGGATAATTATCCTGACCGCGCAGAACTTTTTTGCCAGCAGTTTTTTCCGGACATAATTTATTTGGATACATAAAAATTACAGCTTTCCGGCAGGACAAACACGGGGGTTTCAGTAACCCTACCACCTTATCCTTAAATCAGAGCGGATTGTCTGCACGCACTTTCCACCATGAAATACTCTTACAACTCCACCGGACTCGGATACTGTGATGCCGATAACAGGAAGGTCAAGAGTTATCGCTGCCGCCGCAAGATGCCTTCCCCCCATGCCGCCCGGAAGGTTTATAGAGCCTGTATTTATATTCAGGTATCTTCCGGCCGCAACAATCTTTCCCTCATTGTCTACGACAAAAACGCCGTCAAGCTGCGAAAACTCTTTTATGCTCTCCCAGTTATGCTCATTTTTGATGTCGCAGTCATCCGGGTGCTGCCCTTTGTAGGGGTTTATTATCGCCTGGTGTGAATTTTTCATTATATCATCAGGATTTCCGATAATAAACGCCGTGCCTACCTTTCTTCCTTCCCTTCCCTCGACCGCTATATCAAGAGCAAGCCTCAGGACAGCCGATACCACATCGCGGTTTGCAATACCGTCATAGTCTTTTACGTTGATAAAACCCGGACCGTCCCTTATGTCGTAAATAAGTATTGCATAAGGGAAAACTCCGACGACCTGACCTTCTTCGTAGTTTTTGCACAGATATATCTGTACAGCCGCATCATTCAGGTGCTTCTCGGATATCTCAAGGATATCATGCATGGTAAGGTCCTTTAAAACATCAAGCTGAAGATCCTCAACCCAGAGCAAAGGTATATCGGACTTAAAAGAAAACGGCTTTATGAAGGATACTATAGCCTTCGCTCCTATACTCACTGCAATTTCAGATGCCTTCTGCATCATAAGTAGAGGTTGTGAAGATTCCACAGGAATAGAATTCTCACTTTTTTATTTAAAGCATTTCCTGTAGAAGTCCGGGGATATCAGAAGGTTTTCTTGCAACAGTCACACCCTGTGACTCAAGGCGCCGAATCTTTGATCCTGCATCGCCTTCCCCGCCTGCAACTATTGCACCGGCATGGCCCATTCTCTTCTCCGGGGGAGCTGAAATTCCGGCGATATAGGTGACAATCGGAAGATCGGTATACGATGCTCCTTCCTCCTCAAGGTTTCCGCCAACCTCGCCGATTAATACGACAGCCTCGGTCTGCGGGTCTTCCTCAAACCTTTCAAGAACATCAACGAAAGTCTGGCCGATTACAGGGTCTCCGCCTATTCCGACAATTGTACTCTGTCCGATTCCTGCCATTGTAAGCTCGTTTACAACTTCGTATGTAAGGGTTCCGCTTCTTGAGATGACACCAACGCTGCCGGGGACTGACAGGTTGACAGGCATAATTCCAAGCTTAATCTCTCCGGGCGAAAGCGTTCCCGGGCAGTTGGGACCAATCACCGTGCACCCTTCCAGGCGTGCATAGGAAATAGCTTTCATGGTGTCATGGACAGGAATATGCTCTGTAATTGCAACGACAAGGTCAAGACCGTTGTATGCGGCCTCCATAATAGAGTCGCCTGCACCACTTCCCGGGACAAAAAGAACGCTTGCCGATGCGTCGTGCTCTGCAAGAGCCTCTCTTACAGAGTCATATACAGGAACACCGTGAATTTCCTGACCTCCTTTTCCCGGAGTCACCCCTGCAACGACACCGAAACCACCTACGTCTTCTGCGTACTGGTTCATCAGGGATAAGTGAAAGGCTCCCTGTTTTCCGGTAGCGTTCTGTACAATCACTTTTGTGTTCTTGTCGCCGTATATCATTGCGATGCCTCCGATACTGCAAACTTTACGATTTCATCCATCGTATCAAGCATCATATACCCGTATTCCCCGAGGATTTTCCTGCCTTCCTCCTCATTTGTCCCTGCAAGCCGCACAGCAACCTTCTGGTCGACCCCGGCCTTTACTATGCCGCGGGCCACCTCATCGCACCTTGTAATCCCCCCGAGGAGGTTCACGATAATAATCTTTACACCGGGCATCTCCGAGACAAGCCTTACAGCGCTGCATACCCTGTCCTCTCCTGCCCCTCCGCCGACATCAAGGAAATTCGCGGCCTTCCCGCCATACAGGGAGATAAGGTCAAGAGTCGACATCGTAAGACCTGCACCGTTTCCTATGACGCCAATTGATCCGTCAAGCTCGACATATGAAAAGCCGTATTTTTCGGCACGCCTTTCTCTTTCGGTAAGGTCACGGTTGACCTCTATTCCCTGCCTGTACAGGGCGTTGTCATCGATTATAAGTTTGGCGTCTGCTGCATAAACGCCTCTTTTCGTAGTTACAAGAGGATTTATTTCTGCGAGAAGAGCGTCACTTTTGCAGTATACATGATAAAGGGCATTGATTACGGGGCCAAGCTCTTTCGGAACACCCTTAAGAAGCCTTCTCATCATAAAGGCAGGAATATCATGAAGTACAGGTGCAATCCATACCCTCTGTACCGCCTGCGGGTTTTCCTCTGCAGTCTGCTCGATATCAACTCCGCCAGTATCAGAAAAAAGAATCACAGGCTCTTTTCTTGCCCTGTCAATTGAGATGCTTACGTAATACTCCTTTTCTATAGGAAGTTTTTCCTCTACAAGGATTTTATCAACGGTTACACCCTTAATGTCTCTTGAAAAAAGAAGTCTGGCATTTTCTTTTGCGGATTTTACGTCAGAAACTATAATTCCCCCGGCTTTTCCACGTCCACCCACATCAACCTGGGCCTTTAAGACAACCTCATCACCAAGATTTTTGCATCTTTCGTCTATTTCACCGGGGCCGGATATTAAAAAGCCCTCCCCTACCGGTATTCCGTATTTTTTAAAAATATCCTTAGCCTCAAATTCCAAAAGTTTCAAATCGTTTCTCCTCCGTTAAACACCAAGTTCAAATCCCGCGTTCAAAGCCTTCATATTGAGCTGTTCGGTACCTTTGGGAACGCTGTCCATAACCGCCATCTCTATTGCCTCCCTGCTTACGACCCCCGTCGCGCTTACAAGAGAGCCGATCATAATAATATTTGCAACAATAACCCTTCCCGTAAGTCTTTTCGCCTCTTTAGTTGCAGGAACGGAAAGATTTCTGCATCCCGGATTTGAGAAGACAAGATCCGAATCATAGAGCATAAATGCATCATCCGATGCGCCTGAACCGTATTTTTCAAATCCCTGCTGGGACATTATCACAAAGATGTCAGGCTTTGACACCTCAGGATATAGAATTTCCTCGTCGTCGATAACTACAGCAGACATCGACGCACCTCCTCTTGCCTCGGGACCGTATACCTGTGTCTGCACAGCAAATTTCTTGTCGTATATTGCAGCAGCACGGCCCAGGATAACGGCAGAGAGAATTATACCCTGGCCACCAAAACCCGAGAACAGAATTTCATGCCTCATTCTTTGTATACCCCCATTGCCGGACGACCGCGTCTTACAAACTCCCCTACTGTAAACGTACCGTTTTCAGGGCATTCACCGTTTGCCTCAAGATCTTTTTTCCTTGAAAGAAGTATAGAGTGT
The DNA here is from genome assembly GCF_017875315.1 of Methanomicrobium sp. W14. Classification (NCBI taxonomy): domain Archaea; kingdom Methanobacteriati; phylum Methanobacteriota; class Methanomicrobia; order Methanomicrobiales; family Methanomicrobiaceae; genus Methanomicrobium; species Methanomicrobium sp. W14. The sequence goes on from NZ_JAGGMM010000001.1 coordinate 1,082,498, forward strand.
GTCTTCATGTACTCTATCATCTCGACAGGGCTTTTTAGCTTGTTCCTGCGGCCAAATGACGTAGGGCACTGCGAAACTGCCTCGATAAACGAAAAACCCTGTGTCTCCATCCCGGTTTTGATAGCTTTTGTGAGCTGTTTTACATGATAGGTGGTCCACCTTGCAGAGTAGTTTGCCCCTGCCGCAACAGCAAGCTCTGCAAGGTCAAACACAGGTTCTCCAGCACCATACGGTGTTGTCGTTGATATCGCACCGACAGGTGTGCACGGACTTCCCTGCCCCCCGGTCATTCCGTATATCATATTGTTCATGCAGACGACAGTCATGTCAATATTTCTCCTGCATGAGTGGATGAAGTGATTTCCCCCGATTGCAGAAAGGTCCCCGTCTCCGGTGAAGACAACCACGTTAAACTTTGGTTTCGCCATTTTAACGCCCGTTGCAAAAGCAAGTGCACGCCCGTGAGTTGTATGAAGAGAATCGGTTGCAACATAACCCGACGAGCGTGAGGAACAGCCGATTCCGGATACGAATATTGTATTGTCTATATCCCACCCCATATCAGAGACCGCATTAAGGGTACAGTTCAGGACGGTCCCGTTCCCGCATCCTGTACAGAATATATGCGGCATCCTCTCCTGCCTGTACCATTCGTCAAAAGAAACTGTCACAGGTACTCCTCCATTGCCTCTGTAAGTTCTTTTGGTGTATGCATCTCGCCTCCAAGCTTGGGGAGGGATTTTACCGCAACATTCGTATGCCTTTCGACCTCCCGGGAGATCTGTCCGAGGTTCATCTCCGGGACTATGAATACGCGTGCGGATTTAAACTCAGAAAGCACCCTTTCAGGGAAAGGCCAGACCATACGAAGATTTATATGACCGATAACAAGGTCGCTCCTGTCCTTTATTACCTGGCGGACTGTCCTCGTCGCAGGCCCGTAGGTAAGAAAAACAATCCCGGCACCGGGATTTACCAAGTCATAATCCGCAATCTCATATCTTTTCGATTCAATCTTTTCGGACAGTCTTTTTACCAGAGAAGACTGCGTTTCGTGGCTTGTTGTCTCAGGGTAGCCCTTCGTGTTATGGGTAAGGCCGGTTACATGGACCCTGTGCCCTTCGCCGAACACAGGGAAGCCGGGCACGAGATCTGAATCGGGCTCAAAGGGAAGTCTTCCTTTTTCAGCAGGCTTTCTGCTGAATGTTTCAACAGAATCCGGGATTATGATTCTTTCCCTCATGTGGCCTATAGTCTCATCAGACATCAGAAAAACAGGGCAACGGAATCTTTCGGCAAGATTGAAGGCCTTTACCGTGAGTTCAAACATCTCCTGAACAGTTGAAGGAGTCAGGGCAATTATGCTGTAGTCCCCGTGAGAGCCGAAACGGCACTGCATCATGTCACCCTGCGCAGACATTGTAGGCTGACCGGTCGAGGGTCCTCCTCTCTGGATATCAACGATAACGCATGGCGTCTCAGTCATAACAGCATAACCGAGATTCTCCATCATAAGGGAAAATCCCGGGCCGCTTGTTGCGGTCATAGCCTTTGCTCCTGTCCATGACGCACCTATAACAGAGGAGATGCTTGCAAGCTCATCCTCCATCTGTATAAATGTCCTCCCAAGCTTTGGCATCATTTTCGCCATGTGCTCGGCTATCTCGGTTGACGGAGTTATCGGGTATCCGCCGTAAAACGTGCACCCGGCAGCAAGCGCACCTTCGGCACACGCGATATTTCCCTGCATAAATTCAATTCTGCTCAAAACTCGATCACCACATCCATTGGTTCACAGGGCTTCTCTTCAACCCACCTGATGGCCTGGTCCGGGCAAATCAGCTGGCACACTCCGCACAGGCGCCTGTCATATAATTTCTGCAGTCTGCAGTTAGTACATCTGCCGGGTCTGTCAAGACTTGGAACAATTATTCCTTTCTTATTCAGTTTGCTGCCCTCCTGAAATATTTTATAGGGGCAGACAAGCGTACACAAATTGCATCCTTTGCAGCGACTTTCATCAATAACTAGTTTCATGACTTTGACCCGTTCTGATATTCTGACAATATTATTGCGCAACAATGCTACTAAATACATTCTTTATGACCATAACGCCCAAGACCGGGGTAACAGGAGACGTAAAAAACATAATTTTTTTCGTATAAAATTTGTTTTTTGCTGTTTTCGTTTAAGAAGAATGATTTATTCATTATTAATCATTTTAAACCGGTCGGCCGCCCTTCTCCGCACATCACTGTAGATATCACCGCCCCGCGAGTCCATCCCTACAGTCAGGGGAAGCCGGTCCATATCAATTACCCATACCGCCTCAGCCATTCCGAGGTCTTCAAAAAAAACTCCCTTAAGCTTCATGCGTGACGCTGCAAGAGCAGCACACCCACCTGTATACGCCAGGTAAACACCTTTCCCGAAAAGCGCCCCAAGGACATTTTCTCCCATGCCGCCCTTGCCTATAAAAGCGCGTACACCCTCGTTGAGAAGAAAACCGCAGATATTATTGAGTCTTGCAGAGGTCGTGGGACCTGCCGCAACAATTCTTGAACCCTTTATGACAGGACCGCAGTGATACACTGCCGCACCCTTTGGATCAAAAGGGACTCCGTCCTTTATCATCCTCAGGTGAGCCTCGTCCCTTGCGGTAAAAATTGTCCCGGAAAGATGAACCCTGTCTCCTGCCCTCAGGCTTAAAACCTCATCTCCAAGAGGCGTATTAAGTTCGGTCATAACAGCCCCTCCGTGTCAACTTCAACCGTAGCCCTGCGGTTTACCCAGCACTGAACGTTTACGGCAACGGGAAGGGATGCAGTATGGCAGTAGCCTTTTTTCACCTTGACTGCAATGCAGGTGAAGTCACCTCCAAGACCCATAGGACCAATTCCAAGGCTGTTTACCGCATCACACAGCTCCTGTTCATATTCATCCATACTGTCGACAGGCTCCAAAAGCGCCTCCTTTGCCAGTGCCGCGACACCATCGAAAGTGCTTCCTATACCAACACCGAGGACTACCGGGGGGCAGGGTCTTCCCCCTGCAACGAGCATTGTTTCGACAACAAAACTCTTTATCTTCTCAGTTTCGGACGGCAGAAGCATTGAAAGTCTTGACATGTTCTCGCTTCCCCCGCCTTTAGGCACGGCGGTTATTGTAAACTTCTCACCTGGCCTTATATGAACGGCAGGGGTCATCTCTCCGGTATTATCGCCTGAATTCCGCCTTGTAAGCGGGTCAACGGCGTTCGGCCTTAACGGTATGTCTTTTGTAGCCTCCCTGAGCCCGTCGTTTATACCTTCATAGATATCAGCCGAAAGCGGAATTTTCGGCGGCAGTGTCACAAAGAATATGTGCAGACCAGTATCCTGGCAGATAGGGACACTCAGGCTGTCAGCCTGCCTGAGATTCTCAAGTATATTTTCGTATTCAGCCTTCGCCACATCTGCTGTCTCTTTTGATATCGTTTTTTCAAGCGCCCGCAGAAAATCGGGAGGCAGGTGAATTTCAGCCTCCCTGACAGCTTTTTCCGCGGCCTGCGCCACTCTTTCCCTAAGCATCTGCACCAACCGGGTTCTAATGATTTTATAAGATATCTGCCCGATATTTCATAAACATGCGCCTGGAATGAACAAAATTGTCCTGACGGATATTTTTTATTCAATGACAAATGCTGTATTAAATACCAAATCAAAAACAGAAACTAAAAAACCTGCCGTAAAAATAATATTCCTCCTGATGACTTATGCCGGATGATATATACAGGACAATAACTGACGATGAAAGTCCGGGATTTTACGAAAAGCTTTCGGATTATCTCAGCGTCTTAGGAAACCCGACACGCTTAAGGATACTGAAGATTACAGAGGACAACCCAAAGGACATCCGTGAAATCGCAAACGAAACCGGGACAAGCTATGAGAATACAAAAAAGCACATCAACAAACTTCTGAAGGCCGGAGTCATCAGAAAAGAGGCCGGCGTTGGAAAACCGACCTCAAAAGGCGTGCACGCCGTCTGGAAATACTCCACTGTCCCCGGGGGCCTTGAGCTTGTCGCGAGAAATGTCAGTAGTTTCTGCAATCTGGAAATAAAAAACCCTGAACTTACCGGAAAACTGTCAGAGATCAGAAAAATGATTGACGATGAAATCTCATCAGGCATGCCGGTTCTTGTCCTCCTTGGAGGAAAAGACGACGGGACAGTTTTCCTCATAAAAAAAGACAGAATAAAAATAGGAAGGTCTGACCCTTCCGCAAATGACGACCCTGGAGAAGACTGCGACATAGTCCTTGGAGACGAATACAGGGGTGTTACAAGGATTTCAAAACCTCACGCGACAATATCTCTTGAAAACGGTGTCTGGAGAATAAATGACGAGGGAAGCACGGGGGGAACTTACGTAAACAGCAAAAAAATCATGGAATTCGTCAAAACTTCTCTTTCAGACGGGGATATGATAGAACTCGGAAGGGGAAAAGACAAGGCGTCATTTGTTTTTCACACGCAAAAAGAAAGAAAATCCGAAAACATACATAACTGAAATAAACTCTGGTGAAGATGAAAGAAACATTATTGTCAAAAAAAAGTTTCATACAGGCGGTCCTTGTCTTTTTGCTTACGACCGCAGTGGTTATCCCCGCCCATGCGGCCTTTTCAGGTGTTCTGGCAGAAGACGATGAACTCCACCACGATACAGGGATGGGTCACAACGGCAACGGATCATATGGGATGCAGGGCATGATGGCAGGTTTTGGTTCAGGTTCCTTAACGCTTCCAATAATATACGGACTTTTCGCAGTCGTAATAATTCTTGTCGCTCTTGTTCTCTACATAGTCCTCGTAAAAAACAAAACGGACAAAAAAGAAAACCCGGATAATGAGAGACTGGCACCGGATTACAAAGAGAAAAAAACCGACAGTATGTCCGGGTCAGATTACGGCTTTCCAAAAGAGCTTTATGAAAAATACTCTGATGTGTCTCTCATAAAAAGGGGCGGCACATCATCTGTATATTCCGCAAAACCTAAAGCAGGTGGAAGTACGGTTGCACTGAAAATCCCCGCTCAAAGGGACGAAAAATCCGGAAAAATCTTTCTTCAGGAGACAGGAATCTGGGAAAAACTTAAGCACAAAAATATCGTTGAATTAAAGTCAGTAAACGTCTTTCCGGTGCCATACGCCGAGACAGAGTTCGTCGGAGACTCGCTTGACACACTCCAAAACCCTCTTGACAGGGACATTGCATTGATAATAACGTCCGGGATTTTAAACGGGCTTTCATATGCCCATAAAAAAGGAGTCGTCCACTGTGACATCAAACCCGGGAATATTTTAATAGACGACAGCTTCACCCCGAAAATTACAGACTGGGGGACAGGAAGATACACAGGTGCAGATGGGAATTATGAAGGGATTAAAGGTTATACACCGGCGTTTGCCGCACCCGAACAGCTCTTGCCAGAAGGACGGTGCACTGAAAAAACCGATATCTACCAGACTGGTCTTCTGATGATATGGATGATATGTGGAAGAGATGTTTTTGAAAAGCGTGCCGGTGAAATACGCGGGGGGTTTGTCCCGGACTGCATAAACGATGAAAAACTTAAAAAAATAATCTCGGGATGCACCAGAAAAGACCCGCAGGACAGATACAAAAGCGCCGGTGAACTGCTGTCACTTATTACATCGCTTTCCGTAAGGACAGTCGTCGAATAAGCCTGCCCGGGCCAGACAGCAAAAGTAAAAACAAAAGCATTGCGATTAAAAAAAGATTGAATTCTGAATTCTCAGTGGTGTTTTCAGATGCAGTTGCAGTTTCTGTAATAGTGTCCCCCGCAATGGCTGCATGTACCACTGTTAAGGCAGGTGTTCCCGGAGTTCTGGTAGCAATAGCTGCCGTCACATACCCCGTATGAATAGTCTTCACAGTTCTGGTGCAGTGCCTGCCCGTGGCAGCCTGAATAGTCAGTTCCCTGGACATATCCTGCACTTGCGGGAATTGCCACAAAGGCTGCCGCAATGAGCAGAATAACTGCAATCAGCATAAAATATTTCTTCATTTTCTTTTTCAGCTCCTTTCTGTTTCCGGCCAAAAAGACTTCTCTTCAGTTCCGTCTCTTTGGCTCCTGCATGGTATAGTAGGAAAGAATCAGGTATATATTGGCAGAATGCAGGCGGTTTATTATATGAACCAAAAGGTTCTGAAAACAGGCCCGGAACATCTATGAAACCTGTTGCATTAAATATCAGGCCTGTCCTGCATTCACAGTAATAACAAAAACTAATAAAAAAAACTGAAAACCCCGTTTAAGTCTGGTAAATTAGGCGTCTGAAAAAAATAATAAAATAAGGCTTGAATTTATCCCGCTGTACAAATTTTGAATGATAAAAAAATTATCAAAAAATCTTTATCTGGGAATTATTCAGGCATCTGTCTTTTTTATGCTGACAACAATGCGTGTAGGAGTAGGAAGTTTGTATCCTGCTGAATTAAGAGCGGCCTTTGCTTTTTCAATATAGGACTCTGTCGTATATACAGTGAATATTTTCTGGCGCTCTTCAACACGTGCCGCTGTTCCGACTGCCTTTCCGAAAGCCATCCTCATACCTTCAGACACACGGTCTGCACCGGCACCTGTAGCCTGCTTGTTTTCACGAAGCACCTGGTGCGGGTATGTACGAAGCTTAAAGTGGTAGTTCATCCTGCCGATATCTTTCAGCAGCTTTCTGTTGACTGTCATACGGGCCGCTTCCAGAGCCTTGTTCTGGATCTGGCACGCTTCGTCTGCCTGAATTGAGATCTCAACCGGGAAATCCTGCTGGTTGTTTCCCATATCAAACTGGACAACCTTGGAGCCGGGTACACCGCCCATGTATTCACGTCTGGTGTATGCCTTCTTTGCAAGTGCCCTGTACATTTTCGCGGGTTTTCGAACCATTTTGTATAAACTCCTAGCTATCTAAATGTGCTATAAAAAATGGGGATAAATCCTAATAAAGCTAACTATCCGTGAGTTCCAGGGTAAAAAAATACAGTCTAGTTTGTACCCTCGCCCATAAGTGAGAGTACATATTTGCGCAGGTGACCGAACTCGGGTGCCGTTCTGTCCCTGCATCGCGGGATTTTTACTTCAACTATCTCACGAATCTTTCCGGGCCGCGGGGACATTACGACAATTCTGTCAGCAAGAAATACAGCCTCGTCGACACTGTGGGTCACAAAAAGTATAGTCTTTTTTGCCCGCTTCCATATTTCGAGAAGCTCTCTCTGCATCATGTTTCTTGTCTGTGCGTCAAGGGCGCCGAAAGGCTCGTCCATCAGAAGAATTTTCGGATCATTTGCAAGTGCACGCGCTATGGCGACCCTCTGGCGCATACCCCCGGAAAGTTCATGCGGAAACGAGCCTGAAAACTGTTTTAAGCCTACCAGATCAAGGTATTTGTCAGCCGCATCCTTTTTCTCTTTTTTCGGTGCTCCTTTCATGCTCAGACCGAATACAATATTATCAGCCACGCTGAGCCACGGGAACAGTGAATATTCCTGGAAAACCATGCCCCTCTCGGGGTCAGGCCCGGAGATATCTCTGCCGCTTAAAACGGCTGAACCTGATGTAGGGTATTCAAGACCTGCTATAATCCTTAAAAGAGTCGTTTTGCCGCACCCGGACGGCCCCACAAGGCATATGAACTCCTCGTCCTCGACTGAAAGATTTATGTCGTCGAGGGCTACGACCTCATCGTCCTCATCTTCAGAGAATACTTTTCTTAAGTGTTCTATCGATAAAAGCGCCATTTACAAGTCCTCCTGCCACTTCAGCATCTGGGTGTTGACATAATACCTGAAAAGCTGGTCAATTACTATGCCGATAAAACCGAGAATAACCATGTAGACTACGACGCTTGGCATCTGGTGAAGGTTATAGTAAGTCCACAGGTTCTTTCCAAGTCCGTATTTGCCGCTTCCGGCGCCGAATATTTCGGCACCTACAAGACACATCCAGCCGACACCCATGGAGATCCTGATGCCTGATATTATAGACGGCACGGCCGACGGAAACGCAATATGCCTTATCAGGTTCAGGTTGCTCGTGCACCCCAAAACCTTGCCGGCCTCTATAAAAACCTTAGGAACTCCCTTAAAACCGGTATAAGTATTGATAATTATAGGAAAAACCGCACCAATGAATATTATAAACCCTGCTGCGGCATTTGTGAGCCCGAACCAGATTATTGCAAAAGGAATCCATGCAAGCGGTGGTATCGGGCGTATGAGTTCAATTACAGGGTTTAACGCCCGGTTAACATTTTTAAACCAGCCCATCGCAATTCCGACAGGAATTCCGACAGCCAGCGCGAAAAACATCCCTATAAAGAAGTGCAGAAGACTGTAACCAAGATCATTGAGAAGAGTCCCTTTTGTCCCAAAAACCATATTCAGAAAAGCCGAAACCGTGTCGGTGAAACTCGGCAGAAGAAATGGGTTTCCCACGAGGAATTCGGCTATAATCTGCCATACCAGGATAAAAACTATAATTGATGTGACAGGATACAGAATCTTATTTCTGTTCTCCGTATTTTTTGCAGCCATTTTAGTATATCCTTAAACTGTCAGTCCTTATGAAAAGTAAATCCACTATTATATAAAAATAGTCTGAAAAGTCACTGATTATTACGATTTCCCCCCGTGATAAATGCATACAGATACATGCAGATAAATTCTCTTAAAAAATAGTTTTAAGAGGGAGTTCAGGCGGAAGACGTTGCCTTTTCATAAAACGAAAGATCGAATATGTCGTCCTTTGTGAGGTTCTTCGTGATATACCCGAGTTCGTTCTGTGTTTTTACATACGACATTACGCCGTCAACGATAAGGTTCGGATCAGACACCCAGTTGCCGTCCCAGTTCTCAAATGACTGTTCCGCAACTTCTTTCGTGTTTTTGGTATAATTTGCGTAGATTCCCGCCGCTTCATCCAGGTGTTTCTTGTTATATTCCGTAGCCTGGATATGCGTCTTTACAATCTCAGTGACCGCATCCGGGTTATCGCGAATCAACTTGCCGCTTACAACCAGGACGCAGCACGGGTGGTTCGGACTCATATTTCCTGACCACTCTACAATCTTTCCGCTGCCGTCATTCTGTATGATAGTAGGCGAAGGTGCAGGAAGGAATACTGCATCAACCTGACCGGCGGTGATTGCGGTGATTGCGTCTCCGGGGCCCATCGGCCTTATGTCAACGTCGTTGTCGGCATCGATGCCGTTATCGGCGAACCATTCGCGGAGAAGTGTATCCTGGATGGTCCCCTCCGGGAACGTCGCAATTGTCTTTCCTACAAGAGACTCAGGTCCGGTATAGTTTATATCAGGCCTTACCACAATTGCAGAACCCTGGGTCTGTACAGCACCGACAATCTTTGCATCAAGACCCGTTGATATAGCTGAAAGAACAGGCGCAGCGCCAACATATGCAACATCTATGTCTCCTCCGAGCATAGCCTGCATCTCAGGTGCCCCTGTAGGGAACTGATACTCGTTTTTGGACGAGTCTATACTGTAACCGTAAGAAGCAAGGTTTTGCTCCCACCATCCTTTACTCATCGCCGTCATATAAGCAAGCTGATGCGTACTAGGCTGATACCCGAAGTTAATCTCCTCTGTACCGGTTGCATTTGTACCTGAACCGGTATCCGAAGAAGTCTGGGTGCAGCCTGAAATCATGACAAACCCGGCTACAACCAATACCAGAAAAAGACCAGTAACTTTTTTCATGTCAAATCACTCTTTTTAGATAAAACATATTATTTTCATCCCGGCCACTATAATAGATTATCCCCTCACAGGGCAATAGTTATATTAAGAGACAATAATTATTGCAGATTATGGCTTATACGATAAATATATATGATAAGATCTTATATTTTACTCCAGGGGCTCTGAAAGGCTGAAATTATCCTGAAACCCCGTAAGGTGCTGCATAATTTCTTTTTGCATTACTCCCCTTTACTTTATCAGAAAAAGCCTTCAGATCAGTTGTATTTGAAGGCATGTACAGAGTATTTTTTTCGACGCTTATGGCAAAATACGAAAATTTTGGTATTCTTGCAGAGTAAGAGCATAAATCATCATTGCAACCGTCAGTTTCAACAGGAAGTCCTGACCACACTCCTCTTTTGCTGTTATAGATCTTAAAAATAACATTTTCACCGTTTTTTTCATATCTCTTAAGCCAGCTTTTATTAACATCAAATCTTACCGAGGCTGCAACAAGCGAAGATTCGGGAGACCACTTCATACTGATATTTTCATATTCATATACCGGCGACAAACGGCGAATATAATTTTCCTGCGGTTTTTTTCCGCTTTCCACTTCAAACATAATTTTTTCTATATGCCTTCTGACAGCGACTGACAATTTTTTAATTGAGCCTTTGCTAAAGTTGAACGAAACTATGTCTCCTGCATTGAGATCATATGCATATACAATAGATTTATTCATCTTATTCTCTTCATTTTCCCGAATACCATGATAACCATCAGAAGATGCATCGGTATCTGCATAGTCACGCACAGGTCTCTTTATTTTTGATGATGAATTTTCGTTTACAGTCACTTTAACAGAGCACAGGCATGACAAAGGCCCTGTTGAGGCATTAAGAGTGACATTATAAAGTCCGGGCAACGCGAAAGTATATGTGAAATTTTTTTCATCTGAAATGTAAATGCCGTCTATACTCCATCTAAATGACTCCGGTTCACCTTTTGTTGTATCGTTAAAAGAAACGGTAAGAGGAGCTTTACCAGAAAGAATACTTGTGTCAAACGATGTGTTCAAATCTGCTGTCACTGCATTTTCGCAGATTTTCAGATCAGAAAGGCCGTCTCTGTCAGTTAAAAGAGAGACATCATAGATTCCCGCCTTTTTGTATAAATGGGACAATCTTTCTGGAAAAAAACCTGTAGTGTTGTAATATTCACCGTCGCCAAACGAAAGATTCCACACAGACGGCATCCCAAGACTTTTGTCTGCAAAATTTACGGTTAAAGGTGCATTTCCACGAGTTTTATCCTTAAAAAATAAAGAAAATGGATTTATAGTGATATTTTTGACGATTTTATCACACCCGAAAAGATTTGTTGTATTCAGGGAGACAATATATTCTCCTGCGTATTTATAGTGATGAACAGGGGGATTTCGTCCGTCATAAGTCGTATTATCACCGAAATCCCAGTGATACCCGTTTACATGAATCTGTGAAAATGTTTTGTCAGAAAAAGACACAAAGATAGAATCATCCCCCGGATATACATCATAGCTGAAATTTGAATCAGGAGAAAAACCCTTTTTGCAGTAATAAAGAGAACCTCCCGAAGCTGTTGAAGTTCCTTCTTCTTTGTAAAATGCGATACACGGCATATCCAATACAGGGTCAAATTCAAGCGAATTGTAAATTCCGGAGTCAGAATCGGAATAAACATTCTCAATATCCCACAAACCCGGACTTACATCCCGACAAAAGGCAAATTTCAGATCACCGGGATAACCATTACGTCCGTCATAATAGCTTATCCCGGGACAACCCGATCTGTTGTAAGCAAGACTTACATCAGGAACCTTTTTGTATGGGGATACATCATCCACACACATCCTGTTCCATGATGAACCGCTATACCATGCATACCACAGGTCCCCGGTTTTATCCTGAATGTAGGCTATCCCGGGGTAACCGGAACTGTTGAAAGCAAGAGAGCAGCTTTTCCCATATCCACCCTCTTTGTGCACACATCTCCCCCAGCTCCACGTAAAACCGTCAAATTCGGTATAATACAGTTTTTTATCGGAAGAACCAGCATAGTATGCTATTGCCGGCATTTTTGTAACCGGATTCACTGCAACCGATGTATAAAGATAACAGGAACCAGAGGCTTTCTGATTTTTCCATAAACTTCCGTTGCAGTACGAAAAAATCAGTTTGAATGCAGAACCACACGAGGAAACAAGTGGAACGTCAGAGTCGTTATAGGCAATGTCAGGATGGGACATTTGCGCTCCCGGAACTACAACGCTTTCATTCCAGACTCCTGAATTTTTCCAGTCACCGGAATGCGTGATTATGAATTTTATATTCTTTGATGGAAGAGCGGAATAAAATACGATTGACGGATTACCTGCATGACTAAAAGACAATTTGCCATAGTATGACCCTTTAGTCAGGTTTTTGTTAATATTCCATGTATTTTCGTCTTACCATGCAAACCTGAGGCTGTCGGATTTTGGTTCTTTATAACTTATGGCAGGATAATGCGTAACCGGATTGAAATCAAGCGAACAATAAAACCCGGCGTTACCGCCGGTGTCAACCTCCGTAAAATTCCAGGAACTTCCCGCCGATTCGGCAGATACCGGGAAGATTATAAAAATCATTGCAAAAAAAATGACAAAATACTTAAAAAAATTAAACAGGACCATAATTTTTTTTATTACATACTTATTTATCCGATTTATTATTTGATTATAATTATACCAAAACAATAATTGAAAATGATGTTTATATGACACCCGCTAAAATAAAATTTCTACTTGTGAAAAAAGAGCAATTATGAAAATATTAAACTTATACTCCGGTTTTAAATAGAAATGTCAAAATTTTCATATTTTCCTGTACATTACGACAAAAAGTGACTGTCAATAGTCGCTTTAAATATGCACCTGAAGCATATAATAGAGGCAGGAGATTTGTCATGAGTAAAGACCCGATGAGAGGCGGGCGGCTTGGCGATGAACGCCCGCCCGAAGTCTGGAATTACCTGTCATCAAAAGATGCCGACGCATTTATAGGAGAATCAGATATTCTTGTGGATATAGGCCACCTCCTTATGCTTAGAAGACAGGGGATAATTGACGCCGGCTCTTCAAGAGCCATAATGGACGTTCTTCTGCACCTCTACAAAGACGGTATTCCCAAAATTGTATACGACCCCAAATTTGAGGATGTCCATGCCGGAATAGAGGCATATATTATAGAGAGAACCGGGGCCGACAAAGGCGGACGTCTTCACATGGGACGTTCAAGAAACGATGAAGTTGCAACCTGCGTCAGGATCAGTCTGAGAAAAGAGATACTTGAAATTCTCACCGGGATATCCGGGCTAAGGGAAGAACTTATCAGACTTTCAGGAGAAAACCTGGAGTCCTTTATGCCCGGATTTACGCACCTGCAGTATGCGCAGCCGACAACGCTTGCACACTACTTTATGAACTACGAGCAGGCTCTCGGAAGGGATTTTGAAAGGTTCGGTGATACATTTTTAAGGGTCGACTTATGTCCTCTGGGCGCCGCCGCCTTTGCTTCCACCGGATATCCGATAGACAGGGAATATACTGCCGGTCTCCTCGGTTTTTCCGGGGTCCTGGAAAATTCCATGGACTGTGTTGCAGGCCGTGACTTCTGCATAGAAACGATATCCGCATGTGCCATTCTTATGACGACACTCAGCAGGATGTGCGAGGAGCTTATAATCTGGAGCTCTTCATTTGCCGGCTTTGTTAACCTCGACGATGCATACTGCTCAACAAGTTCGATTATGCCGCAGAAGAAAAACCCTGACTGCGCCGAGATAATGCGCGGAAAAGCGGGTTCTGTCGCAGGGGAGCTTTCGGCATCCGTCGCACTCATCAAAGGTCTTCCAATGAGCTATAACCGCGATATGCAGGATTTGTGGATGCACCTGTGGAGAGCAGTTTTTGATACGAAGTCGTCCGTTAAAATAATGACAGGCCTTCTGAAGACAGCACGCTTCAACACTGAAAAAATGGAGGAAGATGCAGGCAAAGGGTTTTCGACCGCAACCGAACTTGCAGACGTCATGGTCAGAAACTACGGTCTTCCCTTCAGGACAGCCCACGGTATAGTCGGGCGTTCTGTAAGGCTTGGAAAACTTGATATCGACACTCTTGAAGAAGCTTCCCTTGAAATGACCGGCATTTCCCTGAAAGATAAGGGAATGGACGAAAAGGCAGTAAACGATGCACTAGACGTAGGGTTTTCCGTGAACGAGAGGTCTGCAACAGGCGGCCCGGCACCCGAAGCTGTCAGAAAGAGCATTGAAAAACGTGATTACGCGTTAAAAGAAGACATTGAATGGACAAAATTACAGAAACAGCGTATAGACAAATCTCTCAAAGAAATGATTAAACAGGCCGAGGAGCTGATCAGTTGACAATAGAGCCAGGAGAAAGGGTTCTCTGCACTTACGCGGGAACACAGCTTAAGGGTGTATTCATAACAGAAAGAAACAAAAAAGCCGTCATAAAACTTGACAACGGCTACAATATAGGTGTGGACTACGAAACCCTGAAAAAGACCGAAAAAACGGCAACCCATGCACCTTCACAGAAAAAAATAGAGCAGAATACAAGTCTTCCCAAACTTTCGATAATCTCTACAGGGGGGACCATAGCTTCAAAGATAGACTACAGGACAGGTGCAGTAACAAGCCAGTTTGAAGCCGATGACATCCTCCGTGCAATACCCGGCCTGAAAGACATAGCCTGCTTCAGTGCACACGTCCCAGCAACGATTCTCTCGGAGAACATGACTCCTTCTATCTGGAAGACGCTTTCAAAGACAATATATGATGAAATCAAGGCCGGAACGAAGGGTGTAATCGTAACCCACGGGACCGACACCATGGCGTACTCGGCCGCAGCCGTAAGCTTCATGGTAAAAACTCCGGTTCCGATATGCTTTGTAGGCTCACAGCGTTCCGCAGACAGGCCTTCAAGCGACAACGTAATGAACGGCATGTGCAGTGCAAAGGCTGCCCTTTCAGACCTCGGGGAAGTCACCGTTGTGATGCACGCGACAACAAACGACGACTACTGCACAATCCACAGGGGAACAAGGGTAAGAAAGATGCATACATCAAGGCGTGATGCATTCAGGAGCATGAACGAAAAACCTCTCGGAAAAGTGGAATACCCGTCCCTTGACGTGACACTTGAAGAGCACGTGGTCAGACGCGGTCATAACAGCCCAAAACTTTTTGACAGACTCGAAGAGAAGACAGGTCTCCTCTACTTCTACCCAGGAATGTCGCCTGACATAATCAGGGCTTTTTCAGGTTACAAGGGTCTTGTCCTTTCAGGAACAGGGCTTGGCCATACCTCTTCTGTGTGCATTGACGCGGTAAGAGAACTTGCCGAAACCGGGACCGAGGTCGTCATGACATCGCAGTGCCTCAACGGCCGCGTGTGCGACAGGGTCTATGATACAGGCCGTGACCTCCTGGACGCAGGGATTACCGAAGGAGAAGACATGCTTCCTGAAGTCGCATTTGTAAAACTCATGTGGGTTTTAGGTCAGGAGAGAAACCCTTCCCGAATAAAGGAGCTTATAAAAACCGACCTCCGCGGAGAGACAGGGAGGTGCACACCAAATGGATTATAACGAAATTGGACTTAAAGCCGGAATCGAGATTCACCAGCAGCTTGATACGAAAGAGAAGCTCTTCTGCCACTGCCCTACGAAACTTCGCGACGTTGAGAAAAGAAACGGCGAGTTTAAGCGTTATCTTCGTGCTACAGAAAGCGAAATGGGCGGAGTCGACCGTGCGGCAGAGGAGGAGATGAAAAAGCAGGACAGGATCTACACTTACTATGAGTATGACACGACCTGCCTTGTTGAAAACGATGAAGAACCCCCGGCACCGATGAACAGGGAAGCTCTCGGTCTTACGCTGACGCTTGCAAAAATGATGAACATGACGCCTGTCGAGCAGGTCCATGTCATGAGAAAGCTTGTCATCGACGGTTCAAACACAAGCGGCTTTCAGAGGACTTCACTGGTAGCCCTGAACGGAACTATTCACTGCATACCCGGCGGCGCAAATATTGAGTCGATATGCCTTGAAGAGGAGGCCGCACAGCGTGTGAAAGGTGACATATTCTCACTTGACAGGTTAGGAATTCCCCTGGCAGAGATTACAACGGCACCTGATATGAAAACACCAGAGCAGGTGAAAGAGGTCGCCTCATATATAGGTATGATACTCCGCTCCACGGGGAAAGTAAAACGCGGTCTGGGCACAATCAGGCAGGACGTAAACATCTCTATAAAAGGCGGGGCTCGTGTCGAAATAAAAGGTGTCCAGGACTTAAACCTAATCGACGAGGTCGTAAGAAGAGAAGTCCTAAGACAGTTAAACCTCATCTCAATACGTGACGAACTCCGGGAAAGGGGTGCATCCGTTTCCGAAGAAGTCTTTGAAGTGACAGAACTTTTCAGGGATACAAAGTCATCGATTCTGAAAAAAGCGAAATGCATCCTTGCCGTCCGCCTAAACGGCTTTGCAGGTCTTGTAGGAAAGGAGATCCAGCCGGGAAGAAGACTCGGAAGCGAGATTTCAGACTATGCCAAAAAATGCGGTGTAGGAGGACTTTTCCATACCGACGAACTCCCGGCATACGGTGTCACTGCCGAAGAGGTCAAAGCCCTTAAGGAATCCGCGAAAGCAGGAGATGACGACTGCGTAATCCTTGTCGCAGATACGAAAAAAAAGGCAAAGTGCGCTATCGGGCAGATCCTCAAACGCTCGAAACTTGCGTTTGAAGGTGTTCCTGAAGAGACCCGAAAAATGCTTGAGGAAGGTTCCACCGCATATATGCGTCCTCTCCCGGGAGCTGACAGGATGTATCCGGAAACGGACGTTTTTGCAACCGACATAGACGATGAATACTGGCAGTCGGTACAGATACCCGAACTTCTTACGGAAAAGGAAAAACGCTTCACCGAAGAGTTCGGTCTTGACAAAGCACTTGCGAAAAACATAGCGTTTTCGGTGCGCTGCCCCCTGTTTGAAGAAGCTGTAGCAAAGGGTGTCAGACCAAACCTTGCGGCAAGGACCATTTATTCAACGCTAAGAGAAATAAGACGCGAAGGCTTCGATACGAAATCAGTCAGTGACGAGGACCTCCTCTCTGTTCTCACGGCTGTCGAATGCGGAAAAGCAGCAAAAGAAGCCGTTCCAGATATCCTGAAAGCCGTGATTAACGGAAAAAGCGTCGGCGATGCAGTGAATGAAATTGCACCGGCGGTATCAGAGGAAGAGCTTACGGGCGTAATTAAAAAAGTAATCTCGGAACGCACCGAGTTCATCGAAGAACAGGGAATGAGAGCCCTCGGCCCTCTTATGGGTGTCGTCATGAAAGAGATGCGCGGAAGAGCCGACGGAAAAGTAATAAGTGAAATCCTTAAAAAAGAGCTATTAAAAATGCTTTAAATCTAAGGAAATGTCCTCTTTTTACGTATATTAATAAGTATGCGTATGAATACATTTTGTTAGCTTATGCTCAAAAGAAAGGTTTACGATATACTTGAATTCAATGATGCTTCAGACCGTATTGCAGCTGCAATAAATATGTTCTTTATCGTTTTGATAATAGTAAGCTCTGCTTCCGTAATTCTTTCAAGCCTGAAGAATTTTGAAAACTACATTCTTTTTCTGGTTATAGACGTCGTATCAGTATTGGTTTTCACTGTTGAGTATATTCTCAGATTATGGTGCTGTACAGAAAACAGGGATTTCAGAAGACCGTTTTTTGGAAGAATCAGATACGCAGTTACTCCTCTTGCAATAATTGATCTGCTTGCAATACTCCCGTTTTATCTTCCTCTTTTTATTGGAATTGATTTAAGAATCCTGAGAATTTTAAGACTTTTTCGTATATTCCGGCTGTTTAAACTCGCAAGATACACCCAGTCATTTAATCTCCTTAAAAAAGTCATATTACACGAGAAAGAAGCACTTGTAATGACTCTTTTTATTTTGGCACTTGTCATAGTAATAGCATCGACTCTGATGTATTATGCAGAAAACAGTGTTCAGCCTGAGGCTTTTGCTTCAATCCCGCATTCAATGTGGTGGGCTGTTGCGACTTTGACAACTGTAGGCTACGGGGACGTATATCCTGTAACACCCATGGGCAAAATTATGGCCAGCGTAATAGCAATTGCCGGAATTGGTTTCGTCGCCCTTCCTACAGGCATTCTTTCGTCGGGCTACATCAGGGAAATAAACTGTGAAAAGGAAACTGCCTGCAATTTCAATATATCAGAGGAAATTGAAAAAGTCTCTTTACTTTATTCAAAAGGCTATCTGACAACTGATGAATTTGAGAATATAAAGCTAAAAATAATCAGGAAATATTAAAAATTCCCAAGAACTCATATTTGTATAAAAACAGATTATGCTGTATTTTTAGGACAATCTAATCAGTATATAATAATCCTTTAAGGGCAGAGATTGAAAGTGTTACTTAAAACTATAAATGGATATTTTCAAATTTTTTTAATACGAATAATAAATTTTACCAGATTTTAGTTTATTAACCAATAGTTTTATTAAATTTAATTAAATTTTATTGTTCAAGAATATTAATTTTTATTACGTTTAGGTATTTTTTTATAATTCCAGCGCCGATAGTAAAACGGGTGTAAAAATGCATATTCCCGATGGTTATCTTGGACCAATTACATTCATCGTAATGTATATCATTATGATCCCGATTTGGATCTACGCAGGCTACAAGGTCCAGAACTACCTTAGATCAAGGCAGATTCCGTATCTTGCAATGGCCGCAGCATTTACTTTTGTTATTATGATGTTTAACGTGCCCATTCCGGGCGGGAGCAGCGGTCATGCAGTTGGAAGCGCTCTGGTTGCAATTATCCTCGGCCCCTGGGCCGCCGTTATTACAACGTCGGTTGCACTTCTAATCCAGTGTCTGGTATTCGGAGACGGTGGCATTACAGCATTTGGTGCCAACTGTTTCAACATGGGTGTAGTAATACCGTTTGTCGGCTACTACACCTACAAGTACATAAGTGGAAAAACTCCTATCACTTCAAATCTGAGAATTGCGGCGGCGGCGGTCGCAGGCTGGCTTGGTCTGTCGGTCGCGGCAGGAGTGGCAGGCTTTGAGATGGGAATACAGCCCGCACTTGAGCATACGGCGGCAGGGGTTCCGCTTTATATGCCCTACGGGCTGAACATAACTCTTCCTGCAATGCTTATTGCACACTGCTGTTTCTTCAGTATAGTTGAGGCATTGGTTACGGCTGTTGCATTCGCATACATTGCACGCAGTGATCCGGCGATTATCTTTGACTACAAAAAAGAAGAAGCGAGTACAGCGGGCACCAAAAAAAACCCTGAAAATCCGCAGGTCTCATAGGATATAACGAAGTGATAAAAATGGAATTCAGCAGAACATTCAAGGTCCTTTTCGTATGTCTTATAGTACTCGTCATAATCGTCCCGATAGGCCTTATCGCAACAGGAACGGCTTACGGCGAATGGGGCAGTGATGAACTGGAGGAGATGGTAGGATACATTCCTTCAGGATTTGCACAGATTGCCGACGTCTGGAGCGCACCTCTTCCGGACTACGACTTTTCCGGCGGTGACCACGAAACCCTGGCGACACAGGCTCCCGGCTACTACATATCCGCAATAATCGGCGTAATCCTCACATTCGGGATACTGTTTATTGCAGGCAGAGCCATGGCAAAAGGCAGGGACTAACCGTTTCCGGCAAAAAAACTTAAACATACCCATTTTTTATTAATACCATAACGGGTCAAAAAGACACTATAAAATATATTATTAAATCAAATGATTCTTAAGATTTTACTGACGCAACGAATAAACCCCGGTCTTTCCGGTTGCGATAAAGATTCTCGCCGAAAAAAATGAAACTGACCGTAATATTCCCTGAGCCCTGAAATAATGACTATACAAAAAATATACGAAGGAAAAAAACTTGACTGAACCGCATACATGCATGCAGATACCCGCGTGGATGAAATCCGGCGAAACAACTGAAGAATGCCCTTCATACGACAACAAAAGGCGGAAGAAGAATTTTATCCAGAAGTCTATATCCGGTGTATTCAGGTTTTTTGACGAATCACTGCAAAATGAAAAATACATCAGGCAAAAAGGCTTTCTTCAAAGCCTTGATCCGAGAGTCAAACTCCTTAGTATAATTGTCATAATACTCGGGGTAAGCATGACAAGGTCAATTGAAGTCCTCCTCCTGATGTATATTCTCTCTCTTATCGCCGCCTATTTCAGCAAAATAGACCTGTTCTTTTTCATAAAGAGAATATGGCTGTTTATCCCGGTTTTTGCAGGCATAATAATCCTGCCCGTTATATTCAACGTGTTTATGCCGGGTGATGCGGCAATTGTCCTTATAAGTCCCGGACAGGGAGCTCACCTGGGGCCGGCAGCACTTCCCGGAGGGCTTACTATAACATGGCAGGGGCTTATTACGGCCACAAGGTTTATATTGAGGGTCGTGACCTGCGTCTCTTTTGCAGTCCTGCTTTTTCTTACCACAAGGCATTCAGTCCTGTTCAAATCGCTCAGAACTTTTCATGTGCCTAAGATATATGTCCTGACGCTTGACATGTGCTACAGGTATATATTCCTCTTTTCAGGCATGATAAGAGACTTTTACATGGCGAAAAAGAGCAGGACACTAAAGCCACTTCCGATGATTAAGGAGCAGAAATGGGTCGGCGAACGTATAGGCCACACGCTCATAAAGTCTCTTAAAACCGGCGAGATGGTGCACATGGCCATGGTCTCGCGGGGGTTCAACGGAGATGCAAAAATTATGGATACATTCTGCGCGAACAGAAGGGATTACATCTCAGGGGTTTTTTCCGTCATCCTGGGTGTATCTCTCATAATATTCTCCCAGATAACTATTATTCACTAAAAAAGGAGCAGAGACAAAATGGACAAATTGTTTGACCTGACCGGTATATCATACAGCTACCCCGGAAATTTCAGGGCATTAAATGACGTCACGCTGTCAATAAGACCTGGTGAAAAGGTTTCGATACTCGGATCAAACGGCAGCGGCAAGTCCACCCTTCTTTCGATACTCGACGCACTGATATTTCCCGATTCCGGCAGCTTTTCCGCCTTCGGAAACCCTGTCAGAAGTGAGATGTTCGATTCGCTTGACGACAACCCTTACAGCCGCTTTTTCAGGAAAAAGGTGGGCTTTGTTTTCCAGAACTCGGACGTTCAGCTATTCTCATCAACAGTCTACGACGAGATTGCCTTCGGACCCCTCCAGCTTGACCTTGACCCTGACGAGGTGAAGGCAAGGACGGAAGAAGTTATGGAGATGATGGGGATAACAAAGCTTAGGGACAGGGCACCACACACCCTCAGCGGCGGCGAAAAGAAAAAGGTCTGCATTGCATCAGTACTTTCCGTAAACCCTGACGTTCTGCTCCTTGACGAACCTACAAGCGGTCTTGACCCGAGAAGCAAGTTCTGGCTCACCGAATTCCTCTCCGGGATGGGCAGAACCAAAAAGACGATTATAACCGCAACGCATGACCTGGAAACGGTAACCGCAATAAGCGACAGGGCCCTTGTTTTCGGCGAAGAGCACAATATCGTTGCAGACAAAAAAAGCCAGGATATTATGGAAGATACACAGCTTCTTGCATCGACAAACCTCATTCACAGCCATATACATTCCCACGGCTCTTTTTCGCATGTGCATTATCACTACCATGAAGGTGAGCATATGCACGGACACGAAGGGGACTGTAAATAATCATAAACATAAAAAAACGATTTTGTTTCAGTAATTTCAGTTTTATTTCATAATTATTCTCTGCATAAGATCTGTGACACCCGCTTTTCTTTTGCGCCTGCGTGAGCGTCCTCCGTACCCCATGCCCTGCGGGGGCTCCTCAAACATCTCCGCATCGAGCCTGGCAGATATTTCATCAAAGATTCTTTTGTACGCCACACAGTGTGGGTCGACCCCTTCAATCTTTCCGCCGGTCGGCGCAATGGCATTGTACGGGCATCCTCCGCGGCAGTAGGTGATATGACAGCAGTCTTTGCAGTTCGAATCGACAAAACTTTTGTATTCCTGCATAAGCTTCCATGCCTTTGAATTCTCAATATCCTCTTTTGAGGGATTGTCATGCACATTTCCCATCAGGTATTCCGGCATTCCGACAAAACGATAGCAAGGGTATATGCCTCCGTCTGGGCCTATCGCAAAAGTTGTCCCCATGCAGTCTGCAAAAGTGCACACACTTCCGTGCCTCGTAAATACGCACCTGCACATGTCGTTTATATTCATTATCTCGGTCCTGTCCATATGAAGAAGAGCCATATCAAGGAGGTATACCAGAAGCTCACCGTACTTTTCCGGCGGGAGTGCATATTTTTCAGGCTCTTTTCCGCGCAGTGAAGGCAGTGCCGGGTGAAGTTTCAACGCAAGTCCGTTGTCCATGAAGTACCTGAAGATCTCCTCTTTTCTTTCAAACGATTCAGTTGTAAAAGTGCAGATAAACCTTACGTCAAGTCCGTTTTCACGTGCGATTCTGCATCCTTCAAGGGTTTTTTCATAGTATCCGACGCCTCTCTGGAGGTCGTTTATGGATTTTGGGCCGTCAAGGCTTGAACCTACAGGGATATTGTATTCTGCAAGGATTTCTGCAATCTCAGGCGTCATCCTCCACAGGTTGGTCTGGATGGCAAAAGTGGGTTCAAGGTGTTTTAAACCTTCGGAGAGAAGAGGGAGTGCCTCCCTGAAAAATCCGGGGCCTGCAAGAAGGGGCTCTCCGCCATGAAATGTCACGGTCACCTGGTAACCCTCAAGTTTTTTCAGCCATTCAACCGCTTTTCTGACGGTTTTTATAGTCATTACGGGAGAGTCCTCCTCCGAACTCCAGCAGTAAAGACAGTTTGAAGGGCACCCGAGAGTCGGAATAATCATTACGTGAAAAGGACTTTTCATCAGGGATTATTTATGCACCGGCTAAAGTATAACTTTCTCTAATTAACCGGCGGACGTTACATCATCGGTAACCGGTATTACTCACGGTCTCTTCCGTACATGTTCATAAGCCGGATAAGTTCGGAAAAGCCGTCCATCTCCATCTGCAGCACACCGTTTTTGTCCATTCCCATGCTTGTCTCCGCATCGGCGGTGAGCATATCTGGCCCTCTTATGACAGTTCTTTCGACACCGTCTGATGAAAGGACTTCTGTTGCCTCCTTTTCATGAACAAAGCTCCTTCCCGGAATAATCACTACTTCACCTATTTTTGAAAGGTCGACTGACTTCAGGTCATCTATTGTTATAAGGCAGGCAATCTCTTTCTGCGTCCCGTACACCCAGGATTTGTTCCCACATGCGTCAAGTATCGTCTGTATGGGACGTGCCGCGATGCTCCCGGTAATTATTGTCGCGTCCTTTTCAACACGTGGAAGTTTTTCCAGAAGGTCGGGCTCATCGGTTATCGCGAAAGGCGAACCGATTTCAGGGTCACCTAACGGCGTTCCGTTTATCTTTATCTTGTACCGGGAGTTCAGGGAAATGACCATTTCCGCGAATTCACGGACTGTTTGAACCCTCTGCCCCTTTATTATAGGGGCGTTTCCAAGTATCAGGCCCTGGTCGGTGCGGTTTGCAAACCTCATCAGTATAATTCCTTTGGCCCCGCACTCCTCGGCGAAGCGGCAGGTATCTTCGAGCGCCTCGCCGTCGTTCACATCAGGTATAATTACCGCCGCGGCATAGACGTCTATTTTTTTGCAGAGCCTCCTGAATACCTCAAGGGAGGCTTTTGGTGTCGGGTCAACCATGTATTCCGAGCGGAGCTTCGGGTCGCTTGCAAATATTGTGTATGATATCTCAGAAAGGCCGTTGTCCACCATGAAGTCTGCAATGTCGGGGTCGTCGAAACCTTTCCCTGACGTGTACCCGATGTGAATCGGAACCTCCATACTCCCGAGGATTTCCATTAAGTCTTTGAACTGCGGGTAGCACGACGGGTCACCGCCGCCGCTTATCGTTATTTTTTCAAGTTCGCCGTCCATCAGCTGGAGGTCTGCAAGGATGTTGTCCGCAACGTCTCTTATGTCTTTGAAGCCTTCGTAATTTTCCCTGACTCCGTTGGTGCAGTAATCACAGCCTTTTGTAAAAGGGAGGCAGTATTTGCACCCGAATGGCTCAGGGTTCTCCTCTTTTTTGAGGCGCTTGAAATAGCAGTAACTGCAGAACCCCCGGCAGTCGATTCCGGGACTTCCCCCAATGTCAACGGTTAGGTGCGCCATATAGTATCTGGGATAATGTTTTGTTATTCCAAGGGATTAAATAATGGTGTTTTAATGACGTTTTCAAAAGGGTTTTCTGAACGCAAACCGCCATCTTTTTTATAGTGAAGATATAACATTATTAGAGCGCCTCAGTGGCTTAGCGGCATAGCGGCTGATTTGTAATCAGCAGGTCGGGGGTTCAATTCCCTCCTGAGGCTTCGGGAAATCACGTTCAAAGCCTTTGAAAATTTTTTTTCCAAGTCTGTTGTGGTATTTTTTTGGGAGAGTCTTTCTGCATTCTTAAACAATCATTTATTTGATTAAAAAGCAGATTAGGACTAAATCTGAAATATAACTGCCTTATAGAAAAAGACGAGGACGGTCATTTTTATGCCTCGGTTCCTTCACTTCCGGGTTGCTTCACACAGGCAAAAACATACGAAGAACTTATAAAGCGTCTGAATGAGGCCGTCAGTCTATATCCTGAGGTAAATGAAAAGCCTGAATCCGATGAAAAGAGAGAATTCGTGGGGGTACAGGCAACCCGAGGTTAAGTCCTGTTAAGGCAAACGATGATTAAGATACTGCATTAAATTTTCCGGCTATTCAGGCTTCTTACGGATCATAAATTTTTACGATTTGAAATACAAATTCCTGAAAAACATGAAACAGAATTTCTGCAAACATTACAAAGGCGACTGCTTCCCGCCGACAAACAGGTACTGCAGGGTATGTCCCGATGCAGAACCTTTCTGCAACAGGTTATGGGAAAAAGTTCTGGAACTGTCGAACTCAAACGGCGGAAAACCGGTTGCACTTCCAAAAACCCGTGCAGTGATGCTTCCAAATAACAATGAAAAAGACAATCACAATATAGTCCACCTTAAAATAAACGTCACGTGGAACCTGACAAAAGAAGACTACCTGCATTACATATCAACAGGACATGCACGAATGGGAAGAAAAGAACAGAGAAAAGACCCTTTTGTCTCACCGAGCCTTACAAGACAGGAGCCATACGTCCATTCGATTACAGAGCTTCTCGGCGGAATAAGTAACCCTTTGGTTTTAGACGTTCAAAAAAAACAGCTTGAAAAATAAATTCCTTTTTGCAGAAAAGAATTGCATAAGTATTCTTATGCAATAGTTTATCTGAATAAACACTATAATTAAAATTAAGTAAAAGCTCGGTTTTATCAAATGAGTTCCGGCGAAGATTCCAACAACAATAAAGAGCGAAAAGAGGAACTGAATAAAATAGTTGCAACTTTAAATAAAAATTACAACCGGCTTTCGCAAAAATACAAAATATCCGAAATCAGTATAATCGGATCATATGCAAGATGTGAACAAACAGAAAAAAGCGATCTGGACATCATGGTAGACTTTTCAGAACCAATTGGCTGGGAAGTTGTTGATCTAAAAGACGAACTTGAAAAAATTCTTAAAAAGAATGTTGATTTAATCCTTAAAGCAGGAATTATACAAAGAAAACGGATTTATGACGGAATTTTAGAGGATGCGGTATATGTCAAAGCGTGATGTCCTGATATCAGTTGATGATATTATTGAGGCCGCAGAGAGAATTTCAGATTATATAAAATACTATTCAAAGGAAGATTTTGAAACTGACCAAAAAACCATAGATGCAGTTGTCAGAAACATCGAAATAATAGGAGAGGCAGCCTCTAATATACCAGAGGATTTTCGTTGCAGGTATCCCCAAATCCCCTGGAAAAGAATTGTTGGCACCAGAAATATTGTAATTCACAAATATTTTGGCGTTGATACCGGCATATTATGGTTTATAATACAAAAACAGCTTCCTGAATTAAAACTTCAAATGATAAAAATGATACATAATATTGAAGAAAAAGAATAGATTAATATAAACTGGATATTATCAAGATAATTCACTTATTTTTTCAGAATTCTTCTCCATATATGCACTAATCCTATCTGCAACATTCTTCCTCAGGTTTTCGTAAAATATCGCGTAGTCATACATATGATAAACTCCTTTTGGGAAAGTGACGCTTGTTGCAGGAAGCTCTTCAGGATTTTTAATGTCAGTTATAACAAGAGCGCTCCCGGCGATTTGTGCAGCCGCAAAACCGGAATACCTGTCAGGTGTCTTCTGGTGCTCATGCTTAAAAAAGCAGGCGCCGAGGTTCATTGATGCCGGTGCAAAAGTATCATCAGTCTTCCAGTTGAGGGGGTTGACAACGAAAGTCCCGGGAATAATCGTCGGCCCCTCCTTTTCCTTTCCTTCTTCATCCGAGATGGTATTGTACAAAACAAAACAGCCTGTGTCATCCCGGCCTTCACTTATTCTTATTAGAGGATTTACCTTTAAATCCAAAGGCGTTATGGAATAACCAATTGTATAGGCACAGACGAGCCGTTTTAACGATTCGGCATCGCCCGCCAGAAGCTCCCCTGCCTTTGAAAGTTCAACGACCCTCACCGAACCCTGGCTGTGTGCGGCAAGAATTACCGGCCTTTCTCCCCTGTTGAAATTCCTGAGGAAATAATCAAAAGCTCTGATAAGGTCATCCTGGCCGAGATTGAAAATCGCTTTTGCATCAGTCAGCATGAGAGGATTTATCTTCACGTTGTTCTGCCTGTAATAAGGTGCATAGATATTAGCCTGCCCGTCAAAGATGCTTGCCTGCTCGACTATAGTCCATTCGGCCTTTTTCCTTAAGTCCGGGTCAGAGATATCCAT
The DNA here is from genome assembly GCF_017875315.1 of Methanomicrobium sp. W14. Taxonomy (NCBI): domain Archaea; kingdom Methanobacteriati; phylum Methanobacteriota; class Methanomicrobia; order Methanomicrobiales; family Methanomicrobiaceae; genus Methanomicrobium; species Methanomicrobium sp. W14. The sequence continues at coordinate 1,109,388 of NZ_JAGGMM010000001.1, forward strand.
AAGGTACGTCTTATCATCGGAAAGTATGGTAGGGTAAACCCAGAACACATCAACAGGCTGCTTCTTCCTGATAAAATATTCGGGCAGTTTCACCCAGCATCCGGGGTTTTCGTAGTCAGGGGGCTTTGGAATATCACTGTCGGGATTAAAAGGCGGAAGCTTTTGGGGTATTCCAAGTGATTTTCCTCTCAGGCTTTCAGGAGACAAAAACATTTTCACCCCTGATTTTCCCCGTCCGATTCATGAATTTCCTGTAAAACGGCGGTTCACCACAAATTTCAGGCATTAAAACAACGACAACCAAAAAACACAAAAGGAATGTTAAAATAATACGGTTTCCTCCAATAATTATTCCTGTTGTAAGCCTGTGTAATTAATATCATTATAAATTATCCATTTCAGAATCACTTTTCATGTAAATTCTGAAATTTCTATTTATTCTGTTTGAAAAGTTAAATAAAGCATAAAACACACAAGAACGAATATACTTTAAGTGTCAGTATTTTTTGTATTTGTTTTTGGGAACAAGAATTTCAAACAAAACCCCGTTTTTTCCCGTCTCTTCGATACTTATTCCGGTGATACCCAGAATCTGCCTTGACAGGTACAGTCCAAAACCGGTATTGTCACCATAGTCCGAATTAAAAATAAGCTTTTTTTTATCGGCCGGGATACCTACACCGTCATCCCTGTAACAGATGCAAAGCCCTTTCTTGCTTTCGGAAACTGAAAGGATTATATTTTTCACTTTTTTCCCATGGAGCATGCTGTTTTCAATCAGATTGTAAAATACGGCTCTTATCATCGAATCAGCATAGATACACCATCCGGCTGTATTATTTTCAACACTGACACCTGCGTCTCTGGCGACACCACTCACATCTTCAATGACATTATACAAATTCTGCCACAGAGAACTTTCTGTCCCGAGGTCCTGATACCTGCTTGTAAAAACAACCTGATCCCTTATCCTGTTCAGGCGGTGATTTGCATTTTCAAAAAGGTTCTTACCTCTTTTTGATTTTATTTCATCCTGGATAAGAGACAACGAGGACATAGCCTGCGAAAGGTTGTTTAAAATATCATGACGTGTGATGCTGCTCAAAAGAGAAAGTTTCCGGTTAATTTCGTTCATAGTGTCATGCGCGAGCTTTCCTTTTGAAATATCCAGAACCAGCCCCTCCAGACCGAGAAGCCTGTCGCCTTCAAATACTCCTCTTCCCTGCTCCCACACCCATTTTTCTTCGCCTTCTCTACTATATATCCTGTAAACCAGCTGAAAAGGCTGCCTTTTATTAACACTCTCCTGAATATTATCCCATACTCTCATCCTGTCGTTCGGGTGAATCATCGACCCATATGATATTATTCTGTCGTTGATAATTTCATCAGCAGTATACCCCGTCAGATTCCTGCAGCCGGCACTTATAAACTTCATAGTCCAGTCTGAATTATTGAAGCTCCTGTATACTATACCCGGAAGATTGTCCATCAAAGTCTTCAGGAGGTGTTCTTTTTCAAAAAGATCATATTCTATTTTCTTCATCCGGGTTATATCGGTTACAGTTTCTATAGCTCCTGCAATTCTTCCTTTTTTGTCATAAAAGGGTTTAGCCTTCAGAAGAAGAAATGCACCTTTACCGTCATTTAAAGCAGTCACAAAAACAATTGAGGATAGGCAGAACCCGTCGTTAACTATAGGGTATTTTCCATGCCTTTCAGGTCCTGTATTTTTTAATGCGTAATCCGCAAGACAGGGCCCCGACTCACCGGTAAAAGGAACAGAATAAGCATAATTGCCTTTACCGATTATATCCTCTCTTTTTACACCCGTCATCCTTTCAATGGAAGGATTCCACTCTGTCACTAATCCGGATGTGTCAATTGCAAAAGCTGCATCCGGCAGAAAACGTATGATATCAGAGAGTTTTTCGGGCGTATATTCAGGCATCTCACCAGATATTTTTGAAATTTGCGTTTTTCTTACATAATCCAGAATTTCTGTAAACCGTCCTTCATTGCAGCCTTCTTTCTCAACGTGGTAACAGGCACCACCATTGAATACTTTTATTACATCACTTCCCCTGCCTTTTTCTGCAAAAATAATAAAAGAAACGTTGTTTCCTTTATCTCTCAGGCACTTTAAAAGTGATAAACACTCCATTTCGGAAGTCCCAACACAAGATATCACAAAATCAAAACTATCATTTTCCAAAACTCCCAAAGCGTCATCAAAACCGGATGTTTCCACCCTGATATCACCATATTTTTCAAAAAAATGCCATACGGCATTTAACATATCCGAATCCCCACCGACAAAAAGAAGAGAGAGCATAATATCAGTCCCATATACAACACTCAAGAACTTAATAATTACCACACTATTATATTTGGATTATATTACTACGATAAAAATGTCAGATTAATTCATTAAAGTTAAAAAAAATAGATTATCTTCTTCTGTAGACATTAAGCCCTATTTTTATATCTTCGTTTTCAGGAACCGAAATATTCCCTTCAGTCGATGCAACAGTTATAGACTTGCCTGATTTGGATGCCCCGAATTCCTTTGAGAGGTCAACCTTTATCATCAGAACATTTCCCGAAACTGACATTTCAACGTTTTTCATATCTGAGATATAAGATGTCCCACTATATCAATAAAGAGCAGGCACGGTGAAAGTAAATAACAGGCAAATAAGACTTATGCCCAGACTATAATCAAATATCAGGAGATTTAACCTGTTTATCTAAATTCCTGTAGGCGTAAAGAACGTCTGTCGCATTGGCGAATATGTTTTCCCGGCCGATAAGATCAAAAAATCCGTCTTTCTCCATTTTGTTGAACACAGGGCCTACAATGTCGCATATGACAAAAGTAATGCCTCTTTTCTCAAGCTCATAATATACTTCTTTTAAGGCTTCGGAAGAGGTGTAATCAACATCTCCGATATTTGCGGCAGACAGGCAGAACCACTTCAGGTGAGGCCTGGCAGTAATCGCAAGCGTCACAACCTCACGTGTAAACATACTCTCATTTGCAAAATAGAGATTCGAGCCGAAACGATATATCAAAAGACCTTCTTCCGCCTGCAAACCTTCCGAAAGAGAAGTTGGTCTCCATGCACCGCGAGGTGTAGTTACAAGAAGCGAATTTAAAGGCCGGTAGCTGTGGCGCAGATGGGCTACAATAGAAAATGCAACCGCTATCCCAAGACCTTCCCCCACGCCAAACAAAACAACGGACACTGCTGCAATCAGGGCAACAATAAACTCTACCGGCCTTAAATGAAAAACGGTTATCATTCCTTTAATATCTATCAGTTTAAGGCCGATTACAAAAACAACTGACGCAAGAACTGCCTGCGGAAGATAAGACAAAGGCTTCGTAATAAATACCAGGACAGCTGCTACGACACAGACAGCAACAAGCTGGGACAACTGGGTCCTTCCGCCTGCACTGTCGACCATCTCAGTCTTTGTAGGGCTTCCGTTTACAACAAAAGTCCCGGAAATCCCGGCTGCCGCATTTGAAAAGCCGAGAGCGAGAAGGTCTGTATTTTCGTCATACTTCTCCGAATATTTAAGGGCATAGGCACGTGATGTTGCAGCACTTTGTGCAAGTATAACAAGAAAACAAGCAACCGAAATTTCAACAACTCCTAAAAGATTCTCATAAGGAATAACAGGTAGTGAAATCTGCGGAAGTCCTCCCTGAAATTCACCTAAAAGCTTTATCCCGTAGACTTCAGGACTTGTTATCCAGCCTGCAAATGTCGTTAAAACAACCGCTATAAGTGCACCCGGTATTCTGCTGTCAAAATACCCTGCGGAAACTATGAACGCCACAACACATAATGACAGGATTAATGTAGGTATATTGATGCTTAAAAGACTGTTGAAAATTGATTCCAGGCTGTATATGGAGCCGTCAGACGTACTGCTGCCTCCAAGCATCACTCCAATCTGTCCGAGAGAGATCTGTATCCCTATGCCTGTAAGGAATCCGATAAGAACAGTCTTCGATAAAAAATCTGCAATAAATCCTAATTTCAGAATTCCTGCAGTAATCAGAAGTACGGCGGATATTATCGCTACAACTCCTGCATATGCGACGTATTCAGAGGATTTTGGAACTGCATAAACAATAAGACCGCCTGCAATAATTGCCGCTGTCGCAGAATCGGCACCTACAACCAGATGACGTGAGGAGCCAAGAAAAGCAAATACAAGCATCGGCAGAAGCATTGTATAAAGTCCGGTTACAACAGGCATTCCCGCAATGCTTGTATAACCCATTACTTCAGGTATTGCCAATGAAGCAAAAGTTATACCTGCTATAATCTCAACAGGAACCTGAGACTTTTTCAGAGGCAGTAATGCAGACAGGTAAGGATAATTTTTTATTTTATTTACAAAATTTTTGAAACCTGCCAATAAACAGAACACCTCTCATCCTCAATCTGACAACACAAAGTTTTACCAGTGTGAAATTTTCAAATACTGATAAATCTTCGCTCTATTCTCTTATATAAATTTAATTACCAAAATTCAGGTTTAAAACCTCACCTGCTCTTTTCGCCTGAAAGACTGCACTTGGCCTCATCTGCGAACCACAATGTTCTCTGCGGGAACGGTATCTGAATACCTCCGTCCTCAAGGGCCAGTTTTATCTTCCATAAAAGCTCCATTCTTACGTCCCACCATACTAAAGAAGGCGCCCATACCCTTACACAGATATTTACACTACTCTCATCCAGTTTATCCACATATACTGTAGGCTCAGGATTTTTTAACGCAAAAGGATGCCTGGATACTACTCCTTTTATGATTTTTATTGCTGCGTCAGCATCGTCTTCATACCTTATTCCTACAGTATACTCAAACCGCCTTGCAGCATGCGCCACATAATTTTCTATTTCAGACGTAAACATGGTCTGATTAGGAATTCTTGTAAAGATACCGTCGTAGGTTTTTATCACAGTCGAGAGAATCTGAATATTTTCAACAGTTCCCGTAACATTCCCCACGCCTATAATGTCACCAATTTTTATAGGTCTCTCAAAAAACAGAATTACCCCGGAGATAACATTTGAAAAAAGGCTCTGACCGGCTATACCTATAATAATCGCCAGAAGTCCTCCTGCAACGAAAATACCCGAGAGATCAACTTTTATATATGGCAGAGCTACAAGAAAACCAACTGCAATTATAATCATAGAAATTATTTTGCCTACTGTTTCCCTGTCACTTATTGGAATTTTGTCAGAAATCCGCCTTTTTACATTAATAGAGATTATTTTGGCAATTATTATGGAAGAAAACAGTATCACAAAAAAAATGATTACGTCTATTGTTGTTACCCCGCTCTTTGTCAGGGGGACAAAAAAAACAGATATTAACGAATCACTCAATCAAATCCCCTCTCCATTAGATAATACCTCTTTATAGCCGGAATATTTCGTGTCGTGTAGAGCTCTGCAGATTTCTCCATTCCAACAAGTAAAGGCACATTGAGAAATTCAGTTTCGGCAATATTTTTCTGGTATATTTTCATCTGTGCAACCATTGAAACCAGATTCTCATTGTAATATACCTTCATGCCGTAACTGTCGAAAACCAGTTTTGAAACAGATGCTATAGTGCTGTCTGAATTAATTATAGTAATCGATAAAACTCCCTCTTTGAGTATATCAACTTCAGGAAGGTCTCTTCTCAGATAACTCTTATAGTACTTTACAATTTCACCGTTTGTCGGGTCTCCGTAAAGCGAATATTTTGCTGGCTGAAGCGAAAACAGATCCAAAGGTTCAAGATTCTTTTTTGACTCCAGAAAAACACCGATTTCTATAGGAAAAGTCAGGTAATACATAATATTTGATTCAGGGGAGACCAAAACCCTTTCAAAATCTATTTCCAGATATTTAGTAATATATTTTGGAAGATTTACAGGTTCTACAGGATTAACATGGATTTTTTCGCCAGGTGAAGATATAAGGCATTCATATTTTTCTCCGCAACAATTGCGCACATACCTGTATATGCCATTATTTTCTGTGATATCAATAGTTAACCCTTCCTTTTCAAGATGGACAGGATAACTGTATATTCCGTACATTGCTGAAAAAATAAGATTCATTATTGCTGATAAATCTTTTTGAGATATTAAAAAAACTAATGAAAAAATCAAAAATTCAAATTCCTTTACTTTAATTAAACAGAATAAAAACATCAGTGAAAAAAACGAACAGTGACAAAGAAAGTCATCTTCAAACTCTCAGAACACAAACAGATTGCAAAAACAGAAAATCAATACAAAAAAACGTCTTTCAAAATCACTTACAATTAAATCAAAAAACTAAATCAAAAACACAAAAAAAGACACTCATCACTTCTCTATTAAGCAGTTGCAGCGTTAGATGTTTCCCGAGAACTCGCGTATCTCAGTACACCATCTGA